>JBBSKH010000136.1:0-8500 GCA_038256495.1 Chitinophagales bacterium
GTGCCGTGAATGGCATACCCTCCTCTTACAAAAACAGCATAGGGCATATTGCCCAGGCCCTGGTAATTGCCGCCGGGAAACTTTTTGGAAGTGTATTTAGTAAATATCGGGCCCGAAGGCCTTAGATTTAAATCTGGTGTTCTATACCTTCCCTTTCCTGTGGACACTTTAAAGCTATCCGTTAACTCACCATCAAGGTATAAATATAACACCTGCCTGCTCTTTATGATTTCAACATACAGATAACATTCTTTTTCCCTGCAGGTTACTTTTTCTTCTGATTTTCTATTTTTAAAAAAGGAATCAAGTAAACTTATATTCTGCAGCAGCATTAATTTTTCTTCTCCCGGGTAGGGTTCCCCTTTTTTCAAATGACTTAAAAAAGTATCCGTTTGTATCATGATGAAAGCTTCCTGTTGCAGCAGTGTATCTAAAGCATGCAGTAACGTATCAACAGAATCTACCCCGGGTGTAAAAGTCGTGTCATCATCAAAAATATTACTGGTATCCGGTTCAATATTTTTATTTTCTGTAAGAACAGAATCCCTGAATTGCTCATAATTGCTTATTCTATGTTTTGTTCTCCTCTCCCTGTTTTCACAGGATGGTAAAAGAGAGAAACCAATAAGTAAAAATACAATCGTAACTAAATTTATTATTTTCATCTAACCGATATTGTTTAATGTATATTATACCAGGCATTGGTAATGACCAACTGACCCTGTTCAACGATTTTATAAACCGAAATGTACATTTTCATAGTTAAGAAACTAATGATCAAAGTCATAGCTAATAATGATTTGAATGGTATTGCCTTCATCAACAGATGATTCTGGGAGTTATCCGGGTAGACTTGTTTTAAACAAAATTTTTATATTTACTTACCTTTATAAACAGGCATGAGAAAAATTAGTCAGCTTTATGATTGTCGTCATTCTTGTTTCTTTTTCGACGACTTATTTTTAAGCACATTAAAATAACACATAATGTTAGGAACACTTACAGACCAACAGGTGAACAATTTATTAACTAGCCAGGTAAGAGGCCGGCTGGCATGTACAGACGGGAAAAAGCCTTACATAGTTCCTGTAAACTATAGTTACGACGGCAAATATATTTACGGTCAAACCAACGAGGGCAAAAAATTGCGCATACTTCGTAAGAATCCAAATGTTTGTTTTGAAGTTGGTGTGATGACCGATAATAAAAACTGGCAAACGGTGTTGCTGTATGGAGAATTTGAAGAACTAGACGGTAAGAAAGCTGCGAAAGCAAAGGAAAGCCTCTATAATAGTGCATTTTACCTGATGACGGGCAGCAGCATCCATTCTCATCAACACGAGGTATCTGGTAAGCTGGATGACAGCAACCGGGAAAAGGCTGTTATGTACCGCATCAACATTAAAAAAATAACAGGCCGTTTTGAAAAATTCTGAATACAGTTCATTGAATCCATTCACTTCATCTGCACAAAATGAATTAATACTTTTTGTGCAGATGAATCATAAGCAAACCCACCTCCCTTCTACCTCAACGTCAAAATTGTTGACAGCCCGGTGCGAACAAAATGGCCTGGCTTTTTATTTAAATTAAAGGACCATTTTATAAGTGCAGGTTTCGTGTCTTAATAGTCACTCATTCGTTGCCAAACATTGCAGCATTCAATGTTGCGGGTGTAACTAACGCTTCAACTTTGCCGTGTGTTATTTCTTTAGTTTCCTGGTAACCTTGATTATCAAAGAAAGGTTTTCCAAACAACATCCTATTTGTGCCTTTACAACTCCCTATTTCCTTTCCTGCATTTCTCTTATAGTTTTTACCTCACCGGTAAGTGTAATAATAAGTTTTTTCAATTCCTTTATTTCATGAGTACCTGCCACCGGGGCATCTTCTTCCTCTGCATCCCGGCCTATAAAATAAGTGGCAATGGTTGCCGTCACATATCCAAAAATGGTAAAGCCAAAAATAGCAATGAGGAAGGCAAGTCCACGTCCTTCCGGCGTAGCTGGATTAAATTCATTACCTACTGTAATCACCCGCATAGCGGTCCACCACAATGCCATCCAGTAATTTTCGAAGCCAGGCGTATTTTTTTCAAGCGCAAACATACCTGCAGCGCCACCGAATATAACCAGCAAGGCAAGGGACAGAACGTATCCGAACGCCCTTCTCTTCATGGTGGCACCGAGGCTTCTTACTCCCCTGTTTAGCGAGGCTACTACCCGCACCAGGCGAACGCCACGCAGTCCCCTGAGCAACCGCACAAAACGAAATACCCGGAAAATACGAAGCGCAGGCAATAGCAGCGAAATTGCAGTAAGCCAGTTTTTCTTCATAAACAAAATCTTTGCCGGTGCAAGGATGAACTTAACCAGGAAGTCCAGGATAAAAATTGCCCATATCGTGAGGCTCAGGTACTCAAGCGTTGTGGGCAAGCCCCTTACGAGCTCTACAACAAGGAGTACCAACCACACAAAGCCAAGGAAGATCATCGGCCCTTCCAGGAATTTTTCTACAGTAATAAGTAATTTAAGGCGTTCGTTTACGAGTTGCTTTTTCATTGCAGGTGCTTTAAATGATTCAATATACCAACCTGTATGCAGGTTAGATCATCTGTGAGTAAACCTTAAAAATAATGAAAGCATCGAAGCCGGAAACCTTTTGTGCAAAAAAGACCGGGCTGTGTTGGTATTGGCTGAATTAAAATGATGATGCGCCTTTAGAGGATAGGCGGATCTTTTTTTGCGCTGCCTTGTTTAGAAATTCATTTGAAGAATGGTATCTGCGAAAGTCAGTTTTACTTCTTTAGAAAAGGATCCTCCGGAGAGGTTCTCCTGGAGGGTGTAGGAGCCGGGTACAACGATATCTGAAACATAAAATTTCCATCAGTATTAGTCTACTATGGCATCTTGTACCAGCCTGCAGTTGCCGTTGGTGCGTATTCCTTTAAAGGTTTCTCTTGTTTCTATATTTTTTAAATGGCAATGAACTACTGCCAACGTTAATGATTAAACTGAGAAGATTACAGGAGACCAGTAGCAAGTAATTTCTCCTGGTGGGCATTCCTGTTTCGGGCTTTTACAATCCCTGATGTTACCATGTTTTAGAACCATCAATAAGCTCCCCCGGTATTTGCCCATAGATCTGCCAGCATTTCCCAGGGTACCTGGCCACGCTTTTTTTGCTCTCCTAAAAATTGCTCCAGTATTTTATCAGTATTTGTACCGGCGGGAAGGCCTATAGATTTGATAATGGTTTTAGCTACCTGTTGTGAAAGTTGCGACTGACTGCCTGTTGACCACGACTTGCCATATTCTACCCAATAATCTGCATCAGCGTAATTGTTATAATTTGTCACCTGCTCGGTACCCTCTGGCTGAGGGATGTTTGTTTGTACCTTTTCTTTTTGCACAGTAACGGGTACCTGCACATGCTCCGTGTAATTTATCAGCGTGTTGCTTTCCTTAAAATCAGTAAACGTATGTACCAGTTTGTTACCATGCCACCGCATTTGCAGTTCGCCATTTGCAGGTTTATAAACAGCAGTGTACACTGTTCCAAAACCATCAGCATACAAACTGTTGAACAGCGGTGGCTTTAAGAATGCATCTGCCAGGCTGTTACTATCCACGCCTGCATCATAGAGCATATCTAATATAAATTTTTCTCTTTCTACAGTTTTTGTAAACTGCGCATGTTCCGGCCAGTCAATCTGCCCCTGGTGGTTGGTGGAAGCTGGTTTGTCCGTTACAATTGCAGCATGATCTGGCGCTATCTGCAGCATCTTATAGGAACCGGTTTTATCCAGCACCATAATATTATATGCCATATGAGAGGGTATGCGTTTCAATGCATCTACAGCTTCCTGTACATTGCTGCAAAACTCCAGCACATACCTGATGATAAAAGGAATGCCAAAGCCCTGACCTACAATTTTTCGTCCGCCAAAAGTTAGTGATACCACCAGCCCGTCCTCATTCATTCCATCCACCACTCCACTTAAACAGTCCCCTGTTGCCATCACTTTTTTACCATTCCATGTACTCATCAGTATGGTACCCTCGCTAAGGTTTGGGTGATAATCATAATTACGAACAAGCATTGGCTGCTGCTGCCACACAACCTGTGAGCATCCGGAAATGTAAGCCGGTGGCTGGTAGCCAGTGAGGAAGCGGGCTGCCAGCGGATCGTTCCCGGCCAGTTCACACAATCTTTTATAAGTTGGCAGGAATTCCGGCATATGTTTTTCCAATTGGGCAATGCATATTTCCAGGCGGGGATGATGGGCAGCGCCTTTAGCAATAAGCCAGGCCTTGTAGGCCGGCCAATGTGTATTAAAAAGTTTTTGCCACTTTGCTCCGGGCAAGGCTTCGGATATTGAATGAAAATTTAATTGTAACATGTAGTAAATATTTTAATCCCAGGATACGGATGTTATAAAAAGTACGGCAAAAATTTATGCCGCTTCTCTTAAAGATAATTGAAATGAACTGGAGACTTATATCTATGTGAACGTAATGTGTCAATAACGAGATAAGCGATGAATTTAATTCTGGCGAAGAAGTCATCTGTTAAACCTGATAACTTACTGAAGAAATTTTAAGTGTAGAACTTTTATCACCCAAAACACTATTCATCAGTTTTCTCTTCAATAAAATTTCCGGTTACATCAAAAATTAGAACCTTGTCATTTACCGCTGCCTCGTAATTTATGACCCCGTTCACCTTGCCAATCTTTGACACATCTTTTATTTTAACGCCTTTGTAATATGTAAAAAGATAGCCTATTGCAGAAGAAGGCAGACCGCCAATTTTAATTGGGATGGCTGTTTGCACCAATTGGCCATTTGCTGTAAACAGCGCACTCATCTTTTCTCTGTTGTGCTTAAATTCCGCTTCATACATGTCGCCTTCGGCTCCCCATTTTGCTTTGTCGCCAGGAAACTCTTTTTCAAAAGATTGCAGCACAACAGCAGGCACTGTTATTTTTTTATTGGTCTCTTTTTTTTCTGCAGACTGGCCGAAAATTGCCATCGAGGTGAAAAAAAATAACGCTGATAACAAAAGATATTTTTTCATTGTAGCATTTTTTAAAGTGCAAAAATAAGTGGGTTGACACTTGCTGATTTTAAACCATGTTTTAAAATAGCATAAAGAATTCGTTGTTAAGCCCGATTAATCATGTGTAACAAAGTCATTGATATGTGTAATGTACAAAAGCCGCTCCAAAAAGCGTTTTGGTTCTATTTTCATACATTGATAAACGAACCTTCTTTAGATTTTCCAAAATATGAAAAGTGAGCAACGACTTAAAGCAATTGCTTATCGCTACCGCTCTTTTCAGATAAAATCAACTGTGTGTAAGCCCATAAGAATTATATACTTCCCATAGCCACCCATTTTGTACCCGATCTTCAAATTTGTTGGGCGCCTGCTGCAAACAAAATGGCCTGGTTTTGTATTTAAATTAAATGACATGCTTTATAAGTGCAGGTTTGGTGTTTTAATATTCACTCATTCGTTGCCACTACATCGCTGCAATCTATGTTGCGGGTGTAACTAACTCTACAACTTGGGTAAAACATTGTGTGCCCTGCATATACACTTAAAATTAAAAGTTATTAATTATGGAAGCATTTTTCAAAAACATTGTTGACTCATTAAAAAATTACTACCAGCTTTTTGTGGCCGCCATACCTCAAATATTACTGGCCTTGCTGGTAGGTATCATTTTATGGGTGTTGATAGCCCGGTTAAAACTCGTTTTCAGAAAGCGATTGAAGAAAAGAGCTCACGACCCATTGCTGGCAGATTTTCTGGCAAATATTATCAATAGTGTGTTGGTGATCCTTGGTATAGTAGCGGTGTTGGCGGTGATTGGCCTTGGCGGCATAGTAACCACCATCCTTGCAGGTGCAGGTATTTCAGCATTCATCATAGGTTTTGCATTTAAGGATATAGGAGAGAATTTTCTGGCAGGTATCATGCTTGCATTTAAGCGCCCCTTTGGCATAGGCGACAGGGTAGAAACCAACGGCATTAACGGCAAGGTAATTGGACTAAACTTAAGAGAAACGATCATTAAAACGCTGGACGGTAAGGATGTATTTATTCCCAATGCGCTTATAGTCAAAAACCCGTTGATCAATTTTACAATCGATGGATTTTTGAGAACCAATTTCAGTATCGGGATAGATTATGAAGATGACATAGCAGGCGCTATCAATATTATTCTGGAAACGGTGAAAGCACACCCCGATGTACTGAAAGACGCTTCTCATGTTTCGGCTGTTGCAGTTGATGAGTTAGCCACCAGCACCATCAACCTCGGAGTGTATTTTTGGATTGAGACAAATAATCCTGACCTGTCTCTAAGGGATGTAAAAAATGACTTGATGACCTCCGTAGTAACTAAACTGGCTGCTGAAGGATATTACCTGCCGGCAGATATTGTGGAAGTAAAAAACTATAATAAGAGTACGATCAAAACAATTAAAGATTAAGCAACATTTATTTATTTAAAAATACCGTCATGAAAAAAGAAGAAAACGTTAACAAAACAACCAAGCCAGCTACAGGAGCAACCGATGATGCCAATGCTGATGAACCCAAAGAATTCCTGGATCAAATTCCTTCTGACGATGAAGATGAAGAAATGACAAAAGAAGAAATATTTGGAGATACCCCCAATTATGAAACAATGAATAAAAGAGATATTGTTACCGGTGCCGACCTTGATGTACCCGGGGCAATGCTTGACGACAGTATGGAAGACATCGGCTCAGAGGATGAAGAAAATAATTACTACAGCCTGGGAGGAGATAATCATGAGGGCCTGGAAGAATCTAAAGAATAAAATCAGCGTTCAGCATAAAATAAAATAAGTTCCGGCGTTGCAGCGGCAATAACTATGGATGCTCCTTAAAATATTTCTTAAAGAGGTCTAGTTTAAAATTGATATTACCGTCGCTGCCGGGCTTTCCTCTTAGAAAAATACTGCGCCCACCGGATTTGTCTAACCCTATATTTTCGGGGATATAATCATCGTCCCTTTTTTTAAGGTTACTAAGTGGTACCTGTACGCTCACATCTGTATTGCCTCGTTGGCTGTAAGTGCCTTCTGTAAAAAGGCTGATTACTGAACTCTGAATTTCCATTCTTTTAAAAACGATATCGCCATTAAATACTTCTAATTTGTTTTTTAAGGCAGCAAATTGAATGGTATCAAAATTTCTGTTCTTGAACACAAACTTTTGGATCTTCTTAATGGGTTCAAAATTTTGCAACACCGCATTTTTAAGTAAAAAATTAATGCTACCGTTTGATGAATTGGGAACAGCTTTTCCTGTTTTATCAATCATCATCTCAATGTTTGTACTGGCCGTAAGTGTGCCCTGCAGGTTCTTATAGCCAATTGCATCCTGGCCAAAATTATCAAAGCCATAAAATAATTTTTTTACATCCACATCGCTTAGGTTGGCATTAATACTAGCTTTATGCCTTGAAGCTGTACTAGTTACCAATTGCCCTTTCATGCTCATATTACCACCGGCAAGCAGCATGCTTACATTGTTTAACACATAACGATCCTGCAGTATGGTAACCGCTGCTGCCAGGTTTCCACCCTGGAAACGGTTGTAAGAAACCTTGTCAGCTTTTAAGTCAACCTCAACCCTGCTTTTTTCCAACAGCTCATCCAGCTTAGTTGATATATTACCTAGTGAATTTGTATTTGCTTTCCTGGCGATGGTATTTTTCCTTTCATCAAGCAAAAAAGTGAAAGATGAGAGGTTAAGCGCAGGCGAATAAATATGATACTTCACATTTACTTTATTGGGCTCCGTATTAATAAGGGTAAGTACATTCTCTGCTGAACCATTCATCACTATCTGGTTTTGTAACACGTTACAACGAAGGTCTTTTATAAAAACATTTGAATTATTAAACAGAAGATCGCCATTCACCTCTTTCATAGTTACATTCCTTGGTGTGTATAGCACGCTGCCGTTGCTAAAATGAATCTTACCATTCAGGAACGAATTGGTATTGTTGTTACGTACTATCGGTCCTTTATAATTCAATGCAACGGTTACGTTTCCGGCGGTCATTTGTAATGAACTTGCATTGATCAATTCATTAAGCGCCGTTAGCGGAAATGAACTGGTCAAGTCGCAGGTTAGCGTAGAATTTGAAAGATCAACAATATCAATTGACCGGGACTTTACAGGCAGGCCGTTCCAGTCTGCAGTAAAGTTGCGCAGGCTGATAATAGAATTGGGATCCTTGCGGGGAAGACCTGCTACCACTTCGTTTTTGTAATAGCCTTCAAAGCTGGCATTTTCAAAATCCATAAAATCTGTTTTCATGCTGGCATTCTTCACTTCCCATCTCACTAAAATATAGGGCTCGCCCCCTCGCAACGGTCCATAAAGCTCGGCTGTTGCATTCAACGGTTTGTTTAAGGACACCATAGAAAGAGATGAATCGATCCTACCGGGCA
>JBBSKH010000137.1:0-8420 GCA_038256495.1 Chitinophagales bacterium
CTGAAATGGGCGAAACAAAATATGATCTCATTCATCATCCTAAATTGCTGAAAGATACCATCACCCAGGCACAGGAAGAATATAAAAAGTTACAGATAACCAACCAGGCCAACCAACTTGCCGAAGCCATTGCCCGTACCAATATTGCTGCAAAGCCTTCGCAACTTACAATAGCAGATGAACTGGATAAATTATTTGTGCTGCTGCAAAAAGGTGCTATTACACAGGAGGAATATGTAGCGCAGAAGAATAAGTTGATGGGCGGTTAAAAGGATCAACTAAGAAAAAAAATACCTACATGATATTTATTTCATTGATAAGTACAAATAAAACCTTGGTGTCTCTTTTATTTCTCTGTGCATTGGCAGGTTGTTCAACTGTACAAAAAACAGCAATAGGTCCGCCATGGCAAATGCATGTAATTGATAGCACGTTGTATGGTGCTGATGGCGTACGTGCCGGTTTTTTTAATAAGGATAAAATGATTGACCTGATTTCTGGTGGAGAAGGAAAGGGAGTAACCAGGGTCTATATTAATAAGGGTAAAAATTCATTTGATGCGATTGAATTTAATTCTCCTGATGTGGAGGATGCCATTTTTACCGAAATAGATAAAGATGGCAATATGGGTGTTTTTACAATGTCCGAAGGAGAAACAAAAACTATTTCCTATCACTTTTTAAACGAGGTTAAAGAATGGAAAACACAACATATTGAATCTGCAAATTCTTATCAATGGATGTATGCTGCTGTTGCAGATCTGGATAAAGATGGAAACAATGAAATTGTAGTTGGGGGGAAAGGAGAAAATGGAATGATTGGCTGGTTGCAACTACAAAGAGATAAAAACGGAAACGCAGACTGGCTTATTCATAAAATAGCAAGTGCAGGATGGATCATGAGTATTGAATGTTTGGATATAAACAACGATGGAGCAATAGACATTTTAGTGTCTGACAGAATAGGAGTGAATACAGGGGTGAAATGGTTCAAAAACCCAGGGCAAGACCTGGTAAAAAATAATTGGAAGGAAATTCCTGTGGGGCTGAATGGAAAAGAACCCATGTTTTTAACAACAAATGATTTTAATGATGATGGGTTGATGGATATAATTGCTACCGAAATTAAGGAAGGGGTTTATTATTTTGAAAACCTCGACAAAAACGGATTAAAATGGGAAAAGCATTTGGTATTTCAATATCCCGCATTTGCGGGTAAGCGGGGTAAATCAGTAGCAGTTGTTGACATAGATAAAGATGGAAAACTTGAAATAATAACATCGTATGCAGAAGCAAAAAACCAACATGGTGTCCTGCTTTCCAAAAGAAAGGGGAAGCAGTGGAGACATTATACAATCAATGGCAAAACGGGTATAAAGTATGATAAGATTTTACTTCAGGACATGGACAGCGATGGAGATATGGACATAGTGATAACGGAAGAGGTGGCAAATAAAACAGGCTTGGGTGTAGTGTGGTATGAGAATCCTTTAAAAAAGAAGTGATATCAGGAGATTTTTTCGCCGTTGGTGTTCGTGCAGCTAATGCAGCGTTGGGATTCACCAACAACCAGTGGAGGCTATCAATTAGAAATTAATAATTAAAATCAGTAAGCCATGTTATTGGTGATTGCCTGGCTTCAATACCATCCGCACGAACACCAACGGCGAAAAAAGACTTAATTTTAAGCCAAAAAAAATATGCTGACAAACGTAAATCCAAAATTGCCAATGCGGAATAAGGCCACAACAAAAGATTTCTATGTAAACAAGTTGGGATTTCGGAACGTTGGAAGTTCTGACTATGACGGTTATTTAATGGTTGAAAAAGATAGCATAGAAATCCATTTTTTTGAGTTTCAAGAAATTGACCCTAAGGGAAACTATGCAGGCGTCTATATTCGAACCAACAACATTGACAATTTGTATCAATCATTGTTGGACAATAAAATAAGCATACACCCGAATGGAGCATTGGAGACAAAACCTTGGGGGCAAAAGGAATTTGCCTTGCTTGACCCCGATAACAATCTACTGACTTTCGGACAGAGTATATGATCATTGTGTCTCGTTGAAATAGGTTGATTAAAAAAGACAAACCGTTCAGGAAATTTAATACAAGCCCTGCCTCTTATAATCTCTTATCTCCCCTCCTGGTAAACCCATATGCCCACCATATCAACAGCAATTGTATTGGTAAACGTACAATAGCGATCCACAGTTTTGGATCATTGCTATCTGCGTAATTCAGCAGCATCTGAACATTCGCTGGAAAAACGGCTATGAGTAACGCGATAATGCCCCATGCACCAATTCTTCTCGTTGAGGGAAAGATCAATAATAAAGCAAACGCAACTTCAAATATGCCGCTTACAAAAACAAGCTCTTTGTGTAAAGGAAGCCATGAAGGCATTATTTTTATATAGAATGCAGGATTGATAAAATGATTTATTCCTGCTGCCCCGTAAAAAATGATCATCAGCCACAGGGATAGTTTTTTCATGGTTCAAATGTAGGGGTTAGCCGCCAACTGGCTTTGCATTCCTGCAAAAAAATCGTTTCTTTAAATTATGATAACAGGTTTTAAAAGAACGGATTCAGATAACGCAGACTTTAAAAGCCTTGTTGCTTTACTGGATGCAGACCTTGCCCGTAGAGATGGTGAGGAGCATAGCTTTTATGCCCAGTTTAATACTATACAAAGCTTAAAGCATGTTGTTGTTTGTTATGTTGATGATAAACCGGCTGGATGCGGAGCTTTTAAATCGTTCAACGAAGAGCAGGTTGAAATAAAGAGAATGTTTGTACAGCCAGCCCTGCGTGGGCATGGGCTGGGTTTATACATTTTAAAAGAACTTGAACGCTGGACCGCCGAATTAAATTTTACAGCATGCATTTTAGAAACAGGCAAAAAACAACCTGAAGCTATAGGTCTTTATACAAAAGCCGGCTATACCATTACGCCTAATTATGGCCAGTATGAAAATGTAGCAAATAGTGTATGTATGATAAAGGCTCTGCTATAAATCATTTAATTAGGCACTTCCACAACCGTCCAGTTCTTTGTACGCCTGTTCCACAGTATGCTGTAATCTTTGCCATGCATTAATTTATATATTCTGGAGCCGTTAAAGTAAGGCAGCTTTAGCCATCCGTATTGGTATACCTCAAATTTAAATACAAAACCTTCACCTGCTTTTATCTCTGCCTGCTGGTATGTTTTACCATCATCGCTCAACATAACCGTTTCGCTCTTGTTACTTTGCATAGTAAGGCTTATCCAGCTTGGGTCGTCAGCGGGGGTTGTGTTTCCCGAGCCTGTATTCGGATTTGTGTTTCCACCGGTATTCGGGTTTGTGTTACCACCTGTATTTGGATTTGTGTTACCACCGGAGTTGGGATTTGTTGTAGCCGGTGCACCACCGGCTCCTGTATTCCATCCCCGTGTTATAGCTGCTACCCTGTCTCTCTTGGCAGGATGCGTATTGCTGGCGTAGTCAGTGGCAATAGCGCTGATTGCTGCAATAGATTCATTAAGCGTGGCACCCACCCGCTGCATTACATAACCTGAAAATGCATCTGCTTCAATTTCCTTTGGGGGTGTACTGCCGCTGCGGCTTACCACATGGTTATAATAGTGATGCCCCATTTCATGTGCAAGAATACTGATAGAAGCCCACCTGGTAGAAGTGTAGGCATCTATGTCTTCCAGGAAACCATTGTCATAGATTATCCAGCGTGAATTATTTATAATGGTGGCGTATGCATTGCGTATGCCGTTATCCTCCCGTATATTAAAGTTTTCTTTCCAGCTAATACTCTCCAGCATTGTTTTTACAATATCCCTGGCTTCGTATACCGAACTGAATTGTGACTTGAGGGAACGGGGTGGTACTTTAAATCCACAACCTGTTACTTTTTGAGCCTGGCTGGCGAAGCTGCATACAATAAAAAGCAGCAGTAATAATCTTTTCATGTGTTTTGTAATTTATTCTATATACATACTAACAGTAATCATACCAGATTATGTGGAACTTAATCCCGGCCGCATAATACTAAGCCCGGCAATTTTAGATCTTATGTCTTTTTTCCAATACCTCTGCTATATCAGCAAGTTTAAAATTCTTTGCCTGTAGTAAAACCAGGTAATGAAATAAAAGATCAGCCGCTTCATTTTTAAACAATACATCGTCATCATCCTTGGCCTCAATGATAAGTTCAATGGCCTCTTCTCCAACTTTTTGAGCGATGGCATTAATGCCCTTTTCAAACAGGGAACTTGTGTAAGATTTTTCTGTCCGGTTGCTTTTCCTTTCTGAAATTATTTGCTCAAGTTGTTGTATAAAACCTGTCGCCTCATTTTTTTCATTCCAGCAGGTATCTGGTCCTGCATGACAAACAGGCCCTGCAGGGTCGGCTTTGATCAGGAAACTATCATTATCACAATCTATCCTGATCTCCTTTACAAAAAGAAAATTGCCGCTTTCTTCCCCCTTTGTCCATAATCTTTTTTTACTGCGGCTGAAGAAAGTGACTTTTTGCAATTCATTGGTTTTAGCAAGTGCTGCTTCATTCATAAAACCAAGCATCAATACTTTGCCGGTACTGTCATCCTGTATCACTGCAGGTACTAGCCCATCTGCATATTTTTCAAAATCAATTTTCATATTCTTATAGGTATTTTTTGGTTGTATAAATATTGTTTTAAAATGGGTATCTCAATTTCTTTAAAGTGAAAAATGCTGGCGGCCAGTGCCGCATCGGCATTTGCTATTTTAAATACATCTTTAAAATGTGCTGCAGAACCTGCTCCCCCGCTGGCTATTACGGGCACCGGCAAACTGTTAGCTAATGCAGCCGTAATATCCAGTGCAAAACCATTTTTTGTTCCGTCATTATTCATACTGGTTAACAGTATTTCACCGGCACCTGAATCAACAGCCTTGTTTGCCCAATCAATTGCCCTAGTTGCTGTTTTTGTCCTACCCCCATGCAAATAAACATACCATTCGCCATCTGCTTCTTTTTTGGTATCAATAGCCAGTACCACACACTGGCTGCCAAAAGCATTACTCAGGTCTTTTATTAATTCCGGATCATTAAATGCGGCGGTGTTTACAGATATCTTATCTGCACCATTTTGTAAAAGAACTGCTACATCATCCACGCTACTTATACCGCCACCAACAGTAAATGGAATATTTATGTTTGCTGCAATTCTTTTAACTAGTTCAACAAGCGTTTTTCTTTTTTCTACTGTTGCAGTAATATCTAGGAAAACCAGTTCATCGGCGCCCTGCGATGAATAGTGCATAGCAAGCTCCACGGGGTCACCTGCATCACGAATATTTTCGAAGTTGATGCCCTTTACGGTTCTGCCATCTTTAATATCGAGACAGCTTATGATTCTTTTTGTAAGCAAGGTTTATTATGAGTTATAAGTTATAAGTTGTTCCAGGATAATTCGATTTTCGTAAATGGCTTTGCCGATAATAACGCCTGCACAACCGATCTCCTGTAGTTGTTTCACATCATCAATATGACTTACTCCACCACTGGCGATCAAATTAATTGCAGGATATTTTGCAATGATCTTTTTATACAGCTCAACAGAAGGGCCTTCCATCATCCCGTCTTTTGAAATATCAGTGCAGAAAATATTAGTAGCTCCACGGCTCAGCATATCGGCTACAAAATCAAAAATATTAATGCCGGTTTCCTCCTGCCATCCGCTGATCTTTATTTTTTCATTGAGCACATCTGCTCCAATTAAAAAACGATCGGCACCAAATTCCTGCAGCCATTCGCCCAGTAGCTGAGGATGATTGACAGCAAGGCTGCCAATGGTTATTATAGAAGCTCCTGCATTCAGCACAGCCTGTACATCTTCTATCTTTTTTATACCTCCTCCAAAATCTATGATGGCATTTGTAGCTAATGCAATTTGCTCCAGCACTTTTATATTGATGATCTTACCAGCCTTAGCTCCATCCAGGTCAACAATATGCAGTCGCCGGAAACCTGCATCGGCAAACTGTTTAGCAACTTCAACAGGATCTTCATGGTATATCGTTTGCTGTGCGTAATCACCTTTACTGAGGCGTACGCATTTACCGTTTATGATATCAATTGCTGGAATTATGGTAAAACCCCTGTCCCCTAAAGGGGAACTAAGATTGTTATTGTATGCCTGTTCTGCCATTTTTTTTAATGTTAAAGGAATCAGCTGTTTTAAGATTAGCCATACTTAATGAAATTTCTTAAAATCACTTCTCCAGCTTCCCCTGATTTTTCAGGATGAAACTGCACGCCATAAAAATTATTTTTTTGTAATGCTGCACTGTAAGGAAAAATATAATCAGTCTTTGCAACGGTATTACCGGATAAGGCTGCATAATAACTATTCACTGTGTAAACAAAATCATCTTCATTCAATCCTTTAAACAAAACCGAACGGTAATCATAAATATTATTCCAACCAACCTGGGGCACTTTACATGCTGCAGATTCAAAAAGCTTTATCTCAGTATCAAATATGCCTAAGCACGAAGTATCTCCTTCAGCAGAATGCCTGCACATTAACTGCATACCCAGGCAAATGCCTAATACCGGCTGCTTTAACCCAATTATTATTTTATCCAGTTCTCTTTCTTTCAAATATTGCATGGCAGCAGCAGCATGTCCTACCCCAGGGAAGATGACTTTATCTGCCTGTTGAATGGCATTCGCATTATCAGTAACTACTGAATCTACGCCGATACGCTGTAAAGCATATTGCACACTCTGCACATTACCGGCATTGTATTGTATGATGGCAGCCTTCATTATAAAATTCCTTTTGTTGATGGTAATGAATTATTGTCTGCATCTCTTTTTACGGCCATTTTTATTGCTTTGGCAAAGGCTTTAAAAATAGATTCAATTTTATGATGCTCATTATCCCCTTCAGCCCTGATATTTAAATTGCATTTTGCTGCATCGCTGAAGGATTTAAAAAAATGAAAGAACATTTCCGTAGGCATCTCTCCAATTTTTTCTCTTTTAAAATCAGCATCCCAAACGATCCAGTTTCTTCCACCAAAATCAATAGCTACCTGCGCCAGGCAATCATCCATAGGCAACAAAAAACCATAACGTTCAATGCCTATCTTATTGCCCAATGCTTTTACTAAGGCTTCACCAAGGGCAATGCCGGTATCTTCTATGCTGTGATGTTCATCAATATGCAGATCGCCTTTACAGTCAATCGCCAGGTCAATATTGCCATGGCGTGCAAGCTGGTGGAGCATGTGATCAAAAAAAGCAAGGCCGGTATTGATATTGGCTTTACCGGTACCATCCAGGTTTAACTTTACGGTAATCTTTGTTTCATTGGTATTACGCTGGTGAAGGATGATACGTGGGGGTAGTTTTAAATAATTGTAAATATCCTGCCAGCTATCTGTTTCCAAAGCAACGGTATCTTTTTTTAGTTCCCCGGTACGATCATTAATTTTAGCCTCACCCAGGGCAGTATCTATATTCAACCATAAACCCTTGCAGTTTAAATTGCCGGCCAGCTGCATATCAGTAATGCGATCGCCTATTACAAATGAATTTGCTACATCGTAAGCCCCGCTATCGAGATAGCCCGAAAGCAAGGCTGTACCCGGTTTACGGGTGGGTGCGTTTTCTGCCGGCAATGTTCTGTCAATGATCACTTCAGCAAATCGTATATGTTCATTCTGCAGGCTTTTCATAACCAAATTATGAATGGGCCAAAATGTTTCTTCCGGGAATGAGGCAGTACCTAGTCCATCCTGGTTAGTAACCATCACCAGTTCGTAATCCAGTTCTTCTGCTATCTTTCGCAGATAATAAAACATACCGGGATAAAATTCCAGTTTACTGAGATCATCCAACTGGTATGTGGGAGGCGCTTCTTTGATCAATGTACCATCCCTGTCTATAAATAATATTTTTTTCATACTGCATATTTTTTTAGAACTGATAATAATTTTTCATTTTCTGTAACTGTACCAATGCTGATACGTAAACAATTTTCGCACCCCATTTCTTTGCTTCGGTTGCGTACTACAATTTCATTTGCGGACAGGTACTGGTAAAGTGCATCTGCATCAGATACCTTAACAAGGATAAAATTGGCATCAGAAGGGTACACAGTATTGATAAAGGAGAACTGCTTTAATTCGGCTATAAGTTTTTGTTTTTCCTGCACTGCTTCCTGTATCCATTCATTTACCTGTACCGTATTTTGCAAGGCCTCCAAAGCGATCTGTTGCGAAGCTTCATTGATATTGTAAGGCGGCTTCACTTTATTGAACAGGTCAATAATATCCATCGAAGCGTAACAGAGTCCCAGCCGCAAAGCGGCAAGTCCCCATGCTTTTGACAATGTTTGCATCACTATCAAATTAGGATA
>JBBSKH010000138.1:0-8152 GCA_038256495.1 Chitinophagales bacterium
TTGGGCTTCGGTCACATTATAGTTATCAGCAAGTTCAGCAATCCTAGCATCCTTTTTTTGACTGGCTGTCTGCAATGAAAAAAACGGTATCAACGGGATTTCATGCTTCTCACAGATATGTAGCAGGTCTTCGGCCCCGCGGGTCTCACCGTATGGCGCTTTCACGGAATGCCGCTGTGCATGACCATACATATTTTTTACACTCACAATGGTCCCTATGTCCATCGCCCTTTTCAACTCACCAGGGTTTACGTTACTCACACCTACGTGCAGGATTTTCCTTCTTCCTGCATCTTAAACATTTCCGTCAAAGAATCTTCAAAGCCCTTATCCGCATGCATCACGCGGAAGTGGACAAGTGCTACCTGCTACAACATTAACGTGCGCAAATTATTTTCAATGCTCGTGCGCAGATTTTCCAGTTTATTAAAAGCCATCCAGCTTTTATCCGGCTTTCTCGCGCCACCACTTTCGTACAGATTACCAGGTCGTCAGCGTAAGGGTAAAGCGCCTCGGCAATCAAACGGTTGGTAACATCTTCGCCATAATAATCGGCCGTGTCCAAAAAGTTAATGCCGTGCTCTTTTGTCTGCCTGAGAATTTCCAATGCTTCATCCCGGCGGGGCGGCTCACCATGAATGCCTTCACCGGTGAGGCGCATGGTGCCGTATCCCAAACGATTTACCGTTAACGGGTTTTGCTGTTGCCAGCAATTGTTATTTTTTTTGGATTGGTCGTTTAATTTTTTTTTAAAGCCGCGGCCTTTGCCGCCACTTGGTTGTTAACGCAAAGCAAGGCTATTATGTTTACGACCGGGTGGAAGAATGAAAACTTCCCGCAGGGTGGAAGAAAAATCCAGTACCTATTTAACCACGACTCGTTGTCAAGCATCGTCTCCTGGAAGGGACGATGCGCCGTGAAAGATGATTGGATGATCTACTAAATCGTATCGTCCCCTGCGGGAGACGATACCCGACGTTTGTCTTACTATTCAAACCACTCTACTCTGCGGTTTCGGGTGCCTCTGCCTGACAAAGTTTTTTATTTCAGACCCAGTATATAATTAGATTTTTTTGACTCTCAATCTAATTTAATATTTAGCTGGATTGTCAAGCATCGTCTCCTGGAAGGGACGATGCGCCGTGAGAGATGATTGGATGATCTACTAAATCGTATCGTCCCCTGCGGGAGACGATACCCGACGTTTGTCTTTACTATTCAAACCACTCTACTCCACGGCTTCGGGTGCCTCAGCCTGACAGAGTTTTTTATTTCAGACCCGGCAAATAATCAGATATTCTGACTCTCAATCTAATTTAATATTTAGCTGATTGTCAAGCATCGTCTCCTGGAAGGGACGATGCGCCGTGAGAAATGATTGGATGATCTACTCAATCGTATCGTCCCCTGCGGGAGACGTTACCCGACGTTTTCGATTCAAACTACTCTGCTCCACGGCTTCGGGTGCCTCAGCCTGACAGAGTTTTTCATTTCAGACCCGGTAAATAATTAGATTTTTTGACTCCCAAACTATTTTAATATTTAGCTGGTTGTCAAGCATCGTCTCCTGGAAGGGATGATGAGCCGTGAGAAATGAAAATAATATCCATCAGGCCGGCCATATACAAATCAATGGAATTATTAATTTTGGTCAAAGATCACAGGATCATTGGTGGCACATACAGATATCCACAAAAGGCGGGATTTTCAATTGTGATCTTTTCCCATCGTTACACGAAATGAAAGAACGTCCACACATATTTTGCAGCTGCCCTGAAGAAAACAGCGAAGAAGCAGTTGAATTAAAGGAATACCTGAGAGAAACTCAACCACCACCTTCTTAGAAGGTGGGTTGGAAGGCATCGGGCATAGCCCTCTTTAACTCTCTGGAGGCGGCGAGAACAAATCAAAACTCAGACCTTGATTTTCCTCTTTCTTATCTTCCTTCTCCTGATATTTTACATACCTTCTAATTATTTCTTCATCTACTCCTACTGTCGTTACAAAATACCCTCTTGACCAAAAGTGATTCCCCCAATAAGGTTTCTGTTTTAACTTCGGATAACTCTTAAATAATTTTATTGCCAGCTTTCCTTTTAGTGTACCCATCAAGACCGACACTGATACTTTGGGCGGGATAGATACCACTACATGAACATGATCGATTTGCACATTCAATTCAATCACCTCTACCCTTTTCCTTTCACACAACATTCGAATATCATTTTCAACTAAACTTTTTACCTCCCCAAACAATACCCTATAACGATATTTCGGTGTCCACACTATGTGATAATCGCATTTATATACCACGTGTGACAGCTTTTTGTATTTACTCCACATCCATCAAAATTAAGGCATAGCCATCAGGACATGACCACCGCCAAAGGCGGTGGATTTTTAAGTTGCATTAAAATAGAACGCACACCACCTGCTGCTGCATTGATTAAAACAGTTTTGCCTTTCAAATCTTTGGCTATTTGCGAAATCATTAGTTGTGCAGTAGAGCCTTGAACAAAAATTGCAGTGCCTGTTTTATCATCAATATTTGTTGGCAAGGGCACACAATATTGAGCAACAGCACTTACATAAGTTGCATAGCCGTTTGCTTGTGGAAGAATAGCTAATACTCTTGTTCCTGTAACATAAGGTTCAGTAACGCCTTCGCCAACTGCCTCAATGATGCCAACTGCTTCTGTGCCCAAAACAAAAGGCAATGGTGTTGGCATAAAATATTTGTTTTGTCTGCGAAGAATGTCAGAGTAATTTACGCCAATGGCATTTACTTTTATCACTACTTCTCCTGCTTTGGGTTGTGGCATTTCTGCGTCAACCAATTTTAATCGTCAGGTGAGCCGTATTCAGTCATTTTAACCTGTTTCATTTTACTTGTCATCATTGTATAATTTTTTGTTTATACCGTTATGACAAATGAGGGAATAAAAACGGATGAAAATTTGAAAGGTTTTTTGTCAATCTACTTTCTTTGATGTTTTGTCATACCTCCCATCACTTTTTGCATAATTCTTACCTTACCCCACCTGGGTACGGTTCTTAAAGAGTATACTAAAATCTTAGTGAGCATCCCGGGCAGAATAGTTGTTTTTCTTCCTAGTGCTTTAAGAATGGGTATAGCGACTTGTGAAGGTTTTAAAGACATGGAGATTTTCATGTTGGCTCGCTCTTCAAAACCGCTGCTAACAGGTCCGGGTGCTGCCGCCAATACATCAACGCCATAAGGTTTAAGTTCTGCGGCTAACGCTTCTGCCAATGACTGTACGTAAGCTTTGGTAGCAGCATAATTTGCTGAATATGGAACTCCCTGGAATGCCACTATCGAACTCATTAAAATAATACCGCCCCGTCTTTGTTCCGCAAATCTTCTACTAAAATGATGCGTCAGCGACAGCAATCCTTCGCAATTGACCCGCAGCATATTTATTTCAGCATCCAGCGAGGAGTGGACGAATAAACCAGACGTGCCATAACCGGCGGAGGCGACCAGGAGCCCTACATTCAAATCTTTTGTTTCATTGATAATTTTATCTATTCCTTCAGCTTCTGAAACATCGGTGGAAATAACTTTTATTTCAATACTAAATTTGGATTTTAAATTAGTTTCAATCTCTTCCAACTTCTTTAAATTTCTTGCGCAAATCACAAGGTCTAAACCTGCCTCTGCCAAACATTTTGCAATCTCAAATCCAATACCCGATGAAGCACCTGTCACAATTGCCCACTGTCCGTATGTTTGCTTTAACCTGTTCTTTTCTTTATTGGAGAACTTCATTTTGTTGTTTGTTTTTTGCTTTGATAAAAGGTTTGCCTTGCAATGCCTGAACTAAAGTGTACAATGCAAGAAGTAAGTATAAAGCCGAAAGTAAAAAGGTGGCTTTGGTATTTTTTAGCAGGTAAAAAGATAACAGTGGTAACACTTGTAAGGCGTGCATTCCAATAAAATGCGCTATTCGGGGGTCACCATGTTTAGTGCTCCAATTCAATAAGGCTATCCCTTCTCCACCATCAGCACCGCCAATAGTATGCATTAGTCTTGAACCCATTAAAGCACCTTCAAAAGAAAAGATTACAAAAATGATGATACCCAATCGTATTGACCCTAAGTAATAAGATGGTAAACCGGGAAAGTTATTTGAAAAGAAAAGTATGCCTACATAAGCTGTGTAAACGGTAACCAATGAAGCCGCTAACCCCATAAAAACATATAGCGTAGCATACAATGGAGAACTTAAATTATAATGCGAAAGTTGACCTCTGCCTGCCTGAATAGCGATATAAATAATTTCAAAGCCTAACAGAATTATTACCGACCAGTTGAAAAAATTGAGATTAAAGTCGGGGAGGTAAAAGCAGAACCAGGCCATCGTCCACGCATAAATGGCTATGGATAAAGCAAATTTGAATGGCTTGTACCAGGCGTTTACATTATGTACCTGTGTGGTGGTAAAACGGGTGGCTAAAATAAACACCACTGCAAGCACAAGGCAGGCTGCACCAAAATAGAACAAAGGCCCATTTCTGTCTTTAATGGTATGGAGGAAATGTATCAAGCTGCCAATTTTATTTTTGTCTCTGTGTTTATCGTCGAATTCATAAGATGGTCTAACCGTTTTTCTAAAACTGTATCCTGTATAATATATCCGGGAAGAAACCAATCTGGTTTACACTACCAATGGTGCCATATAAAGGATTGAAGCGGCGCAGGAAAATGTTTTCCCGGTTCGTTACATTTTGAAGGTCTAAATAAAAGGTTTGGCTAAGCTTACGCTTTTTGCTATTGATGCGAAATCCGAACTTAGTATCTATGCGGAAATAAGCGTCAAGTTGTTCGCTATTATAACTGTTTTCGTTCAGTACTTCTTTACCTGCGGCAATAGAAGCAGCAATATCAACCGGTGTTGTATAACGTCCGCCAATGGTGGACAGGCGCACATCCAGTGTGAAAACCTTGCGACCTCCTTTACCGACTTTCCACTCTCGTCCCGCCAATACATTCGCAGCATATCCATAGTTGTACGTGCTGTTGCGTTCTATACCATCGCTTCCTTTGTACTTACTGTCGAATAGTGACCCTGTTGTGAGCAGGTAATAACCCTTACTTAAAAAATTTTCAACCGTCAATTCAACTCCCGTGTTGGTGCCGGTTCCGTTATTTACCAACCCGGCTTTTTCAGGAAATGTAAAGTCGCTCCCTGCATTCAACATAGAAAAACCGGAAGGCATTTGCTCCACAGGAATATCAAACAGGTATTGATGATATCCCTCGACCTTTATTCGCCAATCTGGTGCAAAGCGGTTTTCATAGCCTGCAATAAAATGCTGTGCTTTACTGAAGTCAAGGTTGCGGTTTGTGGCATTAACGCCATTGCCGTCTTGGTTTTGGTACAAATACACCGGCAGCGGCTGAAGCTGTGCATGTAAACCATAACTGAGGGTGATGGTATTCTTTGCATTAATGCCGTAAGTGATCGCCGCTCTCGGCTCAATAATATTGGAAGAATTAAAACTGAAACGCATACCGTGGGCTCCTGCGGTTATCGTTAACTTATCCGTGGGCTTATAACGAGCCTGGGCAAAATATTGCAACAAGGTAAAGTCGTCATCAAAGTTTCGGTTCGTTTCAAACGGGGCTGTTTCCGGTTTGCCTTCCCGGTTCCTGACTATCGTTTTTAAGCCGAAATTTTCACCCGTTACACCGGCTCTCCATGAAAACTTTGCACTATTTTTTGTGTTGATGAACGAAGAAAAGCGGAGTACATTTTGCCGGTCGTCAATAGCGGTAATCAGCCAGCGGTTTTTATATGGTGGCACGGGTAAGGGATACTGGTAGTTGTCATAATCAGTGCTGGTGTTGCTGTAGGAAACCACCGTACGCCAGTAAGATTTTTTGCCGATGTCAACGGTATGCTTTGCACCAAAGAGGTAAAAATTACTTTTTACATATCCATCCTGGTCTTTACGACTGTAAAAATCCGTGGTGTCGATATCCTTACCAATGAAATCTATACTGCTGATACCGCCCATTCCAAACAAAGAAAATTTGCCAGCCTTTGATTTGCCAAACTGGATGTTATACACCCAATCCTGGTACTTTGGGAGCGCATCAGTACCCACATTCAATCCTAACGATTGTCCTATTTGCACAAAGGAATAACGATAGCCAACGAGGTACGATGCCCCACTTCCTTTTTTGCCCAACGGTCCTTCCAGCATTGCTTCTAAACCGCTGAACAAATTGAGTTGCAGTGTGCGTTCATGTTTATCTGTATTACCGGTTCTTAAGTTAATATCAAATACTGCCGCCGTAGCGTTTCCGTATTCGGCTGAGAAGGCACCGGTATAAAAATCAGATGTCTTAAGTGCATTGGTGTTAAGTGCCGATATAGGTCCGCCGGTTGTGCCTAATGTACCAAAATGATTGGGACTTGGCGAAGGTAAACCTTCAATGCGCCACAACACTCCTGCAGGAGAATTACCACGAACAACAATATCATTACGGCTATCATTATTGGAAATAACACCGGCAAAATTACTCACCAATTTACTTGGGTCATTGCGGCCGCCGGCATAGCGGGTTATTTCTTCTATATTAAAACTGCGGGCACTGCTGCCGGCATACTCATTACTTACATTCCCTTTTTTTGATTTACTTGCTTTTATAACAACTTCATCCAGCGCAGCAACAGTTTGTTCCAGCGAAATATCCAACACCACTTCTTTACCTGCTGTTACCAAAACTTCCGGGATGGAAGCCATGCCATAGCCTACAAATGAAACATTTAGTTTGATGCGTCCAATGGAAACATCGTTCAGAATAAAAATTCCGTTAGCGTCAGTAATTGCAGAATGTGTTGTGCCTTCAACGCTGACTGAAGCGCCGACGAGGGGCTTCTCACTTATTTTATCGGTGATAGTGCCCTTTACAGTTTGAGTTAAAGATTGCCCCTGTGTAAAAATAGTTGTGACGAAGAAGATGCTGAATAAGAAAAGTTTTTTCATTGTCATTAATTTTATGAATACAAAATTCAATGACAAATTTTCTTTTTTCATTGACATTTGTTAAGATAAAAGAGAATCATAATTTCTTAACAATTATCAATAAGGCAGTTATTGTCCTGCCATTTTCTTTCGTAAGCGACTCAGGTGTTCCGGGGTAATACCAATAAAGGAAGCAATCATATACTGCGGTACCCGTTGAATAACAAAGGGTTCTTCGTTGAGGAGGCGTTGGTATCTTTCTTCGGGGGTAAGTGTCAGCAGGCTAGTAGTTTGGGCGGAAATCATGATGAAAAGCATTTCGGCAATTTTTCTGCCGAACATTTCAAATACGGTATAGGTTTTATATAATGATTGCATGTCGTTATATGAAAGATTAATTAGCTCGCAATCTTCAAGGGCGTCTATATTTCCGGAGGACGGCTCCTGCAAAATAAAGCTGTCATATTGTGCAATGTATTCGTTCTCATTAATGAAGCCGGTATTAATTTCTTTTCCATCCACTATGTAAAACATACGCACCAAACCTTTGTTTATAAAACTTACGCTACTGCATATTTCACCCTGCCGGGTAAGCAGTTCCCCTTTTTTTAAATATTGTACACTCAACTTTTCTTCCATGGCTTTCCACTCTGTTTCTTGTAAGTCAGGCAACATTTGTTGATAGTAATTCTTTATTTTATCAAACATCATTTACTTAGATTCATTTGAAGGGTTAAGTTACAGAATAAAATGTTTGCTGCTTTTTAACCTCAAAAATAAAAATTTCACGTTGATGGTTTTAAAGACATTTATTGATATAACCGAAAAACTAAAATGGCCATAGCGCCTTTTGGAAAACCTGAGACAGAGCGAGGATTAAATTCTTTTTTTCAAAAGAAATAAAAAACGAATTATATATCTATCTTTCCGTTACCAAATTTAATTTCAAGCTTTTCCCTTTTTACCAAAACAATTAATAACCTTATTATGAGAAAATTCCTTTGTCCCAGCGGGGTTTTCTTCCTGCATCGGGGTTTCGCAGCACGTATTTAATGGCAGAAAGATTAAAATTGCGAAAACCCCGCTGGGACAAAGGAATTTTCTCATAATAAGGTTATTAATTGTTTTGGTAAAAAGGGAAAAGCTTGAAATTAAA
>JBBSKH010000139.1:0-8130 GCA_038256495.1 Chitinophagales bacterium
ACAGATCCGGAGCTCCCATGTAAGATTGCTAAATTATTTTTTCCTCCTAAACTAATCGGAATCTTCCAGTTCAAAAACGGCTTCTACGGGCCTGTTAAACACCCGGGCAATTTTTAAAGCCAATACAGTAGAAGGCACATATTTATTTGCTTCCATAGCATTTATCGTTTGCCTGCTTACGGATACCTGCCGGGCTAATTCTTCCTGCGTTAATCCATTTATGGCTCGCTGCACTCTTACATTATTTGTCATTAGCCATCGTTTTAGAATTTTTGAAAAGAATATAATTGAACCTGATGATGAAGATGACCAGGACGGTGAACATATTGTAGATCATAACATTTAAGAATGCCGTGCCGTAAACAAAAATAAAGGCCAGCAGCAGTAAAAAATAGCTTACACAAACTGCCCAAAGCAAAGAGGAGAGCCTTAACCTGGCAATATATTCATCCTCGTATTTTTCTTTTGAAAAACTAACGAGCATGGCTCCTGCAATAAAAAAAACAGCTACCAACGTATTGGTAACGTTTGTTTGCACGAAACTAAAGAACTGTGTTTTTCCAAACAATTCATCATTGAAAATGGCGAAGACTGTTGCATTTAGCCAATTTGCTTCAAAGCCCGTAATGCTTAGTATAATGCCAAGGATGGCTGCGGGAATAAAGATGTACCAACCAAAGGTTTTATACCTGGCAGGTAGCAGAAGTTGTTGTTGCATGATAATAAATTTTATAATCAAATGTAAGGTATATCTTACATATAGTAATAAATATCTTACAATATGTAAGAATAATATAACAATTTCCCTATTTGATGATTGTATTTACTTTTGTAAATAATTATGATGAAACACTATTCTTACCTGGCATTAGGCGATAGCTACAGCATTGGAGAACAAATACCATTCGCCGATAATTTCCCTAATCAGTCCGTGCAAATATTAAGACGGAAAGGGCTGGATTGCCATGCTGCAGAAATCATTGCAAAAACAGGCTGGACGGGAGATGAGTTGATCATGGCGCTGGATGATACGGTTACTTTGGAACGGTACGATTTTGTAACATTATTGATTGGCGTAAATAACCAGTATCGTGGCAGATCGCTGGATGAGTTCGGTATCCAGTTTGACAGTTTGTTGCAAAGGGCCATTCACCTTGCAGGAGATCGCCCGGGCAGGGTAGTAGTAATAAGTATACCAGATTGGGGTGTAACGCCTTTTGCAGCGCAGCGCCTCCCCGATGCACAGGGGCGTGACAAGCAATCGGTAACCATTGATATTGATCTCTTCAACAATACTTGCCACCGGTTGGCCACCAACTACGGCACCCATTACCTGTACATCACAGCATCTCAAAGAGTAGACGGCCATAAGGCAGAATACCTTGCTTCAGATGAATTACATCCCTCCGGGAAGGAGTATGAGAAATGGGCAATGCTGTTGGCAGATATTTTTATGAAAGCATTGGAGGAGGATAAATAACCATTTACTAAGTATCACTTATACTTCTGCAGATAGTTGATAAAATAAACCGGCACGCTTAAACGTTTCTGTTGTGGTAAAGTCTCACATAAAATTTTTTGTATGAAAAGCTGCTGCGCCGCAGTACTCCTGTTTTTAATGGTTAGTTGTAAAAAAGAAGGAACCGCCCCGGTGCCGGTGCCTCCAGTCCCCCTGGCTTATTATTACCCGCCACTAACAGGCGATACATGGGGAACGCAATCTATAGCTGCCGCCAATTGGGATTCCGTAAAGTTGCTGGAAGCATTTAATTATGCAGGCACCAAACAAAGCTACGGGCTGATTGTGTTGCAGCATGGCCGCATCGTAAAAGAACAATACTGGAATAGCTGGGATAAAAATACCCGTTATTATATTGCCTCTGCCGGAAAATCTGTTACGGGATTTCTAACAGGTATTGCGCAGCAAGACGGCATCCTGAGCGTAAATGATAAAACTTCTAAATACCTCGGCACCGGCTGGACTTCCCTGCCGCTTGCCAAAGAAAATCTCATTACTGTAAAGCACCAGTTAAGCATGAGTACTGGCCTGGATGATGCCGTACCTGACCAGGATTGTACAACTCCAGCCTGCCTGCAGTACAAAGCAGATGCCGGTACCCGATGGTCTTATCATAATGCACCCTACCAGCTTTTGCAAAATGTAATTGGGTTAGCAGCCGGTAAATCCTTTAATGCCTACAGTAAAGAAAAGTTGTTTGACAAAATTGGAATGCCCAATGCATTATGGTTTAACTATGTGATGTATTGTACTACCAGGGAGGCGGCCCGCTTTGGCTCTCTTGTACTAACAAAAGGCAAATGGGATGGTAATACTTTGTTGAGTGATATGACTTATTACAACGCCATGGTAAATACTTCTCAAAACTATAACCTCAGCTATGGATACCTGTGGTGGTTAAATGGCAAAGCCAGCAGCATGGCGCCGCAATCGCAGTTAGTATTCCCGGTAACCCTTGCGCCAAATGCACCTGCGGATATGTTTATGGCGCTTGGTAAAGATGATAAAAAAATATACGTGGTGCCCAGTCTTGATGTAGTGGTAGTAAGATTGGGTGATGATGCCGGCGGAAGTGCACTCGGGCCAAGCAGTTTCGATAATGAACTGTGGGGAAAATTGAAGCTGGCAATGAAGTATTAATACATCAATCTTATGGACAAAATTTTTAAAAAAGATATTGCATAAGCAGAAATGCCCGTTACAGTTCATCACGGGAAAATTTCTATTCTTCCTTATTTTTTATAATTCATTTTTTCTGAAAACTTTTATTACTGCTGACTCTTGTGCATTTGATAAAGTAGATGTTTTCTTGAGGACCTTTACGAAAGCTGCTACCTCTTTTTCAGTTGCAGGGCAACCAATCATGGCATTGTTTTCATTTACTGTTTTACCATTTTCATGCACGTAACAATCTGCCAGTAATTTACCATTTGCATCTAAAATATACCAAAATGGCAAGCCGGAATTTTTTCTTCCATTGTACAACAAAATGAGGGAATCTGCTCCGGGGTTCTCCAGGTTTTTCTTGCCGTCAGACTCGTCTACCACAAGGTGAACAGTGATGTAATTATCGTCAAAATATTTTTTGCAGGAAGCATCCTGCATAGATGCATCCATTTTTCGGCACCAGCCGCACCAACTGGCACTGTATTTTACGAATACATTCTTCTTTTCTTTCCTGGCTAATGCAAAAGCATCCTTCATGATTGCATTGGCAGAAAGGGTAGTTTGCGACAATGACGTTAATGATACAAAACAGCAAATAAGTATTAATGGAACATATTTCATAACCTGAATTTACACAATAATTACGGTTGAAAGTATTGAGTCATTTCTGCCTGGTATTGCGCTGCAATTGCTTTTGCTTCTGCCGAAAAATTTTCGCCGCTACCTGCATATATAATGGCCCTGCTGGCATTTACCAGTAAGCCGCAATCCTTGTTCATGGCGTGCTCACTTATTTCCTGCAAGCTACCTCCCTGGAAACCTACACCCGGCACCAATAAAAAATGATCTGGAATAATACTGCGGATGTTGATGAACTCGGTAGCCTGTGTGGCGCCTACCACAAACATCAGGTTGTCGGTACTGCCCCATCCGGCAATTTTTTCTAATACCCGTTCGTACAGGTAATCGCTTCTTAACTGGTCGTCGAGGCCGTTACGAATCTTCAGCATTTCAAAATCTGCAGCTCCTTTGTTGCTGGTTAAACCCAGCACAATGGTCCATTTATTATCATATTCCAGGAAGGGACGAACGCTGTCTTCCCCCATGTATGGCGCAACGGTAATGGCATCAAATGGGATCGTTTCAAAAAAAGCTTTGGCGTATTGTGAAGAGGTATTGCCGATATCACCCCGTTTTGCATCAGCTATCTTAAAATGAGTAGCAGGAATATAATCCACCGTTTCTTCCATGGCTTCCCAGCCTTTTGCGCCCATGGCCTCGTAAAATGCCGTGTTTATCTTATAGCTTACGCAATAATCTTTAGTAGCATCAATGATGGCTTTATTAAATTGAACAACAGCCTTAGGTTGATCTTGCAGGTGTGCAGGTATTTTACTAATATCCGTATCGAGGCCCACACATAGGTAGGATTTTTTTTGTTGTATCTGTTCAATTAAAGCAGCTCGGTTCATAGTTGTTGTGCAATTTTTTTTAAGGGGAATGCTTTTATTGTTCTAAGCTATCCAGTATCATTTGTTCAATGGCTTCACTATCCCATCTTTCTTCAATATTATGTATTGCCATTATCTTGTCCATAATTTTTTGTTGTTCATTGCCTTTTGTCAGGGCCTCACTATAACGCATATCCGGGCGAAAGGTAACCATGCTATAAGCTGGTGTCCATTTTTCCGGGTGCATGCCGCTGAACTTTGCTTCAATTTTTTTCTGTAATAAAAAACCAGGATCTGATACCTTATCCCGCATCTCCACAAAATTATTCAATGCAAGATCGGCAATAGCATCGGCATCGGGTTTTCTCAGTTCCTGGTATTCCTGCAATATGACCGGCCAGTTGTGATCGTGCATATCTATCAAACCATTCAACACCGCACAATCCTCGAAGCCCGAATTCATGCCCTGGCCAAAAAACGGAACAATAGCATGGGAGGCATCGCCAATGAGTGCAAAATAATCTTCCTTTATCCATGGAAAACATTTCACCGTAACCAGTGATCCTGTTGGGTTCTTAAAAAAATCTTCTTTAAGCGAAGGCATCAAAGCATACGCATCCGTAAAATGATGTTTGAAAAAAACATCCACTTTTTCCGGGCTATCCAATGTTTCAAAAGAATGTATTCCCTCGTATGGGAAGAAAAGGGTACAGGTAAAACTGCCATCCATATTAGGCAAAGCAATAAGCATGTAGTTGCCTCTTGGCCAAATGTGCAGGGCATTTTTTTCTATTTGAAATACGCCGTTATTGCCCGCAGGAATATGCAGTTCCTTGTAACCATAATCAATAAAATATTGCTGGTACTGAAACCGGTCGTGTTGCAACTGGTAATTGAGCCGGGCAGCAGAGTAGGAGCCATCGCTGCCAAAAAGCAGTTCAAATTTTACTGTTGTGTTATTGCCGGCTGTTTCAAATGTTATTGCTTTTTCTTTCCAGTTTATGAAATCACATTTATGTTCGAAGAGAACCTCAACGCCATGTTGCTCTGCAAGGTCAATTAGTTTATGATTGAGTTCTCCACGAGATACACTATTGATAAATTGGCCTTCATTGCCGTAAGCCTGGTACACCGAAGTTCCATCAAGGTTGTGCATCTGCCTGCCGTGCATAGGGATGGCAATAGAGCGGATATCATTCATGATGCCCACTTCTTCTAATGCTTTTATTCCACGGTCGCTCAGGGCAAGGTTGATGGACCTGCCGGCAGTTACCTCTTGTTTGCGCATGTCCGGTCGCCGCTCGTACACCGTAACTTTATAGCCCTGCCTGCTCAGGTAAATAGAAAGCAATGATCCTACCAAACCGGCACCAATAATGGTGATTTCTTTTTTCATACTTTTTGCTGTTGTGTCCTTGTTAGCTGTTTATGCAATTGGAAATGATCTCTCCAAAGCGATATACATCTTCGTAACTGTTGTACAAAGGTACTGGTGCAATGCGGATAACGTTGGGTTCCCGCCAATCGGCAATGACTGATTGTTTTTTTAGTTCCTCAAAAATTTTCTTTCCGTCTTTCAGCATCAGCATACTCACCTGGCAGCCATGTGCACCATTTTCCTGTGGTGTAATAATTTCTATAAATTTTTCTGATGAGGCCCTGTTGATGCTGTTTAAAATAAATAACAGGTATCCTGTTAATGCTTTTGCTTTTATGTGAAGGTCCTTCATGCCGGCCAGTTCAAAAATATCAAGCGAGGCTTTGTGTGCAGCCATGCTAAGGATGGGTGCGTTGCTTAATTGCCATCCTTCGGCTGTGGGTATGGCATCAAATTCTTTATCCATTTTAAAGCGGCGTTCTTTATCGTGCCCCCACCAGCCGGCCATCCTTGGCAAACTGGTATTGCTGATGTGTTGCTCATGAATGAAAGCGCCTGCAACGCCACCGGGTCCGCTGTTAAGGTATTTGTAACTACACCAGCAGGCAAAATCTACTTTCCAGTCGTGAAGAGCCAATTCAATATTTCCTATAGCATGTGCAAGGTCGAAACCGCAGTAAGCGCCAGCCGCATGTGCAGCTTTGGTGATGGCAGGCATATCAAATGCCTGGCCGGTGTAATAGTTTACGCCACCAAATAAAACCAAAGCGGTGCTGTCTTTATATTGTTCAATAGTAGCCAGGATGTCTGCTGTTCTCAGGCTGTGTTCTCCTTCTCTCGGTGCAATTTCTATTACTGCTTCGTCTGCATCAAAGCCGTGTAACACAGCCTGCGATTGAAATGCATATTGGTCAGAAGGAAATGCCTTCGCTTCGCAAATGATGCGAAAGCGTTCTTTGGCAGGACGATAAAAACTGGTCATTAAAATATGCAGGTTGATGGTGAGCTGGTTCATCACCACCACTTCGGTTTCTTTGGCACCTACGATTTTTGAAATAAGTGGCGGAAACATTTCGTGATATGTTACCCAGGGGTTCCTTGCATGTACATGTCCTTCTACACCGTAATTCGCCCAGTCCTCCAGTTCGTTCAACACATAATCCTGCGTTGATTTTGGCTGAAGGCCTAAAGAGTTTCCGGTAAAATAAATAGCCTCTTTACCATTCACCAACGGTATATAAAATTTATCCCTGAAGCTCCTGAACGGATCCTGTTCATCAAGGAATTTTGCATAGTCCAGGGTATTTTTAAATTCAATTCCTATTCCAACTTTTTCTTCCATAAAAATTATTTTAAATAGTAGCAATCACTTTTAATTCTATTGCGATAGGTGTTGGCAAACTTTTTACTTCTACTGTGGTGCGGCAGGCCTGTACGTCTGTAAAATACTCTGCATAAATTTTATTATAAGTTGCAAAGTCTGCCTTCATATTTGTTAAGTAAACGGTTACATCAACGATCTTATCCCAACTGCTGCCGCTTGCTTCCAGCACGGCTTTTACGTTTGCAAAGCATTGCCGGCATTCCGCTTCAATATCATACTGAAGAATATTGCCTCTTTCATCCTGTTGTAAACCGGGTATGGAATTGTCAGTTGCGCTGCGGCTACCTATACCCGAAAGGAACAGTAAATTTCCCACTTTTCTTGCATGTGGATAAGCGCCTAAAGGTTTGGCTGCGGTGGTTGTGTTGATAGTTTCCGTGTCTCGTTGTTCGTTGTTCGTTTCTCGTTGGGCGTTGGGCGTTTCTCGTTGTTCGTTAGGCGTTTGGCGTTTCTCGTTGAGCGTTTCTCGTTGTTCGTTGTTCGTTGTTCGTTGTTCGTTGAGCGTTTCTCGTTTCTCGTTATTCGTTTCTCGTTGTTCGTTAGGCGTTTGGCGTTTTTCGTTTGTGGAAACCCTGTGTTGAAACTTAACGCCTCTATTATCAGAAGTGTTTAAATATTTTATAAATGCACCAATTTTGGCACCGGTTTTATCAGTTAACTCAAATAATTCATCATATAGATCTTTTGAAATGTGCTTCCGATTGTAGCACCTGATTAATTGAGATTGGACTTCCGATGCAGAAGCTCTGGCAATACTTAAAAACTGAATAAATTCTAATCTACCACCTCTTCCAAATCCTTCGGCAATATTATCAGGAATGGAACCAACTGATTTATTAATTTGATCTTTTAGTGCAAAATCTTTCGACAATGACGAATCCAGCATAATAGAAAAAATCCTTTTTTCTAATTCATTGGATAATTGCCAAACCTCTAAATCCGTAAATTTTTTTATTGTACTCATTGATAACTTTAATAAAATAATACATCCTAAAACTTTGTAACCCCAACGAGCAACGCCAAACGAGAAACGCCCAACGCCCAACGCCCAACGAGAAACCCCCAACAAGCAACGCCCAACGAGCAACGAGCAACGAGAAACGCTCAACGACTAACGAGAAACGCCTAACGCCTAACGATAAACGCCCAACGCCCAACGAGAAACCCCCAACAAGCAACGCCCAACGAGAAACGCCTAACGCCTAACGAGAAACGCCCAACGCCCAACGAG
>JBBSKH010000140.1:0-8116 GCA_038256495.1 Chitinophagales bacterium
CCATGCCATTCGTGGGTACCTTCCATAAAATCTACGCCTTTACCCATCACCGTGTTCATTATTATTACTACAGGCTTGCCTTTGCCCAGCAGGCTTTTAGCGTGATTCAGGCCTTTTACCACTTCATCCATATCATTGCCATCCATTTCAGTTACTTCCCAGCCAAAAGCCTCGAATTTTGCATTCAGGTTACCCAGGGCCATTACTTTCTTAGTTGTTCCGTCAATCTGCTGGCCGTTCCGGTCGATGGTGGATATCAGGTTGTCTACATTTTTGCTGGCAGCAAACATGATGGCCTCCCAGTTTTGTCCTTCATTCAGCTCGCCGTCTCCATGTAAAGAGTAAACGATGCCCTTATCTTTATTTAGCTTTTTGGTTAGTGCAGCACCAATAGCCACACTCATACCCTGGCCCAACGATCCGCTGGCAACCCTTACCCCGGGCAGGTGTTCGTGGGTGGTAGGGTGCCCCTGCAGGCGGCTGTTTATCTTCCTGAAGGTAGCCAATTCGGATACCGGGAAATAACCACTCCGTGCAAGTACACTATAAAATACCGGCGAAATATGACCATTGCTCAGGAAAAAAAGATCTTCTCCAACCCCATCCATGGTAAAATCCGGGTTATGGTTCATCACTTCAAAATATAAAGCGGTTAAAAATTCTGTACAGCCCAGCGAGCCGCCCGGGTGGCCGCTTTGTACGCCGTGTACCATACGAAGGATATCCCTTCTTACTTGTGTGGCAATATTTTTTAGGTCACTCATAATAGATTAAGTTTGTCTTAAATTTAATAGCTTTTAAGTGTGCAAACCTACTTAAAAGCATAGATAACCAAAAGAAAAAGCACAGATAGTTTATAGTTCTTAATAATAACTTTAAGATAGCTTCGTTATTTGCTTAATAAGTTTGTGATTCAATTTTAAAAGAATAAGTTTAAATTAATAAACCCTTTTAAAAATTCTTTCTACAAAACATATTTAATACATTTGTGAAACACACGGTTTAAAATTTAAACCAATTGCATGGATAATATTTTACTAAGTGCCGCCCTTGCGTTCATCATAACATTTTTCTCAATTCCTGTAATCATACAGGTGGCCAAAGAAAAAAAACTATTTGATGAACCCGATGAACGAAAAGTTCACAAAACAGTTATTCCTACACTAGGTGGGTTAGGTATTTTTGCGGGTTTTATTATAGCTTGCCTGATGGGTACTCCTCCTGCAATGGCTGCCCAACTACAGTTTTTTATGGCAGCATGTGTGGTAATATTTTTCCTTGGTCTTAAAGACGATATTCTCATCATTTCTGCCAGCAAGAAATTCGTAGGACAGCTAATAGCAGCGGGCATTCTCATCAAATTTGGCGGAATAAGAATTACAGACCTTCACGGTTTCATGGGCATACACGAAATCCCCAATTTTGCAGGTATACTGTTCACTTTACTAACCATCATTGTTATAACCAACTCATTTAACCTGATAGACGGAGTGGATGGCCTGGCCGGTAGTCTCGGCCTGTTAACTACCCTCATCTTTGGTACTTATTTCTATTTCATAGGAGAAACCACCTTTTCGGTGATCGCTTTTTCTCTATCAGGTGCACTTATCAGCTTTTTGATCTATAATTTTTCGCCTGCGAAGATATTTATGGGCGATACGGGTTCCTTACTTTTAGGCCTCATCAACTCTATACTGGTTATTAAATTTATAAATGTGGCAAATGCCGCAACCGGTCAATTTGCAATTACTTCGGCACCAGCCATTGGTTTTGCCATTTTAATGGTGCCTCTTTTTGATACACTCAGGGTTTTTGGTTTACGTATCCTTGACAGGCGCTCTCCTTTTAGCCCCGACAGGACCCACGTTCATCATTTTTTATTAGACATTGGTCTAAATCATCGCCAGATTACACTTACCTGTGTATCGGTAAACATTGGTTTTATTGTAATGGCCTATTTATTAAGGGACTTGGGCACCAGTACTGTTATAGGCTTGTTGCTGATGACTGCCTTATCTCTCATTGGCTTTATCTACTACCTGCGCCAAAAAACCAGGCGGCCTTATGTTGAGCAACAACATAAAGAACAAGAGATCATTAAAACCCACAAAGTATTGGGTTTGGTGGCCGAATCTGTTGAGGCTGATTAACTAACAATTCCCTGTAATACACTAATTCTATAAATCTGGCTGGTATAAGCCCAGATTTTTATAGCTTTGCCTGCAATTTATCATACTATGTCAGAAGAATTAAATAATGTAAAGGAGAAAGCTGCCCTGTTAATGGAGAAAGCCATTGAGCACCTTGAAACAGAATTAGTTAAGATCAGGGCCGGAAAGGCCAATCCCAATATGTTAGACGGTATTTCCGCAGACTATTACGGCAACCCCACCCCTATTAACCAGGTGGCAAATGTAACCGTAATGGATGCCCGTACCATTTCTGTTCAGCCCTGGGAAAAAAATATGCTTACCGTAATAGAGCGGGCCATCATAGCTGCCAACATCGGCATTAATCCTCAAAACGACGGCAATATCATCCGCCTGTTTATGCCCCCACTTACCGAGGAAAGAAGAAAGGAATTGGTAAAAAGATGTAACAATGAAGGGGAACAGGCAAAGATATCTATTCGCAGCATCAGGAGAAATGCCATTGAGGATATTAAAAAACTGCAGAAAGATGGCCTGAGTGAAGATGAAGCAACAGATGGGGAAACCGAAATGCAGACACTAACTGATAAGTTTATTGGCACTATAGAAAAACTATTGGTAGCCAAAGAAAAAGAGATCATGGCGGTATAGCTTTCAGGTACTTAACTGAAAATAATTACAACCGGAGATGGACGATTGACCATGGGTTTCTCTTTAAAATATAATTTGGCAATTGGATTAAATTATCCTGCATGCAGTCTACCAGGGAAACATGGTTCTTATTATTTTCTATACCGTTTTACACCATATTGATAGGTGCCGAAATCATTATGAGCAATTGGCGGGGACGAAAATTTTATACCCTTAAGGATAGCCTACAGAATGTTTATTTAACGCTTATTAATGCCGGCCTCGATGGTATATTGAGGGTGTTATTTTACGTGAGTGTGCTGATGTGGAGTTACGAACAACATTTCTTCCAAATAAATAATCCCATTCTTTACTGGCTGCTCCTGTTCCTGCTGGAGGATATTGCTTTTTATATTGAACACCGGGTAGATCATTACTGCCGGTTGTTTTGGGCGGTGCATGTTACGCACCATTCTTCTGAAGAATTCAACCTTACTACTGGTTTCCGCTCATCTGTATTTCAACCAGTATACCGGTTCATTTATTTTATCCCGATCGCATTAATGGGTTTCCATCCCTTTGATATTGTTTTCATGTATTCCATCACCCAAACATATGGTATACTGGTGCACACCAAGTACATCAACAAAATGCCACGCTGGTTTGAAGCTGTTTTTGTTAGCCCAAGCCACCACCGGGTGCACCATGCAAGCAATACCATTTACCTGGACAAGAATATGGGTATGTGTCTCATCATCTGGGACCGGATGTTTGGCACTTTCCAGGAAGAATTGCCAGAGGTGCCGGTAAAATATGGACTAACTAAGCAGGTGGAAGGTGACCATAACCCTGTTAACGTAATCTTTCATGAATGGAAAAACCTGGGAAAGGACATCAGCAAGAAAACCAGTTTTGCAAATAAGCTTAGGTATATCTTTATGCCGCCGGGCTGGAGCCATGATGGCAGCACCAAAACAGCCCGGGAAATGAGGAAGGAAATTTCCTGAACCATATTGTAACCACTCTCCAATTTTAATGTATGCAGGTTTTACTTGTGCAAGATAACAGCAGTCAGCAACAGTTTTTAGAACTACCACTTTCCATTTACAAAAATGATCCTAACTGGATACGCCCGCTGAACAAGGACATCAACGACGTTTTTGATAAAACAAAAAATAAAGCATTCCGTTTTGGAGAGTTACAACGCTGGTTGCTGCAGGATGATAATGGGCATAACATTGGCCGCATTGCAGCTTTCATAAACAAGAAATATAAAAATAAAGGCGATGACCTGCCTGTTGGCGGCATTGGCTTTTTTGAATGCATCAACGACCAGCAAGCAGCCAATATGCTGTTTGATACTGCAAAGCAATGGCTGCAAGAAAAAGGTATGGAAGCCATGGATGGCCCCATTAATTTTGGAGAAAGGGACCGCTGGTGGGGTCTTGTTACAAAAGGCTTCCAGGAACCCATGTACTGCATGAATTACAATCCACCCTATTATGTAGCGCTTTTTGAAAACTACGGCTTTCGGGTTTTCTTCGACCAGGTTTGCTTTAATATGGAACCGAAAGCACCGCTGACTGAAAAAGTGTGGGCACGGCACGACCAGTTAGAAAAAGATCCGGCCTTTTCAGCCAGCCACATTAAAAAGAACCAACTGAAAAAATTTGCGGAAGATTTTGCTACCGTATATAACAAAGCGTGGGCAGGCCATGGCGGACTAAAAGAAATGAGCAAAGAACAGGTAATGCTGCTGTTTACTAAAATGAAACCTGTAATGGATGAAACCCTCATCTGGTTTGCTTATCACAACAATGACCCTATTGCTATTTTCACCAACATGCCCGATTTGAACCAATGGTTCAAACACCTGAACGGCAAGTTCGGACTTTTACAAAAACTACAATTTCTCTGGTTAAAAAAGTTTAAACCAAACAAAAAGTTTACCGGGCTGGTGTTTGGCGTTGTACCAGAATGGCAGGGCAAAGGCGTTGATGCTTATATCATCGCCGAATCGGCAAAGCTGCTGCAAACCGATGCTTCACATTACGAATTTTATGAGATGCAATGGATTGGCGACTTCAATCCCAAAATGCTCAATATTGCCGGAAGTATTGGCAATGTTTCCCGCAGCCGCAACCTGAGCACCTACCGGTTTCTTTTTGATAAAAACAGGGAATTTAAACGCCATCCTTTTTTAAACTAGCGTTATCTTTGGAAGGGTTCAGATGGAACCTGGAACTTTTATATTATGGAGAATTTTATAGTATCTGCACGTAAGTACAGGCCACAGAATTTTAATACGGTGGTGGGGCAGTCTCACATTACCACAACACTTAAGAACGCCATCAACAACAACCAGTTGGCACACGCCTTTTTGTTTTGTGGCCCCAGGGGTGTGGGTAAAACAACCTGTGCCCGTATACTGGCCAAAACAATCAACTGCGAAAACAAAACCAGTGATGGCGAAGCCTGCAACGTATGCAACAGTTGCAAATCCTTTGATGCAGGCACTTCCATGAACATTCATGAACTGGATGCTGCCAGCAACAACTCTGTTGACGATATCCGCACACTGGCAGAACAGGTACGCTTTGCGCCGCAAGCTGGCCGCTACAAAGTGTATATTGTAGATGAGGTTCATATGCTTAGTACCGCCGCCTTCAATGCATTTTTAAAAACGCTGGAAGAGCCGCCACCCTACGCCATTTTTATTTTGGCCACAACAGAAAAACACAAGATCCTTCCTACCATTTTAAGTAGATGCCAGATATTTGATTTCAAGCGCATCACCACCAACGATACCATTGAACACCTGCAGGAAATATGTGAAAAAGAAAGCATTACTGCCGAAAGAGCGGCCCTGCACGTAATTGCACAGAAAAGTGAAGGCTGTATGCGTGATTCCCTGAGCATACTGGATAAGATTGTAAGCTTTACTGATGGCAACCTTACTTACTGCAACACACTAGAACACCTGAACATCCTGGATGAAGAATATTATTTCAGCCTGCTGGAGCATCTGCAAAATCAGGCATTAAGCGATGCCCTGTTGTTACTGGACACCATTATTCAAAAAGGATTTGAAGCCGACAGTTTCCTGGAAGGTTTTACCGAGTTCTTAAGAAACCTGCTGGTAAGCAAAGATCCAAGGGCAGTATCGCTGCTGGAAGTGGCAGAAGACTTTAAAGATAAGTACATGCAATGGGCCCAGAAAACAGCCATGGGCTGGTTACTGGCTTCTTTAAATATTCTTAACGAGGCAAGCATCGGTTATAAAAGCGCACGCAATAAAAAATTGTTTACTGAAATGGTACTTATTAAATTAAGTTACCTGGCACAGGCCATAGAACTGCAACAATCGGGCGGCAGCGTTAGTAAAAAAAAACTAACGGATGATGCAAAGCCGGTGGCATTCCGGGCACTAACTATTGCTACGGTAAAAGATAAACCAATAACTGAAAAAGCAAAGCCAGCACCTGTAGCAGCTAGCCTGGTAATTGAAGAGCCCGAAGCAGCACCATTGCCACAAACTGTTGCCAAAACAAAAACGGCAGACCTGGCTTCTACTGCTCCTGATGCCGCACCCGTTACTATTAGTTCGCTAAAAAGCCTGCGGGAAAAACTTGCTCAACAGAACAACACAACAGTTTTTGCCAGCAAACCGCTCACAATAGAATTACTCCATAAAGCATGGAAAGAATATATCGCCATCCTTAAGAAAAATAAAAAAAACTCTTCTGTTACGATATTTAAAATGGTCGGGTTAACAATAGAAGATGAAAACAATTTCAGAATTTATACCGGCAACATCATGCAGCAGAAATTTATTGAAGTTGAAAGGTCTGGATTGATAGAATACATACAGAATTTCTTTAATAATCGAGACATTAAATACCAGATAGTGGTAAATGAATCAGCCGCTGAAGACATGCCGAACGAAAAGCCGCTGAATACAAAGGAGAAATACCAGTTGCTGGTAGCGCAGTATCCAAATATACAATTGCTTAAAGAGCGAATAAAACTAGAGCTGGATTACTAGCAGGCAACATATAAAAATATTAAGCAGCTAAAATACCCGAAAGCATCCCAGATATCCTGTTTTTGCATTAATTTCGGGCTTCATTTTAATAAACAGCAAAAATCGATTATGGCAGAAGTAATACGCATGCCCAGGCTGAGTGATACAATGGCTGAAGGTGTAATTGTAGCATGGAATAAAAAAGTAGGCGATTCTGTAAAACCAGGTGATGTGTTGGCAGAAGTGGAAACCGATAAGGCCACGATGGAATTGGAAAGTTATAACGAAGGTACTTTATTGTATATAGGTGTAGAAAAAGGACAGGCAGCAAAAGTAGATGGAGTGCTAGCTGTAATTGGTAAAAAAGGAGAAGATTATAAACCGGCTTTAGAAGAAGCTGCGGCGTCTGAAAACGGCAGCGAGGAAGGAGATAAAAAGGAAGGAGATAAACAGGAAGAGTCTGCAGAGAAGGCAGCGGAAGCACCAAAGCAACCTGCGGCGTCTAAAGAAAAATCAGGAAAAGTGGCCCTGCCGGATGGAGCCAAAGAAATAAGGATGCCTTTGCTGAGCGATACCATGACCGAAGGAAAGATTGTTTCCTGGAATAAATCTGTTGGAGATAAGGTGAAAGCCGATGATGTGTTGGCCGATGTAGAAACAGATAAGGCCACCATGGAAGTGGTAGGATATGAAGAAGGCACCCTCTTATACATAGGCGTAGAAGCTGGCAAAGCAGCCAAAATAAACGAGATCATTGCAATAGTGGGTAAACCGGGTACTGATGTTAACGCCTATGTGGAAGCGGAAAAATCCGGCGCTAATGATACTGAAGACAACAGCAAGAAAGAAACAGAAGCCCCGCAGGAAACGGAGTCCGCTGCAGTAAATGAGCAAGCCTCCACAGAGAGCGACGCTTCTTCAAATGGCCGCATTAAGGCATCGCCTTTGGCTAAGAAAATGGCTGCTGAAAAAGGCATTGACCTGGCAAGTGTAAACGGCTCCGGCGATGGTGGCCGCATTACTAAAAAAGATATAGACGGTTTTAAGCCTGACGAAAAGCCGGCTGCACAACCAGCTGCTGCAAAAGCAGGCGCAGCGCCGGCTAAACCGGTTGCGGCATTCAATGCTATTGGTCAGGAAGGCCACACAGATGTACAGCTTACGCAAATGCGTAAAGTAATTGCCAAGCGCCTTGGCGAAAGCAAATTCGCTGCTCCACATTTTTATCTCACCATGGAGATTAATATGGACAATGCCATGACATCCCGGATTGCAATGAACGAAGTAAGCCCTGTAAAAATTTCGTTTAACG
>JBBSKH010000141.1:0-7830 GCA_038256495.1 Chitinophagales bacterium
GCGCCTCAAACACGTGAAGGCCTGTCTAAAGTGAATTGCTTTCTAAGTTGTACTTAGAAATCTTAGATGGTTTCAATTGAATTTAATACTGCCTGAGGAGAATATTCAGGCTTACAGTTCCTGGGATTTTTACCATCTAAGGTATCTAAGCTCATTTAAGAAAAAAATGCATGCTTAAAGTTTACCCCTTCGTTGAAATACTTGCATGATATTCTTAGGCTCGTTTGCTACCATATTGCGCCTCAAACACGTGAAGGCCTGTCTAAAGTGAATTGCCTTCTAAGTTGTACTTAGAAATCTTAGATAGTTTCAATTGAATTTAATACTGCCTGAGGAGAATATTTAGGCTAACAGTTTATGAGACAGTACCTGATTATTGATAAATAGCTATCTATTTTTTCTTCCTCAGCTAACAACTTCAATTTCCAAACCCTTATATTTGAAATCATAACAACGAGCAAACACGGATGGAAACCAACCTTTACTTTAAAGCAACCTTAGGGAAAACGGCCGGCATCATAACTGTTGCGGTTACTGTTTTATTTGCCGGAATCATCATGTTACCTTTCTTTTTATTGCCTGATACCAGCAGCAGCATTCTATTTGTCATTTCTGCAATAATACTTTTAACTTACCTGCTAGCTTATCTTTTCAGGCCAACAGGTTACCGGCTCACCGGCACGCAGTTCATCATTTGCCGGCCATTAAAAAATGTCATTTTTGAGCTGAACGAAATCAGAAGCGTGAACATCATTGATCCAAACGAAATTAATTGGTCACTCCGCATATTTGGGAGCGGCGGATTGTTTGGCTACTTCGGTAAGTTTGCCAACAGGAAATTTGGTGCCATGACATGGTTTGCCACCAGGCGAAACAATACTATTTTAATTAAGACCACATCGCACCAAAAAATCATCATTACGCCTGATGACCCCGGGTTGTTTGCCGCCCAGTTTAATAAATAGCCTACTTCAAATTACAAACTGATATTGCCTTCCATGTAATCATCCAGCGTGGTACCAAACGCAGCGCCAGCAAGTTGTTTAATAAATGCCACCTGTTTTCCGTGTTTGGTATCGTAATAATATCCTTCCATAGGCCTGAAGATGATCACCCTTAATCGTGCATCTGTCTTCCCTTCGGTAAACCATTGTAAAATTCTTTTAAGGTTGTTAGGGAATTGGTAAAGTGCGATGTCAGCATTGAAGAGGTATACAACAATTCCTGAAAGAAATTAAACATTTATTGACCAGATGAGCTTTATTACAATCACACAAAAAATAACGCTTTCTTATACCTTTTTTCTAAATAAAAGTTAAGATAAGGGCTTATACTTAGATCCGCATGTAATAAGGCTTTTATGGCATTGTTTTTTCTGATTGAAGGCGAACAATTAAATCAAAAAAAAAGGATACCTAATGAAGAAAATCAAAATTTTTATGAATCGAAATGCAAGCGTTTTTATGGGCTTGTTCATGCTGATGTTTATCTTTGCAGCCTGCAAAAAAGATACGCCAGATTATGTGAGAACACCTGCTGCAGGGCTGATGGCTTTTAACATGGCACCCGATCAGCCAGCCGTGGCTTTTGCATTATCGGGCAATACACTCGGTAATTCCCTGTTGGGATTTACTAATTTCACCGGCGTTTATCTTCCTGTTTTCATAGGTAACCGGGAGGTAAGAGCTTTTGATTTTTCTACCGGTAATACGCTGGCCATAACGCCAGGTGTATTTGCAGACAGTATGTATTACTCAGTTTTGCTGGTAGGTAACGCAGGTAAGTACGAAAATTTATTGGTGAATGATAAACTCGATTCACTAACTACAGTGCCCGGTAAGGCCTGGGTAAGGTATATTAATGCAGTACCGGATTCAGTTTCTACGCCCACCATCTCTATTGGCGAAAACAACATAAATGAAACTGCCGCCTACAAGATGGTCTCTTCGTTTAAACTGGTGGATGCAGGAACCGTGAACACTTCCATTAGCAATGGTGGAAATATTTCTGCCACTCGTTTACTCACCTTAAGTGAGTATAAGGTGTATACCGTATTGTTTGCAGGACTCCCCGGTGCTACCGACACAAATAAGCAGGTACAGGTTAGGTTTATAGAAAACGGAACCGTAGCTCCTTAATTGAGCATCAAAAAAATACAAGTAAACTCCGGCATAGGTGGCCGGAGTTTTTTATGCTGCATACTAACAAGATTTAACCGTTCTTCAAAAAATGGAACGTTATGTAAAAGATGGAGACGAAGCTAAGTTAGCGTTTGATATGGATTTTATCGGCCTGCAGAATTACACCAGGGAAATAGTAAAGTATGCAGCCTTCATGCCTTTTGTAAAGGCAACAATCATTAAGGCTGATAAAAGAAATGTTGAACGAACGCTGATGAACTGGGAAGTACACCCGCCTGCTATCTTTAATGCTTTGGAAAGAATTGGCGGGTATAAGAACGTGAAAGAAATTGTGGTTACAGAAAACGGTGCCGCTTTTAAAGATGAAGTGAGACAGGGCGTTGTAAATGATTTTCAGCGACAGCAATATTTAAAAGAACATATTCTCCAGGTACTGCATGCAAAATCGGCGGGAGTAAATGTTACCGGCTATTTTGTTTGGACGCTACTGGATAATTTTGAATGGGCAGAAGGGTTTCATCCACGTTTCGGATTAGTGCATGTAGACTTTGAAAGCCAGCAGCGCATTATTAAGTACTCAGGTCATTGGTAAGGTAAGTTTATAAAATCGACTGCCCAACGCCCAGTTTTATTGTAGCAATTAAATTTTATTTTTTTTCAAGTTTGCTTACATCTATCTTAAATAGTTTGGCTGCGTTCTTCCAGTAGATCAGTTCTTTTTGTTCATCTGGCAGGTCCAGTTGTTTCATAAAAGAACGGTAAGATCGCATGGTAGATATCGGCCAGTCCGTTCCATATAAAAGGTATTCGGGTTCACCAGCGTATAAGATCATTTCTTCCAACTGGCCCTTCATGTATTGCTCAAACTTATCAGTAAAGTCTCCCAGTACAAGGCCTGAAAAATCTGCATACACATTGTCATTCTTGTACACCACTTCCATACAATCTCTTATCCACGGGTTGCCCACATGGCAGATCACTATTTTCATTTCAGGAAAATCAACCGCAACATCATCAATGTGCAGCGGGTGTGCATACCTTACTTTTCCTTTGGGAGAATAAGTGTCACCGGAGTGAAACATTACGGGCACATCAAATTCAATGGCTAATTCATACACCACCTGTAATCTCTTGTCGTGCGGATAAAACGGTTCGTACCCGGGATATAATTTCAATCCTTTTATCAAACCATCTTTCAGGTAATCTGCAATTTCTCTTAAGTCCCTTTCTTTGTAATTCAGGTAACTGATGCCTGCCACTATAGAAAGATTATTAATGTCCCTGGTGGCTTCTACCGCCTGTTTTACCGAAGGGCGGTGTTCGTTCACTTTATAGGAAGTTAATATAAGCGCATAATCTACTTCGTTGTGCTGCATAGATGTTTGCAGCTTGCTTAAGCTGTCTTCAATGGGTAAAATAAGTTCTTCGTGATAATTGTTAAGGTGTGTATGTACGTCGATAACCATAATAATATTTTTGATTGTATGCTGTAATAGGCTACAATAATGCCAGCCTTCTAAGTTAAAGAAGAAATGTTGCCAGGCAAAACGAAAGGGTGCATTTTAAATTATCGCCTGGCCGCACTTCTTGTGGGCGGTGGGGACGACGCATACTGCGGCCATCCCCGGTTGGTGTCCCCACCGGTGACAATTAAAATGCACCAAAACGAAATCAGGTATATTGATTGCATATAATTCCTCGTTCGTAAATAAAATTGCGTAAATTAAACAACGAGCAAACCGGCGAGGGAATCACCGGAATTTTTTACTAACCTTAAAATTATTTGAAATGGAACAGGATAACACAGTCGTATTACAATCATACAACAGCGTACAGGAAGCCACCATAGCAAAGGATAGATTAAAAGCCCAGGGTATAGAATCGTTCCTGAAAAATGAAAACGTGATGGGGCTTGACCCCATTGCTGGTGTGGAGTTGAAAATCTTTGTAAGGGACATTGATGCGGCAAGGCTGATACTTGATTCGGTTTAACAGGTTCGTCGATTTTTAGCCACGGTCTTTTCGTTCCTTACCTGGTTCATCTTTGTTTTCCTTCACTTCTTTGGGTTGGGGAAGCACGCCTCGTTTATATATGATTAGGCCATTGAGGAAATTACGCAACACCTGGTCACCTGCCTCCACATAACCTGGGTGATCTTCCCGCCGGAAGAAATCGCCAAGTGCGCCTTTACTTATCTCAAATTCAGCCAATGACAGGATCTCAAGAATTTGGTCGTTATTTAACTGGAGCGCTACTCTCAGCTTTTTTAATATGTCGTTGTTGCTTAGCATCTCTTATAATTGTGGGTTGCACAAGATAATCATATATGTTTAGCTAACGGCTGCTGTTTAAAAGTTGCACAAACTTTTCAACAACGCTCTGGGCATGTTTGCACACATAATTTATATTTGTAATTACTATTTCCACAGGGTATTAAAATCTTGTAATGAAAATGTACTTTCTATCAATCATTTGTTGTTTATTCTTTTCTCATTCAAAAGCACAGGTCGGGCCGCAGGATAGTACACAAGCCGTTCAACATGCAGAAGCCGCCTGCGGTAAATGTTTGTTTGGTATGAAAGACAATGATTGTATGCTTGCTGTGCGCATAAATGGTAAAGCGTATCATGTAGAAGGCGCCGATAGTAATGGCTTTGGAGATGCTCATAAAAATGATGGTTTCTGTAATGCAACCTGGAAGGCAGCTATAAACGGCCGCCTGGAACAAAACAGGTTTAAGGTTAGCTCTTTAAAATGCTGCCGTTGAAACAATAATTTCAAAGCAGGAGAATGCATTCTACCCTTCTATTTTTCAAGTATTTAATGATGGCATAATTAAATGCGGCCATGGTGCTTTAATACAATACCTTGCTATTGTATGAATGAGCAATTTGATGAGCTGATAGATAGTTATGTGTCTGGTAAAGTGGGCATTTGTAATAATTTTATACCTGCTGAACTGTCTGCAGGTTTGCAACTGCGTATTGGGCAGTTGCAACAGGAGGGCATGATGAACGCTGCGGGCATTGGCAACAGTCGTGTAAAGGATAATAATCAATTGGTGCGGTCGGATAGTATTTGCTGGTTGAACAAGGATGCGGATAACATTTATGAGCGGGGTTTCCTGCAATATGCTGATGAATTTATTGCCAGGATGAATGCTACCTGTTATTCCGGAATAAATGATGCTGAATTTCATTATGCGGTGTATGGAGTCGGCAGTTTTTACAAACGACATAAGGACCAGTTTAAAACTGATGACAGCCGCAAATATTCCCTGGTTACTTACCTTAACGATAACTGGTCTGCATCAGATGGCGGACAGTTGCATCTTTACGGTAATGAACAGGCGCAGCAGGTAATGCCTGAAGCCAGAACTGCCGTATTGTTTAAAAGCGATGAAACCGAACATGAAGTAATGGTTGCAAACAGGCCTCGTTTAAGTATCTCCGGCTGGTTAAAAAGAGTGTAACAATATTTGTTGCATACTGTTATTGGAAATCCTGCTGCTCATCTCCTTCAAAATAAAATGATTTGTGATTTACAATAAAACTGCATGCAGGAAAAAGCTGCCGCAGCGCCTGCATTTTTTCTGCAGGTGGCCGGTTTTGCTCATGGGAGAAGAGGAGGGTTTGAAGTTTATCAGAAGGGCTCATCATTAAAATTCCATCTAAAGTGATAGACGTGCCATCAATATGCAATAGCTCCAGTCCATTTATTTTGTTGAGAAACGGAACGCAACTATTATTCAGCTCCCTTATGCCCTTCAATCTTAATTCTGTTATATAATCAATATGGGTAAGGCTTTCAATGGCTTCATTCGTTATATCGGTTTCATCTAAATCCAGTTGGTAAATAGAAGTTACCCTGCTGTTCATCCTCATTACGTCATCATCGGTAACGCTATCCCAGATCCTGAAGTTTACTCTTTTAAAATGGGATGAGTCCGCCTCGGGGTCCGAAGGCACATTGAAATAATAGAAAGTTGCCCAGAATTTTTCTTCTTTTAATTTTTCCTGTTTTTTTCGCCTCACGGGTTTTTATTAAAGATATTAGATTGCACATTTTGGAACAATTAATAATTAGGAATTGTTTTACTTAACTTCAATTTGCAGTTTGGTGCTCACCGCTGTAAAAGAACCAATGGCGATCCTGTTGTTGGTTACATCTACTATTTATTTTGTTACTGGCAATATTGGAGATGGCATTTTCCTGGCCGCCGCAATTATTTTAGTAGCCGCCATTTCCTTGTACCAGGATTCCAGAAGCAGGAATGCCCTGGAAAATTTAAAGGAACTCACGCAGGCATATGTAAAGGGGATACGCAAGATGGTGGAAGAATGGGCACAAGTAGCGGCTGATGGAACCGTCATTCATTCCAATGATTTTTCTGTAGAGCAGTCTTTACTTAGTGGGGAGTTTAAGAGGCGTGCAGCATAAGCCATAAGTAGCAGGCTGAACAATCTAGCAGGCTATTTGTATAGTTTAGCAGGTAACATATTTGGATCACCAATAAACAGGGATATGAAAAATAATTTAAAAGATAAAGTTGCTTACATCACAGGTGGCAGCAAAGGTATTGGATACGGTATTGCAGCAACATTGTTAGAGCTGGGCATGCGGGTGGCTATCACAAGCAGGTCGCTGTCTGCTGCGCAGGAAGCGGCTTCCAGCTTAGGTGCAGGGGCAGATAGGGTGTTAGCATTAGAATCGGATGTAGTTTCTGCTGCATCAGAAGAAAAAGCCATTAAAGCCACCCTTGATGCATTTGGTCAGCTTGATGTGATAGTGGCCAATGCCGGTGTGGGACATTTTTCCCCTGTAGAAGATCTTACGCATGAGCAATGGCAGGCTACCATAGATACTAATTTAACCGGTGTATTTAATACCGTAAAAGCAGGTGTGGCTGCCGTTAAAAAAACCGAAGGATATATTATTACGATTGCCAGCCTTGCCGGCACTAATTTCTTTGAGAATGGTGCAGCCTACAATGCAAGCAAATTTGGCCTGGTGGGCTTTACGCAGGCAATTATGCTTGACCTCCGCAAGTATGGCGTAAAAGTAAGTACCATCATGCCTGGATCAGTAGCCACACATTTTAATGACCACGTACCAACAGATGCAGATGCATGGAAGATTCAGCCGGAAGATATTGGTGAACTGGTAGCAGATCTTTTACAAATGAACCCACGCACCTTACCAAGCAAGATTGAGGTTCGCCCATCAAAGCCAGGAAAATAAAATCAAATAGTATTGGTGAGCCGATAAAGGTTCAAGCGATGTAAAATTTGCCCCTTCAATCAATTAAAAACATCGCTCCTGTAACGATCATCGCTATGCCGAAGCTGTACACAATTTAATCCGGTTTTTATTGATTAACAATGATCAGCAGATACAACAGCCCTGAACTTAAATTTATAAAAGCGCTGAGTTGAATCTTACTACAAAACCGTCAACTGTACGACGGACAAAGCCCTTGAACTTTAATTTATTTCGCAACAACAGCACTTGCTAAACTGTACATTTTATAAAAAGCCTGCAATTCGAACTCAGCTCAGGAAGTAAAATGCTATATTGCCAACTTCCAACTAACAAAAAAGCAAATAATATGATCAATTTTGAAGAGTTCGTGTCTGCTGCCAATAGTATTATCTGGAGCAATGCACTTATCTATTTACTATTAATTAC
>JBBSKH010000142.1:0-7823 GCA_038256495.1 Chitinophagales bacterium
AGCATAATAGGAAAATTGATATTGGCCGGAGCAGGGCCGGGCGACCCCGACCTCGTAACGCTGAAAACGGTGAAATGGTTACGCCGTGCTGATGTGGTTATGGTTGACAGGCTGGTGAGTGAAGAAATATTATCTGAACACGTGAACAGCCATTCACAAATTATTTATGTGGGGAAGCAATGCCGCAGGGGAATATCCACGCCACAGCAACAGATTAATAAACTGATTGTTGAATATGCCCGGCAGGGTAAACTGATTGTGAGATTGAAAGGTGGTGATGTAAGTATATTTTCAAATATCCTTGATGAATTGCAGACGGCCGTGGAGCATAACATTCCTTACGAGATTGTGCCCGGCATTACTGCAGCGCTGGGGGCTGCAGCATATGCAGGAATACCTTTAACAGCTAGAGATCATGCAACATCGGTTCGCTTTTTAACCTGTTACAAAAAAGATATTATTAGTGAAGCATACTGGCAGGAATTGGCACGCACGGACGATACATTGGTGTTTTACATGAGTAGCGAAACGCTGGATATGCTTGTGGAAAAACTAACTTTTTATAAAATAGATGAAAGTAAGAAACTGGCAATTGCAGAGCAAGCCACCACGCCATTGCAAAACATTTTTACATGCAGTTTATACAACTATAATATTGAAGCGAAGGGAAAAACATTTTTATCGCCATCACTTGTAATAGTGGGTAAAGTAGTTGCATTGCATGGGCTGTTTAAATGGCAGCAAAATAGCGGAAATGGTCTTCATTACTTTGAACCATTGACTGCAACAGTTGCATCATTACCGGGAAATTCAACAAAAAGAAAACATGTTAGCAGAGCCTAAATTGAAATCATTATCGGAGCTGGTAAGCGACCTCAGTCAGGAGGAGCTGATCTGGGTAAATAAATATTTAACCGGACTTGTTTCTTCTGCAAGCAAAGAGGAGCTTGTGAAACAGGCTGTTGTTCAGCAGCGAATCACCATTGCATTTGGTACTGAAACCGGTAACGCACAGCGGCTGGCCACGCATTTTGCTACAAAAGCAAAGCAGGCGGGATTGCTTGTTAAACTGGTAGGACTGGATCAGTATCGCCTGGCAGATTTACCAAAAGAAAAATATTTCTTTACAGTCATCAGCACACAAGGTGAGGGTGAACCGCCAATAGGTGCCAAGAAATTTTACGATTTCATTTTAGCATCAGCTCCTGGTTTAACCCAGTTGCAGTTTGCTGTGCTGGCTTTAGGTGACACGGCATACCCGTTGTTTTGTAAGACGGGCGAAGAAGTGGATGAACAATTTGAAAAGCTGGGCGGCTCAAGGCTTTTGCCATTACAGAAATGTGATTTAGATTATGAAGCTACTGCCGAAAAATGGATGGTCAACGTATTGTCTTATCTGGAGAATTCCACAAAAGCGACAAATCCAACAATTGCATCGGCGGTAGCGCCTGCAGCTTCTGCGAAACCTGCCAGCAGGCAAGTGTATGAAGGAACCATTTTATCTAAAATCAATCTTAATGCAAGCGGATCTTCCAAACGCACTTATCATTTTGAAATAGCAGCAGAGGACGTTAATTATGTTACCGGCGATTCAATAGCGATAACACCCAGGAATCCGCAGGAAATGGTAACTAGAATTTTATCTGCCGCCAAAGCAGATCCTGAAAAACTGGTTACCTGGAAAAAGGAAACCTATTCATTTGAAGACTTACTCGTTAATAAACTTAACATTAGTTTTCTTTCCGATAAATCTGTGAGCCAATATGAAAATATTTATGGCAATACGATCCCGGAACGTAAAATAAGTTTGCTGGCTCTATTGCAAAAATACCCGGTGAACGAATCGCAGTTGGAAAGCATTATTGCTCACCTTAATCCTGTGGCGCCACGCATTTATAATATTGCTTCGTCTCCTTTAGTATATCCCGGAGAAGTACACATTACTGTGCTGGAAGAACATTATTTGGAAAATGGTGAAGACCAGGAAGGAATATGTACGCAGTTTCTAAAAGAAAAAGAAGAGAACGATACCGTTTCATTTTTTATCCAAACCAATAAAAGATTTCGCCTGCCGGCGGAAGATAAGGATGTAATCATGATCGGCAGGGGTACAGGCATAGCGCCATTCAGGTCATTTATGGCCGAGCGTGATGCCACCGGCGCTGAAGGCCGCAACTGGCTACTCTTCGGCGAAGAAGATTTTACAACTGACTTTTTATATCAAACAGAATGGCAACAATATTTTAATACAGGCGTACTGACTAAAGTCAGCCTTGCTTTTACAAATAATGAAGAAGAGCCTTTTTTAATTCAGCATAAATTAAAGCAACAGGCTGAAGAATTTTATGCGTGGGTACAAGCAGGTGCTGTTGTATACTTGTGTGGCGAAAAAGATCCAATGGGAAAAGAAGTGGAGGACACTATTCTAAACATTTTTAAAGAGCAAGGTAATTTTAGTGATGAAGAAGCGGCCCAGTATTTTGAACAGGTAAAAAAAGAAGGAAGATTTATTAAGGATTTATATTGATCAAAAACGAATATGGCAGAACAGGATTTACATAAGAATGATAAAGCTGGTAACGGGCAACAAGAAGCGCCCCTTACTGTAGTGGAGAAAATAAAAACAGAAAGCAGGGGCTTGCGTGGCTCCCTGCAGGAAAGTCTGCAGGATGAGATCACCGGTGCGGTTAGAGAACCAGATCATGCGCTGATAAAATTTCACGGAATTTATGAGCAGGACGACAGAGATCTTAGAGAAGAACGTGCTGAAAAAAAGTTAGACAAGCTGTATTCCTTCATGGCCAGGTTACGCATTCCCGGTGGTTTTATGAAACCGGAGCAATGGGTGGCAGCGCATCATATTGCTGGAAAATATTCTACCGGCGTCATCAAGATTACCACCAGGCAAACCATTCAGTTGCACGGCATTTTAAAAAGCCAGTTGAAGCCAACACTTAAGCAGTTTGACCAGGTGAAATTGGATTCTATTGCAGCATGCGGAGATGTAAACCGCAATGTAGCCTGTACCAGCAATCCATACGAATCGCCCTTGCACACGGAAGTTCACGCCTTTGCTGATAAGATTAGTACATTCTTGCTTCCTAAGTCGAGAGCTTATTATGAAATATGGTTGGATGAAGTAAAACTGCATGAGCACAATGAGCCAGACCCGTTGTACCAGGATCGATACCTGCCAAGGAAATTTAAAATAGGCATTGCGATTCCGCCAAACAATGATGTGGATGTATTGACAAATGATCTTGGCCTCATTGCAATAATAGAAGATGGAGAACTGAAAGGTTTTAACATCGCCGTTGGCGGAGGATTGTCTACAACACATGGCAACCCGGATACATACGCAAGATTGGCTACTGTTATCGGTTTTGTGTCGGGAGAAGAAAATATTTTAAAAGCCACTTATGAAGTATTGACCGTGCAAAGAGATTTTGGCAATCGTTCAGATCGTAAATTGGCTCGCCTTAAATATACGGTAGACAGGATGGGGGTGGGTGGCTTTAAAAAGGAACTGGAACAGCGTTGTGGTTTTAAGCTGGAAACACCAAAGCCTTACCAATTCACGCAACGCAGCGATCGCTATGGCTGGATGCAGGATCATGATGGTAACTGGCACTACACAGTATTTGTAGAAAACGGTCGTGTAACCGATACAAAAGATTTTCCGTTGAAAACAGCCCTGCTGCAGATCGCTGAAACTGGTAATGCAAATTTTCGTTTTACCAGCAATCAGAATATTATTGTTAGTGATGTGTCAGTTGAAAATAAAGAGGCCATTCAAAGCCTGTTGAATCAATTTAACCTGGATGGTTTTACAAATGCCGCATCGGCATTTCGTAAGAATGCCATGGCCTGTGTTGCTTTGCCCACCTGCCCGCTGGCATTGGCAGAAGCGCAGCGCTATATGCCATCGTTCATTACAAAAATTGAGGCACTACTCAATAAATATGATTTGCAGCAGGATGGCATCATTGCACGCATGACGGGTTGCCCTAATGGTTGTGCAAGGCCTTATGCTGCAGAGATTGGTTTTGTCGGCACAGCAACTGGCAAGTATAACCTGCACATTGGTGGCGATAGGGAAGGTACACGCCTAAATTATAAGTTCAGGGAAAGTCTGGATGAAGACGGCCTGTTACAAGAACTTGATGCGCTTTTCAGCATTTATAAAAACAACAAAGCAGCAGATGAGCACTTTGGCGATTTTGTTTTGAGAGAACCAGGATTGATCCCAATCATTAATTCACAAACTATTTGATCCCATGGCAAAAGACCAAAATGTGATTGATAATATTATGGAGCAAGATGATGCAGCAGAAACGGGAGGGAATTTCCTGTTCCCGGTTTTCCTGAAGCCAGCATCATTAAACATTCTTGTAGTAGGTGCGGGCAAAGTAGGCTTAGAAAAGCTCACAGCTTTGTTGTTGAATGCACCCGAGGCCAGGGTTAAAGTGGTGTCTGCTATTATTTCTGATGAAGTAAGAACCCTGGTAAAAGATTACCCGCAAGTGCAACTCTATGAAAAAAATTATGAAACATCAGATCTTGATGCTGCCGAAGTGCTGTTTATTGCTACTAACGATAAAGCTACCAGCGCTTATATTCGGGCAGAAGCTAAAGAAAAAAATATACTGGTTAACGTAGCTGATACGCCCGATCTCTGTGATTTTTACCTTGGCTCTATTGTGCAGAAAGGAGCATTGAAAATCGGTATTTCTACCAATGGAAAATCGCCCACCGCCGCCAAAAGAATTAAAGAATTGCTCAACCATGCGCTGCCTGCAGAATTGGATGAGCTTTTACAGAACCTCCACAAGATCAGGAATAAGCTTTCCGGCGATTTCGAATTCAAAGTAAAAAAGCTTAATAAGATCACCCGGGTAATGGCTGCAAAAAGTGAGATGGAGAAGGAGCAGCGATGGAAGAAAATTGCCGGTATTTCGGTGATGATCTTTGCGGCTATTTTGATTGGAGCCTTTATTTCTTCTTACCTCCCGTTGCGGGAAATACGGGAAGACTCCTTCGCACTTCTGCAAAAACTAGACGTAAAATTTCCCTGGATGGTACTTGCCGGATTTCTTGCTCAGCTTGTGGATGGCGCACTTGGTATGGGCTATGGCGTAACAAGTGCAACCATTCTTTTGTCATCGGGTGTAAGTTTGCCCGCCATCAGCAGCAGCATTCATACTGCGGAAATGTTTGCAAGTGGTGCTTCAGGCTATAGCCATTTTAAGTTTGGTAACGTTAATAAAAAATTGTTTCGTGCACTAGTGATTCCCGGCGTGATTGGTGCGATTGCCGGTGCTTTGCTGCTAGGTATTTATGGAGACTCTCATGCAGTTTGGCTTAAGCCGATATTGGCATGTTACACTTTGTTCCTGGGAATAAAAATCATTTATACTGCATTTAGAAAAATTCAAAAGAAGAAACATTTTAAACAGCATGGAACGCTTGCAGTTGCAGGCGGTTTTTTTGATTCATTTGGTGGCGGTGGCTGGGGGCCCATCGTTACCACCACGCTCATTGCAAAGGGGCGAAACCCAAAATATGTAATCGGCTCAGTAAGCCTGGCAGAATTTTTTGTTACGCTGGCTAGTGCGCTTACATTTTTTACGCTGATAGGTGTAAGCCAATGGCAGGTTATACTGGCGCTCATCATTGGCGGTATGCTGGCTGCACCAGTTGCAGCAAAGCTTGCAGGCAAGTTGCCCCGCAAAGCATCTTTGATACTATTGGGTTTATTGGTGATGGTGTGGAGTTTGAAAATATTAATCGGTATATTTTAAATAAAGTTGCACGATTTTAAATTTAGAATAGAATTGGCTTTTATTCCGGCGAAATGGAATGTAATTTTAAATACTTTCTTCACTATAAATTAAATGACATGAGTTTACGATTAGGGGATGTTGCTCCCAACTTTAAAGCAAGCACAACCGAAGGTGATATTGATTTTTACGAATACCTCGGCGATGGCTGGGGTGTATTGTTTTCACATCCGGCCGACTATACGCCGGTATGCACCACAGAGCTGGGCCGAACCGCACAGTTAAAAATGGAATTTGAAAAACGCAATGTAAAAGTGCTGGCGGTAAGTGTTGATCCGCTGGATAAGCATTTGCTATGGCGGAATGATATTGATGAAACACAAAACTGCACGGTTGATTTTCCCATCATTGCTGATGAAGACAGGAAGGTTGCGGACTTGTATGATATGATTCATCCCAATGCTTCGGCAACTGCTACCGTGCGTTCGCTGTTTGTGATAGGGCCTGATAAAACCGTGAAGCTGATGATCATTTATCCAGCTTCTACAGGTCGTAATTTTCATGAGGTATTGCGTGTGATAGATTCCTTGCAACTTACTGCCAACCATAGTGTGGCTACGCCTGCAGATTGGAAAGATGGAGAAGATGTGATTGTGGTACCAGCTATCAGTACAGAAGATGCGATTAAGAAATTTCCTAAAGGAGTAAAGGTGGTAAAACCTTACCTGCGGTATACGCCGCAACCGAACAAGTAATAATTTAAAATAGAGGGTTGCTTAACAGTAACCCTTTTTTATTTATCCTGTTGCAGCCAGTTCCGAAGTGTTTTTGAAATCTGTTCAGCTTCTACCAAAAAGCCATCATGACCATACACAGAATCAATGGTAACCAGGCTTGCATTAGGCATTGCCGCAGCCATTTGTTCCTGTTCTGCCAGGGGGCAAAGAATATCGCTGCTAATGCCAAGGATAAGGATGCGTTGTTTTATCGATTGTAAAACTGAGTTTACATCAGCGCTCCTGCTCCTTGCAATATGGTGGGTATCCAGCGCCTTTGTGAGCAACCAGTAACTGTAGGCATTGAAACGGTTGGCCAATTTGTCTCCCTGGTATCGGATGTAAGAACTGGCTTTGTAATCGTCTAGTTTAGCAGGGTCGGTATCAGATTGTGCCTGTGTCATGATACCATAATTACGGTACGTAAGCATGCCTATGGCACGGGCGGCCTTTAAACCGTTCCTGCCGGCATCAGCATTATTATCTTGCCAACTGCTGTCAGCTTCTATACTCATACGCTGGGCCGTGTGCACCGCAATGCCCCAGGCACTTTCGGTAGCTGAAGTGGTTAGTAAAAATAATTGCTGGATGATGTTGCTTTCCATAACGGCCCATTCAAGCGCCTGGTAACCGCCCATACTGCCGCCTGCCAGTAAATGTATGTGTTGTATGCCCAGGTGTTGCCGCAGCAGGATATGCGCATTCACCATATCACGGATAGTTATGGTAGGAAACCGATTGTAATAAGGAGTACCCGTTGCAGGATCATTGCTCAGCGGACCGCTGCTGCCATAACAAGAGCCAATGATATTGGCACAAACTATAAAATGTTCTTGTGGATTGATAACGCAACCTTCGCCAACAACACCCGGCCACCAGTCGGCCACCGCAGAGCTTGCTGTTAATGCATGGCAAATCCAAACAACATTGCTGCCATCGCTGTTTAAGTTGCCATAAGTGTGGTAGCCGATCTCCAGTTCGGTAAGCACACCACCGGCCTCCAGCGGAAATGGTTGTTTGTAAAAAAATTGTTGCATTAGCTGATTGTTCTCTTGTAAAGTAAAGATAAGGTTGGGTTACCTTTGCAGCAAATTAGTTCCTTGGCAAATCACCAAATCACCAAATCACCAAATCACCAAATCACCAAATCACCAAATCACCAAATCACCAAATCACCAAATCATCCAAATCACCAAATCACCAAATCACCAAATCACCAAATCACCAAATCATCAAATCACCAAATCATCAAATCACCAAATCACCA
>JBBSKH010000143.1:0-7806 GCA_038256495.1 Chitinophagales bacterium
CACAGCAAAGTAGCACAGGCTGCGGTGCAGGCGGGTGCGCATATCGTAAACGACATCAGCAGTGGTACGATGGACGAAGACATGATTGCAACGGTGGCTTCGTTTAAAAATGTTCCTTACATCAGTATGCACATGAAAGGCCGGCCGGAAAACATGCAACAATATGCCGTGTATGAAGACGTGGTAAAAGAAGTACTCGATTTTTTTATTGCAAAACAGGAGGCATGCCGGCAGGCTGGTATCAACGACGTTATCATTGACCCTGGCTTTGGTTTTGCCAAAACTGCGGAGCAAAACTTTACCCTTCTCAAGCATCTCTCTTTATTAAAAATTCTCGAAAAACCTTTGCTGGTGGGTCTCTCCCGCAAGGCAACCATTTACAAAACGCTCGGCATTACAGCAGCTGAAGCATTGAACGGAACAACTGTGCTAAATACCATCGCCTTGATGAATGGTGCCAATATTTTACGGGTGCATGATGTGAAGGAAGCGAAGGAGGCGGTGGAGTTGGTGAAGATTTACAGTAAGGAAGGTAAACTACCTGATAAGTAAAACCGTTCCCTTTTTATCAAGCAATCCGCAAGCCCCTGAGCCCTTCAGAATGTAGATATAGTTACCGGTTTCCTGCTTTAGCCCTTTAAAAGTGCCGTCCCAGCATTGTGAGGCATTTTTTGTATAAAATACCCGATCTCCCCAGCGGTTATAAATACTAAAATCAAGATTAGAAATATTGAGCAAATGGCGTACTCCGAAACAATCATTTATGCCATCGTTGTTTGGGGTAAAGCTGTTATACAAATCATATTTGCCCTCTTTAGAAACATTTACGTTAATAGATTTTGTTGCGCTACAATTTTTGGCTGTAGATATCTTAACGGTATAGGTAGTAGGCTGAGAAGGTCGAACAACCGGGTCGGGAATATCAATGTTTTGCAAACCCTCTGCAGGTTGCCATGCATATTTTATTCCACCGGTGGCAAGTAGTTTTGCCTGCCCCGTAAGACAGTTAATGTCATTTGATTTCGTTAAGCTAATAACAGGTAAGGGGTTTACAGGTATTTGCAAACTGTTACTTTGCACATTTGCTTGAGTTACACAGCCACTGCTGCTAGTCAGGGTACAGGAAATTATATCAGAGCTCATTAAACCGTTATCTGAAAACAAAGAAGAATTTGTTCCAACGCTTATTCCATTCTTTTTCCATTGAAAAAAAGGAGCGTTGCCGCCATTGGAAATTACGGCCCTGAAATCTGCCATTTCTCCCACACAAATTTCCTGTCTTTGTGCAATTATATTTATTGCAGGTGTCACGAGCCCAACCGTCACCCTTAGCTGATTGCTTACAGTAATTGAAGGTGACACACATGTTGCATTGCTTTGCAATTCACAAGTGATAACATCGGTACTCTGCAAACTCGCATCCATATAGGAAATAGTATTTGTTCCTACATTGACCATGTTTTTTTTCCATTGAAAAACAGGATTGCTACCTCCGTTTGTCGTGGTTGCCAAGAAATTAACTGGATCTCCGGGGCATATTTCGTTTTTGTTAGCAGCTATTCTTATTGCTGGTACTAAAACCGGAGCTACATTTATTTGCAGTGCATTGCTTAAAACGCTGGCCGGCCTGGCACATATTGCACTACTGGTCAGTTCGCAGGTAATTAAATCAGCAGAAGATAAGCCCGCTGCATTGTATGTTGTCGTATTTGTTCCTACATTCTGCCCATTTTTTTTCCATTGAAAACTTGGGTTGTTGCCTCCGCCGGAAATAACAGCACTGAAATTGGCGGTTTCACCGGAACAGATACTTAATCTGGGAGTATTGATTAATATGGTTGGTACAACACTATTCACAGCTACACTAATACTATTGCTTATCACACTGGCGGGCCCTCCGCATGCACCTGTGTTGGTAAGTTCACAAGTGATTACATCACTACTTACTAAACTATTATCCGAATAACCACTGCTGTTTGTACCTACATTTATCCCGTTCTTTTTCCATTGCCAGGAGGGGTTGGCGCCTACGTTATTGATAATACTTGTAAAAACAACATTATCTCCCGCACATATTTGTGCTGCATCAGCACTAATGGTTATACTGGCTGTTTGAATGGAGAGGATGCTTAAGTCAATATTTAATGGCTGTGAAATAAAGGGTTGACTGGAAGAAATTATCCTGATGCGGTAACCATTGCCGGCAGTTGCATTGGCAGGTATAACGCCACTGATGTTTCCTCCATTGGCAGAAGCTAAATTTCCCAGGTTAATGGGTGTTATAAAATTGCCATTAGCATCACTTAACTGTAATGTAAAAATATTACCAGGGGCAAAATTGCCAGGACAATTGTTATTAATAAAGCCAACGTTTATTGCAGCACCAGGGCAATACCGAAATGGGAAACCCGGCGCTAACGATTGTACAACGATTGTTTGCAGTGGCGAAGTTTGAAACTCGTAAGCTCCTATATCTATTTTAGTCCCAATTATGCGGGCATTGAAATCAAGATCTAAGTTGGGGAGGTTTGAAGTGTATAAAGAACTACCGCCTGCGTTTATTGCTACACTATTGCAGGTTACATGATAATCTCCTGCCGCTGTGGGGGCATTGATGGCCGAAACCGGATTTAGGAATTGAGGATTAATGTCCAGCACGGGGGTGCCTGGGTAACCTCCCTCTATAATTGTATTATCAATTATAAAAGGACTCATATTGTCTAAGTTAGACAGGTTGTCAAATTCCCTGGCGGTATTTCCCCACACGATACAGTTGTACAATGTTGCAGTACTGTACCCAAAATTTTGCATGCCCCCTCCTGTACCATTATCATTGTTTTCACCAGGTGCACCCAGCGCAGTATTGCCGGAAATGGTACAATTTATATATGTAGATGAACAAAATTCGGTATTCGTAACCCCGCCACCGTCATCTCCTTTATTTCCAGTAATAAGACAGTTAACCACAACAGGGCTTGAGCCTGACTTATTGGATAATCCTCCTGCGCCTCCTGTGAGGGTTCCCCGTCCTGTGGCGATGTTATTCCTGATGATACAATTTTGCATTCTCGGGCCGGACGAAAAATTATAAATACCACCGTAATTAATTCCGCTGTTTGCCTCTACAATACAATTTGCAATGAAATAATTATCGCCGCCCTGTCGGCTATATATTCCTCCGCAATATGACCTTTCAAAATTTTGACCCAAGTACTGGATGGAGCTAGTAGTGCCATTTGCATTGCCATCTTTTATCGTAAACCCATCCAGCCTTGCGGTACCCAAAGGCCCGGCACTGATGATCACATGATAACTGTTATCAGCCACATCGCCTGTAATACCAATATCTCCACTCAGTATCGTTTCATTTGCCCTGATGTTTCTAAGGCTGAGATTAAAATTAGCCGGTTCTACACCAGTAAAGCCGCCATATACTTTTGCGTTTCGCACCAATGTAAAAGATTGATCCCTTTCTTCTATACCATTACCAGCCTTTTGGGTAGGGCGATAAGTGCCAGCGGCTACCCATATCCGTTTGTCAAAGTCGAAACTGGCTCCTGCAGCATTAAGGGCCGGTTGTAAATCTGTAAAAGCATCAGCCCAACTGGAACCATTATTTAAGCCCGTAGCGTTTGAATTCACATACCACACTGTTTGGCCGCAGGCTATCAAACCACCCAATAGAAAAAAAATGCCCATCAAAAGTATTTTACCTTTAATGGGAACGCTCAAATAACGACGACTTATGTAAACTACTTTCACTATTGTTTAATAACTTTTTTAATGATCAGCTTTCCCGCTTCTTCTATGCGCACAAAATAAGTACCTGATGCGAGGGAGGATAAATTGCAGCTGAGTTTTATGCCTGATGCTTTGAATTGCTGAACCGCTTTACCATTTAAATCTGTAATGCTAATGGCTGCATCCTGCAACGCTTTGCTGAAGGTAATAAAAAATACACCAGTAGTAGGGTTGGGATACAAAGCATCCACTTCCTGAAATTCCATTGTTTCTTTGCCGGTTTCAAATAGCAGTTGATCCTGCTGTTGAACGTTACTACTAACAGTTCCCTGCCTTTCCGGATACACAGGGCCGTTGTTGCAGAAATAAAGTCTTCTTGTGCGACTGCCTGTTTGGTCATAGATATAAACTATACCACAACTACCCCAGGGCAGTTGCTGTGCAATAGTTGTAAAGCCTGCAAAAACGAGGACAAGAAAAAAAATAATTTTGTGTTTCATGGGTAGCTAATTTTATAATTATTTAAAATTCTTTGTAAAAGGTTGAGGTATAAATGGTATCGGGTGTTTCGGTTGTAATAATTACCCTATCTGTAAAGAGTTTGGTACAGGTATCTGTAGTGAACGTTTCCACCTTAAGCCATGTTTGAGAATAGAGACCGGTACCTCTACTTTGTGCACGCATAAGTATCTGCCAATTGCAGAAGCTGTTACACGAAACTTTTAGACCCTCGAAACCCCGGGGCCGCCAAAAATTATCTACCATAGACTGGGTTACGTCCCTGCGATAAAAATAGGTAGTAGTATTAGCTTCGTTAAACCGCCAGCAATACCTTGTCTCACTGGTGCGTACAAAAAAATATTGGTTGCCAAATTGCTCCTGCATTTCTTTTTGGCTCTTATCGCACACCTGCCCGGGAACGATGACACCATTCTGCACAAGGTTCCAGCAGGTTTTTTGGCTCTCTTTTTTGCAGGAAGTAAACACTAAGACAGCTAAAAGAGGAATTATATGTTTTCTTTTCACGGGTATTTTTTTTAAAAAAAATGAGTTTCCTTGAAGATTGCATTTACTTGTCCTTAGGCTCGTATGTTATTTTCCAACTCGATGCGTCTAATTCTTGGTTTGTAAACTTTACTTTGCGCTCATACAACTGATTTTTGCAAATTTCATCCCACGAGTTTGTTCGCATAGTTGTCTCTTTAATATAAAAAAGAGTAAGGTATTCTCCATCACAAGGTATGGTGGGTTTTTCTGAAGAACCAAAAGCATAAATAATCCCATAAGAATATGCATTTATTCTATAGTCTGGAGCTATAGTATCTTTCATTCTGTTTCCCTCAGCATCCGTTCGAGGTACCCTTTCAACCAAAAATAAATCTAGGGCCGGTTCACAACTTAGAGAATCACTACAAGATTGGTAAACGTATATAGCAGAATCTGAGTAGTTAAAAATGTCAATTGTTCCCGTAGCAGGATCCATTGTAGGACATCCAGTTAAAAAAGTGATACAAATGAATAATGGAAAAATTAGTTTCATGATTTTTTATTTTATGGGAAGAAGAACGGAGAATTTAACCTTAATCTAAGCAAATTAAAATCACTAATGTTTTGAATTGGAAATCGGACGCTATTTCCTATGTACCATGTTTTTTGATATTCTTTCGATAAATAATTAGCCCAAGTTTCAGTCCAAAAATTTCTGTGATTACTTCCCATTGCTGCACTTATTACACTTTCCTTAGCAATAACATTATAAAATGCGTTAAAACCGACTTTCCTCGCTTGCATAATATGACCAAATTCATGCTCCATTAGTCTAGGATCTAATCCTCTGCTGAAAGCACCTTTGCTTACAATAATTCCTCGACCAGGAAGAGTAAGTCCAGCCCCGGCATCCAAGGAGGACGATTCATATACAGGGATATTTAAATCTGTGTAAGAACCCACCCGCTTTCCGAAAATATTTTGATCTGTACTGACGCCATGGGCTCCATAACCAGAAGACAAATCCATTTTTGTTGCACCACTAAAGAAGTTTACATCTTTTGAGATAGCATCTATTCCACCCGCAATTCCACCGCCAAGACCTCCTGATATTCCTTGCTTCCATGCTTGATTGAGACCTTTACCCAATGCTTGCCCAATATTATCGCCACTCACAAAACTATTTCCGGAACCAGAAATAAATCCACTGGCAATGCCAGCAGATGCCCCCGTTGCAAATCCTGCAATGAAACCGGTACTTGACACCCCTGCTGCCGTACCCATAAAACCAGCACTAAAAGAACCTCCTGCCATTCCTACGTTGACGCCTGCTCCAATGCCAGCGCCTACTGCTCCTGCTAATGCACCTACACCAAAATAGCCAAGTCCTCTAGCATTAAATTGAGCACCATTCATTATCCAATTTAACGTTCCACCTATAAACGCCCCGACTACAAGGTGAACGAAATTCCCATCAGGATCCGTATACTTCAACGGATTATTCATTGCATAAGTATACCTATTGTATCCTTGTGTGCCATAAGGTGTGGGTACGTAAGGATCTGGGCTTAACATACGGCCAAGTATAGGATCATACATCCGGCCATTCATATTAACCATGGCGTAATTTGGCAGCATTTCGTGGCCGGTGTAACCACGATATAACCAAGTTTGCGTGAGACTAGAATTTCCGTGTTGGTTCCAGTTTGCAGGGTTTCTATTTCTGCCCCATGCATCAAAATTTTGTGTTGCCACTATGCTGCCTGCGGCATTGGTAACTGTTAGTATACTGCCGAGGTAATCGGTATATGTATAGTAAGGCGTAGTTACTCCATTTTCTGTAATTAGCATAGCAGATAAACCATCGCCCCCAGCTATATAATGAATGCTCGTAACCGCACCACTATTTATTTTCTGCTCTTCGTAACTGCCATCATAATACCTGGTCTCTTTGGCACCACGTCCCATTGTGCTGGTTCCCATTACTCTTTCATAATCTGCACCATAGTCAAAACGCAGGAAAGGAGGGGAACTTATTAAGCTATTCTCCGTAATGCTGTAGGTTTTTAAAAAAGAAGTATAGGTGATTTGCTGCTCATCTTGAGAAATAGTGGAAACCGGAGTTGGCGTTACAGGAGATTGGCCCGAAACCGGTGTAGCTGTTATATAAGCTACCGCATGTTTTTTGTCTGACCTGTACTTGTAATAACCAGCATCTGTTTTTGTATCAATATTTCCCATACTGTTTGCACTACTTCCGTCATAAGTCAATGCAAATTGCACGTTGTTGTTCACAGTGGCATTCGTAAGCCTGTTTAAATTATCGTAGGTAAACGTTTCTGATTGGCCAGTTAAAATATCTGATCGTTGAAGTAAATTCCCGGTATTTGCCTGGAAATTATAGCTTAGGTTTTGGACAGCAGGTGTTACACTTGATAGCGGGAAATCATTATTGTAAGTTTTTGTGGTGGTTTTACCATTGCCCAACGTGTAGGCAATCATTTTACCTTCTCCATCTACAGCGGGATTATAGTATAGATCTGTTAATTCAGATAAACCTGTTCCGCTTGCCGATTTTTTTATTAAATAACCATTTACATCATAGGTATTATGCTCAGTTACTCCGGAGGGATATGTGGTAGATAAGAGTCCGCTAAAAGCATTGTACCCATAGTTGGTAACATGTGTAAGCGCATCGCTTGTTCCGGATTGTGTTGCTCTGGTTAGCCTTGCAAGCGCATCATATCTATAGCTTCTAACAATGCCATTATAATTTGTAATTTGAGTAAGGTTATTATTGCTGCATCCTAAGAATGGGTTTTTGTAGTAAGCGTATGTTATTGTCCCTTCTGCAATTGTTTTGGAAACCAGCCGACCTAACTCATCATAAGCCATTGTAGTGGTATTCCCCTTAGCATCCTGTTGTTGGGTAAGCCGGCCATAAGCATCATAGTTGTACATTATGGTGCCAGCATTTAAATCGGTAAGGCTTACCTGATTACCATAATCGTCATACACAGAGCTGATAACTGTTGTAGCTCCATGCTTCACTTCTGTTTGTTTTCCCCTGCTGTCATA
>JBBSKH010000144.1:0-7634 GCA_038256495.1 Chitinophagales bacterium
GAGAACATAATAAAATTTGCCAACGATTCACCAAGAATCTGACCGGTGAATTCAAAAATTTCATTTGCGATAGTATCTCCCTGCAGGGCACATTCGTACACACTTTCGCTGGTCAATTCATTGATGCTGTAGTTGCGAAGCAAACTTTCCTGCTGGGGATATTCTGTTAAAAACTGGATAGCAGTTTCTCTCACGCCGGTAGCAGAGGCATAAGCCTCCAGGCTGCCAGCCATGCCGGTGCTCTTGTGCATTCTTCCACCCGGGCGTATGATGGTATGGCCCAATTCGCCGGCAAAACCATCGTGGCCCACCACCATTTTTCCATCAATAACAATCCCGCTTCCTACACCGGTGCCGAGGGTGATGGTTATAAAATGTTTCATATTCCGTGCGCAGCCATACATCATTTCTCCCATGGCAGCTGCATTGGCATCATTGGTAAGCTTGGTAGGCAATCCGAATTTTTTCTGTATCAAATCTGCTATCGGAATAATACCTTTCCATTTTAAATTGGGTGCATATTCAATGGTGCCGGTATACACATTTCCGTTGGGTGCGCCCATTCCTATACCTCGGAAATTACCGATGCCACCTGCTTTTTCAATCATCGGAAAAAGTTTCTCATAAAGATCCTCTATAAAATCTTCTACCACTTCGTGCTCGTTGCTGGGTATCCGGTCTTGCTCTAGTATTTTGCCGTTGCCATCCACGATACCGAACTTGGTGGTAGTGCCGCCAATATCAATTCCTACGGTAAACTCTTTTTGTCCTTTCATTAATTTTATTATTTACAATAGATTATAAATTAAAGGGCCCTGGTGAACTATTGCAAAACTATCAATCGTTTTGCACATCGTAGTTGATACCTTGTTTACCCAATATTTTTTTAACGATGAATGCAAAAAAAGCAAGGTAAGCATAACAAACGGCAGCTACCCAATAAGATTGATGAATACCAAAACCTTCAATGGAAGAATTTGCCTGTAAAAAATCTGCCAGTTTACCCTGTATAGGAGGGATGATGCCGCCGCCAAGAATCATCATAATTAAAAATGCAGATCCCTGGCTGGTGTATTTACCCAAACCGGCAACAGACAAACTAAATATACTGGGCCACATGATAGAGCAACACAGGCCGCCACTAAGAAAAGCGTAAATGGCTACGGTACCTGTGGTGAGCGTGCCTAAAACCATAGCAAAAACACCCAGCAAACTAAATATGAGCAAAGTGCGTGCAGGCCTATTTTGGGCAAAGTAAAAAGCAAGGATCTGGATAACTACACAAACCAGGTAATAATAAAGAGGTTTCATGTCGTAACCAAATGCAATATTTACTCCTAAGATTATTAAGAAGGCAATAATAGGAACAATAATTTGCAACAAAAGCGTCGTACTTTTTTTCAGGTTAAAAGCACTTACAGCAAAGGCCCAGCGCCCAATCATCAAACTGCCCCAGTACATGGCAATGTAGGGTGTAGCTTCGGATGCCTGGAAGCCTCCAAAGTCTGCATGCCGCAATAATTCTCCCAAATTACTACCTACAGAAACTTCTACGCCAACGTATACAAAAATGGCTAACATTCCTAAAACCAATTGCGGGTACTGCATGGCGCCCCAGCCATTGGAATTTTTCTTTGCGCTCATGTTTGAAAACAATAACCCCACTACAATAACCGCCAGTGCACCAAACAACCATTTAAGCCGGTAAGATTCCATGGCATGTTTGTCCACGTCGGAAAGTGTTGCCATGTCAGTTTTGTAACTCGCAAAAACAGGTACAAAACAAACGATGAGGAGCCCCGTCATTACCAATAAAGCATACAATGCTTTGGCGGCTTTTTCTGTTGACTCTTCTAATATGCCAGGTGGCACTTTTTTAGAAAAATAAAATAAAGCTGCTGCTGCAATAAAGAGTGCGCCCACAGCTGTATACAAGAGGATTACTTTACCAAGGCTGAGGGCTGCAATCTGATCGTCTGTTATAGCAGCCGTAGTGCCAAATAAAGCCAGCGCTATAATCAAAGGACCAATGGTGGTTCCAAACGAATTAATAGCGCCACCCAAGGTTACACGGCTTGTACCTGTAGCAGGATCGCCCAGCGTGATAGCAAAAGGTTGTGCCGCAGTTTGCTGCAAGGAAAATCCTAAAGCCACTATAAATAAACCAGCCAGCATACCTGCAAACGTGTTGGCATTAACAGCAATAATCATAGCGGCAGCACCGAGTGCAGAAAAAAGCAAACCGTAAACGATACTTTTTTTATAACCCCATTTACCCACCAGGTCTTTACCTCCAAAAGCGCCGTATGCAAATAAGATCAAGGCACCTATGTAGTAAGCGGTGTAAAAAGCAAAATCAATTAGCTGGCTCTGAAACTGATCTAACTGAAAATAATGTTTACAAAAAGGAATGAACACGCTGTTTCCGGCAGCAATGAAGCCCCAGAAAAAAAATACCGTTACTAAAGTGCCGAGGGCTCCGTAATTGGTGGGAATACCTGAGTGTTTCAGATTTGCATCAGCAGTGGTTGATTGTGCAATCGCCATATTTTAAAGGTTTGAGATTTGAAAGTAGAATAAATTGCCCAACTTAAAAAATATTAGAACTCATAATTTGTTGGTAACGAAATCCTTCCTAATTTGTAAGCAACTATTTATCATGGAAATAATTCACGTAACTGCAGAATGTTATCCCATGGCCAAGGCCGGCGGCCTGGCCGATGTAGTGGGAGCTCTTCCCAAATATCAGCAAAGCCTTGGGCATACTGCCAAAGTGGTGATGCCCATGCATCGAACAAAATTTTTGTATGACAACGAATGGGTGGTGGAGCATAAGGGAAATTTTGGTATGGGCTCTTCACGGTATGACTTTACTATTATCAGGGAGAAAACCAATAAGCTTGGCTTCAATCTTTTTTGTGTAGATATTTATGGCCTGCTGGACAGGGAAAGTATTTACGGTTATGCAGATGACACAGAAAGATTCACGGCTTTCCAAATTGCGGTGGTAGAATGGATGTCGCAATGGGAACACCAACCCGATGTGGTGCATGTGCACGATCATCACACTGCCCTTATTCCATTTATGATGCAGCATTGTTTTGCTTACGGTAAGCTTGCGCAAATTAAAACGGTACTTACCATTCACAACGCTCAATACCAGGGTTGGATGGGCTGGGACAAAGCATCTTACCTGCCCGCCTGGGATAGTTGGAAAGGTGGATTGCTGGAGTGGAACAACATGATCAATCCGCTGGCTTGCGGTATTAAGTGTGCAGCCAAAGTAACAACGGTGAGCCCCGGTTATATGCAGGAAATAAAATACAATGCCAATGGCCTGGAATTCCTGTTTAACCTCGAAGGGCAAAAATGTTCGGGCATCATTAATGGGATTGATTATGCTGTGTGGGATCCTGCAAAGGATACTTATATTCTTGATAATTTTTCTACCAAAGATGTGGATGAAGGCAAAGAGTTGAATAAGAAAAAACTTTGCGATGATTTTGGTTTTGACCGCACACTTCCTTTGTTTGTTTTTATTGGCAGGCTTGTAGGCGAAAAATCTGCAGAGCTTTTGCCGGAAGCCATTAGAAGAGCCTTCATTTATATGGGCGGTAAATTTAGTTTTTTGATACTGGGTAGCGGCGAACCCGCCATAGAAATTGCGCTGCAGGAAATGGAAGGCGATTATATAGGATATTACAATACGCAAATATCTTACAACGAAAAGCTCAGCCACCAGATGTATGCAGGCGCAGATTTTTTACTAATGCCGAGCCGGGTAGAACCTTGTGGTTTAAACCAGTTGTATGCCATGCGTTATGGTACAGTACCCGTGGTGCGCCGAACCGGCGGCCTGCAGGATACCGTAATAGATTATGGAGATACCGATGGTTATGGTGTATGTTTTAGCCAGGCCTCTGTAGATGATATTTTGCATGCAATGAGCCGCTCTATAGAATTATATGAAGATGAAACTATTTTGCATGAAGTGAGGCTGCGGATGATGCAGGTAGAAACCAGTTGGGAAAAAAGTGCTTTAGAATATATCAATTTATATTTATCCATTTAATAAAACAAGCCATATGTTAAGCAAAGATGTAGTAGCAGTAATATTAGGAGGTGGCGCCGGTAGCAGGTTATATCCACTCACCGCCACCCGTAGCAAACCCGCAGTACCCATTGCCGGAAAATACCGGCTGGTAGATATTCCTATTTCCAATTGTATCAATAGCAATATTAACCGCATGTATGTATTGACGCAATACAACTCTGCATCGCTGAATAAACATATCAAAAACACTTACCAGTTTAGTGGTTTTAGTTCGGGTTATGTAGACATATTGGCGGCAGAGCAAACACCTGACAGCCCGGGATGGTTCCAGGGAACGGCGGATGCGGTGAGGCAATCTTTAAAGCATATAACGAACAATGATTTTGAGTATGTGCTCATCCTTAGCGGCGACCAACTATACCAAATGGATTTTGCGGAGATGATAGACAAGCATATTGCCGACGGTGCAGACATTACCATTGCTACCATACCTGTGGGAGAAAGAGAAGCACCGGAGTTTGGCATTCTAAAATCTGACAGTACCCAAACGATTACTTCTTTTATTGAAAAACCGGCCAAAGAATTGCTCTCTCAATGGACCAGCGATACCGGCGAAGAAATGCACGGGCAGGGAAGACATTACCTGGCATCGATGGGCATTTATATCTTCAACAGAAAATTATTGTTTGATTTACTGGAAGTAGAAAAAAAGGACGCCACCGATTTTGGTAAAGAGATCATTCCCGATGCTATTGACAAATATAAAGTGCTGAGTTTTCAATACGATGGCTACTGGACGGATATCGGGAATATTTATTCTTTCTTCGAGGCCAACCTGGCACTCACTTTAGACATTCCTCCTTTCAATCTTTTTGACAACAAAAAAATGGTCTATAGCCGGGCACGTATGCTGCCACCCGCAAAAATCAGCGGCACGCACCTGGATCAAACCATCATTGCCGAAGGATCTATTATCAGCGCAAGATCTATATCTAATTCTGTTATTGGAATTAGGAGCAGGATAGGTGCCGGCAGCGAGCTGGTGAGTTGCTACATTATGGGCTGCGACTTTTATGAAACCATCACTGAAATTGCGTACAATCAGGAAAAAGGAATTCCTAAAGCTGGCATTGGAGAAAACTGTAAACTGAACCATGTTATTGTAGACAAAGACTGTCGCATAGGCAACAATGTAATCATTAAGGGTGGTGCCCATCTCGCTGACTCCGATCATTCTTTGTATGCTGTAAAGGATGGGATAGTAGTAGTGAAAAAAGGCGCCATCATTCCGGATGGCTATGAGATAGGATAAAAGATAGAGCGAATTTTAAAGACCCTTTGAGGGTCTTTTTTTTGGGGGCCTGGAGGGAATTAAAACGGCCACAACATGACCGCTCAATCATTGGCCGGTTGCATCGGACTTTATATGCTTTAAAAACTTTAATTTGTAGGAGTGAACCGTTTTCCTCAAATTAATATTGCATGAAAAAAATTATATGCCTGCTATTTTTTGCGCTCCACTTTTTTCCTTCTAAAAGCCAATGGAGCAGCAATCCTGCTGTAAACAACATTGTGTCTGATAAAGTTGGGGCCGATTTTGAGCCTACAACTGTATCTGATGGAGCCAACGGAAGTATTAGTTTTTTTGAAGTGGACGAAAACATTTTTGCACAGCGTATGACAAGTGCCGGAACGGTGGCATGGGGTAGTACCAGTAACCCACTGAGCGTGTGTGAAGTTGCCGGTGAAAAGTGGGATCTGTTTGCAATTCCCGATGGGGCCGGGGGTGCATTCGTAGCCTGGTCAGACTACCGCCAGGATAACCTTAATGGAGAAATCTACGTGCAAAAAATATCAGCAGCAGGCGTGGCACTGTGGACTGCCAATGGGATAAGAATTACCAACGATGTAAATAGAGACGATCAGCATCCTTTAATTTGCCTCGATGGCCAGGGCGGCATAATCATCACATGGTATGGGGGTGACTCCGTAGTGCAATCCATACAGAATTATGCCCAGCGCCTCAGTAGTACCGGAGCAGCTCAATGGGTTGCCAATGGCATTCAGGTGACAACTGCTGCAGGTTTCAGGGCCTCCACCGGCATAGTGCCAGATGGAGCCAATGGCGCCTTTATCTTTTTCCTGGATACCCGCAATGACCCCAATGGCCTGGACTATACCTTTCTCCGGAACAACGATCTTATCAATTCAGATATTTACGGCCAGCGTTTGGATGGCTCTGGTGCCAGGCTTTGGGGCAGTACCGGCGCTGCCATCATTACCGCTCCCGGCAACCAAAATATTGACCTGGAAAAGATAGCCGTGCCCGATGGTAGCGGAAATGTAATTCTCGTGTTTGATGATGACAGAAACAGGGATGCAATAAACAGCAATTCAGACATTTATGCTCAAAAAGTAAACAGCAATGGTGTGCCACAATGGGCAGCCAACGGTATTCCTGTATGCACCGCGGCAGAATTTCAGTTTGTGAACGATATTAAGCCAGATGGCGCCGGTGGGGTAATCGTTTCCATTTTCTACAATGATATAAAACGCTGCTACGCTCAAAAAGTGAACAATGACGGAAGCGTTGCATGGACCATAAACGGAGTACCCGTTTCGCCGGCAGGACAGGTGGTGTTCGGTGGCGACGTTGCTGTGGACGGAAGCGGTAACAGCATTTTCACAGTGAGTGAAGAAACCAGCAATTTTATAAAAGCTTATAAGTTAAACAGTGCCGGCGCCATACTTTGGGGTGCAGCAGGCATAACAGTTTGCAGCAATTCGTCCAACGATTACAGAAACCCGGTTATAACCCTCAGCGACGCAGGCAGCGTAATCATAACGTGGGACGATAGCAGGAATTTGGCATTACCGTCGGGACAGGATATTTATGCCTCTAAAGTATTGAGCACTGGAGTACTGGCCGGTGCTATAAGTGGTTACGTAACCGTTGCCGGTGGCAACTGGAGCAACCCGGCTATTTGGGCAGGAGGAGTTGTGCCACCCTCAGGAGCGGCTGTGCAAATACGCCATGCAGTAAGTGGAAATGTAAATGCTACCTGTGCCAGTTTAGTGATAGCGCAACCTGGTGGAAACCTGAGTGTGCTAAACGGAATAACTATTTCTGTAGCCAATTAATTACCGGAGAGCTTTTATACATACACAAAAACGGTATTAGGTAATTAGACAGTGACTAATATTTTTTAAGCTGGCCTTGGTAACGTCTGGATACTAAAATAATCTTGCTAAAATTTTTTTAGGCTCGAGTCTAAATCTATAGCTGGTAAAATTTCCCAATTCCCAAATTCAATATCTATAACATGGCTTTGAATAAAATCGAGCGGAACGAAGCTGTGGATCAGGATACCTTTTGTTTTTGAATCCCTTAGCAGTAGACTTTTTTTATCGAATAATAAATTGAGGTTTATAAGCTCCTCAGCTTTATCATTAGTTGATAATGGTCCCTTTTTCAACAATGGTAACCTTGCATAAATGCTGTCAATAAATTCACCATTGGCATTCCTGCTTGTTCTTAAATTGATTTTACCATCGTTATCAATTATTAGTGTGCCATTTA
>JBBSKH010000145.1:0-7597 GCA_038256495.1 Chitinophagales bacterium
ATGCAGGTTATCACTGATATAAACTTTATCGGCCATTAATACTTTTTTGCCGATCTCAATTTTTGATGTAGCATAAATATGGCAGAAGCGGCCAATGTATGTACCATCGCCAATAATAAGTTTTGCGTCAACATCTCCTGTAAGCGGTTCGCATGCTAACCAGCCTCTATCATTAATGTAAACATTGGAACCTATAAAGATCCTTTTACTGCCTGACAGTGTGGGATGAATAAGTTTGGAGCTGCTGCCAATACCGCCTAAGCATGCTTTATAAAAGGGAGCTTTAAAAACATAGTAAAAAAGCGATCTTATTTTTTTTAGCATGAAACGTCCATTAAATGTTAGCGTTCTATTGTATTCTCTTTAAGTATCCACCACCTAATGCTTCTGTAATTAATAATTTATTGGTGATGTTCTCATCCTTTACAAAATCAGTTGACGTTTTTAAAAATGCCTCCATGGCTGTATAGGGGTTATTGCCAACATCCCATGGACGGTCTGTTACATAGCCTTTTGGAAAAAACTCAACAAAGGTATCTGGTAATAGAATATAAGAATCCAGACTTACCAGGGGTGTATAAAGTTCCAGTTCCCTCAGCACATGATCGTGTGAGTGATTGGAATCAAGCACAACCATTACCTTTTTAAAGTTCTTTGAATAATCAGCTATCTGCTTTACAATAGCTTCATCAATGGATGAACCTTCAAGCATGGTGATATTCTTCATCATCGGGTGCTTCTCTATCTCATCCCTGTTATGTTTACGGATATCAATATCTACTGCGATCACTTTCCCGTTATTTCCCAATAATTCCATCATAGAGCTTGAAAAAATAATAGAACCGCCGTGTGCAATCCCTGTTTCAATGATCAGGTCTGGTTTTACATCCCAGATCAGTTCCTGCATAATGGCAATATCCTGTGGGTATTTAATGATCGGCCTGCCCATCCAGGTAAAATTATACGTGTACTTATATTTGTCTGCATGCAGCATCCAGTCAACCGACTTCTGCTTTAGTTCTTTATCCTCGGCCATTAGGGTCATTGCATCGGCCCTTTCTTTTTTAAATGCTTCTACTGGGTCCATTTTGTTTTTTTTGTAAGTAGTTAATTATTTCCTGTATACCGTGTTTTAAATTATGTTCTTTATTTTCTATAAAGCCAATACCTTCTAATTTTTTAATTGAAAGATTGAAGAAATTGGTTTTACCAGGTGTATTCCCTTCAACTTTGATCTCTACCGCTTTATTCAAATTGTTCTTAAATGCATCCTTTACCATGGTTGCCACCTCCAGCATAGTTTTATGCTCAGCAGAGCCTGCATTATAAACCTCAAAATTATCCATATTATCGGTACAAATGGCATTTATTGCCGAGGCAAGATTTTGTGCATGTACAAAATTACGCATTTGCAGTCCCGAAGATTTTAGTGTAATGGTTCCATTTCCGATGGCTTCTTTACAAAAACAGCCCGGTATTAAATTCCACCTGTTAAAGGAATCCGTAAGTATGGGGCCATAAACATTACTCGGCCTCACCACTGCAGTTTTTAATTTGTTCTGCCGGTGATACTGCTCTGCATACATTTCAGCAAACAGGTGATTTAAGCCATAATCGTTTTGAAAATGTAAGGGAGAGGATTCGGAAATATCTCCTTCCAACTCAGTTCCATAAACCTGTAAGGTTGAAAAGACAATGCATTTTGGAATATGATTCTTTACTGCAAGGTCAAGGATATTCTTTGTGCCAATGGCAGAAAGCTCCATTCCTTTAATACTGCTTTTAGAAATAATATCATTGGCAGTTGCAACATGAATGAGCACGTCAGCCTCTATAGAAAATTTTTGTAACTGTTCTGTATCCAGTACATCCAGTTCTATACGTGTTGCATTTTCCAGTAAGTTGCGGGTGCTGGTCTGCAATTGTTTTGATGTGGCAATAACATGATGACCTGCCTGCAAAAAAAAGCTGGCAATATGCGAACCAATAAATCCATTTGCACCTGTTATCAAAACTGTCATACTTGTTGCCATTTCTTATTTTACAATTAATCCCTGTCCTATTGGTAAGGAAAGGATCTTGATCCCTTTATTCTTTGCCCATTTATTATCTGCTTTGTATTGCAGGTCATACGTCACATCAGCATAATCATCCAATACGATCCCACCGGTACTCAACTTGTCCCAAAAATAATCCAATGCGGCTATTTCGGCACCAGGCATTCATGTCAATAGAAAGAAAAGCAACTTTTTCACTCAGCACCTGTGCTAATGTACCCGACACAGATCCCTTTATCCCTTTCACATTGGGCACGGAAGAAAAGGTATTTTTAACCTGCTCAAAACAATCGGAATAGGCATCCTGGAAATATTCTTTTTAGCCTGCTGCTTTTTTGCATCGGTTAAAAGGGTTTCATCCAGTCCTTCAAAAGTATCTAGCAGGTAAAACGTTTTGATGATGGTTGCAAAGTTGAGGTATTCGCAAATGGCTTTAGCAAAGCCACCTTTATTCGTGCCGCATCCTACAAAATCGCCTTCAATATTCCTGCAATGGCTTGCTGCCCATAAAATGGTATACACCCGCCACTCGATGCTTGCCCATGAACCAGTTGCTGCACCGGCTTGTTCGGCTTTAATAAAATCGGGTTCCAGCATAAAGCCATTATTATGAACCGTTGTTAAACCATCCAGGTTATACGTGATCTTGTATTTTGACGGTACAAGTGCCTTTTTTATTTTATGGACGATATTCAACTGGCTTGGTTTTAAATTTATTAAGAAAAGACCTTACAGGTTTTTTGATCAATGTATAATACAAAATATAATCTTCATTAAAAATAAGGGCAGCAGCATTAGAAAAAAATAACCCCAGCTTTTTAGTAATAGCCAGGTGCCTGAACCTGAATTGATAAGTAAGGTACCTGAAAATGTAGGCATCCAGGAAATAATACCTGTTCTTGATATTAAATGCTTTCCTGATAGCTGCATTGGTTTTGGAGGTACCTCCTTTATAATAATGAAAAGCAGGCGGCCCTTCTACCAGCATAAACTTTCCTTTAGTGATCACTTCGTACAGGAAAAGATGTTCGCCACCCCAACTATTATCAAAGGGAGCATCTTTCGCCATGGATGTTCTGTACAATCCGCAAAGAAAGAATTTATTCTGCATGGAACTTTTAATAAAGTTGAAACAGCGGCTGAAAAGACCGGGCTGCATAAAGCTCCTGTTAAGTTTACCTGGAATACATGTGCCATCATCATCAAAGAAATCCATTGTTGTCATGCATATGGAAACATCGCTGTTTGCTTCCATAGCCATTACACAAACTTCAATAAAATTGGGTTCCCATTGATCATCATCGGCAGCCCACATAAAATATTTACCTGTTGCATTATCCATTAAATACTGGAAATTAGGAACAAGGGTCAGGTTCCTTTCCTGTACAATGAATGTTACTCTTGTATCAAGTGCTGCATATTTTTGCAGTACCGGTAAAACTGCGGAATCGGCAGAGCAGTTATCTGAAACGAGGATCGCAAGATTTGAATAGGTTTGAGCAGTAATACAGGCAAGCGTTCTTTCTAGTCCTCCCGGCCTGTTATAGGTGGGAATTCCAACAGTAACTAATGGAGAGGATGCCTGCATTATTTTAAAATTACTCCTTTAAAATTTGTATCCACAAAAGGGATATTCTGGTCCTTATTCGATACCAATGCAACGGGGAGTGGCCAGTTAATATTTACTACAGGGTCATCATATTTTACACCGCCTTCGCTTTCTTTATTATAGAACGCAGAGACCATGTAAGTAATTTCAGAATAATCGGTCAAAGATTGAAACCCATGAGCAAAACCTGCAGGCACATACATCATGCGTTTATTTTCAGCAGATAATTCAGCGCCAAACCATTGCAAAAAAGTAATAGAGTCCTCTCTAACATCTACAATAACATCAAAGATCGCCCCCTGCACACATTTAACAAGTTTTACTTCGCAGAAGGGACTGTGTTGAAAATGTATACCTCTTATCACTCCCTTACCATTGGTGCCCGAATGGTTAACTTGCACAAAATGCTGTACGAGGTTATGCTCAGCAAATTCCATTTCACAAAATGTACGTGTAAAAAAACCGCGGTTATCCTGGTTGGGTTGTACATCAATGGTAAAAGCTCCTTGTAGCGGAAGTGGGTTAAATATCATTATAAAGCATTTAAAATTTTGAAGGCGAAAACAACGGGTCGTTTTTAGATAATATTAATTTGGGGCTCAAATCATATACGATCCTGAAAAGATCATTTTTGACCAGGTCAGCAGATGGCACGGCCAGCATATTAAAGCCATGATGCGGTGGCGTTTCACAATACGTTTTGTCCAGCGGTAATAATTCTATCGGCATAGTGCCAGTATCAATATTCTGGTGAAACTCCCTTACAGCAAATACTTCATAGCCCAATTCTTTCATCAATGTTGCAGAAGCTGAATTTTGTAATCCATTACTCCAGTCATCATACAGGCTATGGGTCTCAAAAACAACAACCGGTTTATTTTGTTTCAGCATTTCAACAGCGCCCTGCAGAACTTTTATTTCACTTCCTTCCACATCGATCATCAGCAGGTTAACTTTTCCAACTTTATTTTGTGCTACGTAATCGTCAATGGTTATGGTATGCAGAACATTTGTTGTTGAATTATCCGCTTCAACTGTACTTGCCAATGCATCTTCACCTTCAAAGACCAGTTTCTCATTACTCTTGTTCCAAACTGCAAGATTATTGATAAGGATATTGTTTAAGTTATTGAGTTTGGCATTTTCAATGATGAGGTCCGAATTGTTCCTATTTGGCTCAAACGTATGGCAGATACCTGTTTCCCTGATATTATCCGCTACGGGAATTGCCTGGTCGCCAAAATAAGCGCCCGCAATGATCACGTTCTCCGCATTAGTGGAAAAGTACAGTAAAAGTTTTGTTGTTTGTGGTTCCCATACGTGACCAGGTACTGGAGGACTGCATAATAAAAACTCTCTTGCAATTTTTGAATTGTATACAAAATTTATCTTGAGCCCATTTTGTAATGTTTTAGAAAAAGACCCACCCATGAATAATTCATCTGCTAATGGGCCGGAAACGGTTTCCCTTACATTTACCTGCGGGTGCCCTGAACAGTTTTCAAAAGCGATCAATGCTTCAATAAAATTTTCCCGTTGCACCGGATCATTTTTCAATGCTTCTTTTATAGAATCAATTTTTGTCATTATACTTATTTGAGCGCAAACTGCTGGTCAATGATTTTATTGTCAATTAATTTTTGAATGGTTTTTAAACGGATAAGATCTGACTGCCTGAAATTGGCATCATTAAAATCAATCCCTTGCAGGCCTTTTTTAAGATCTTCAACTGCATGCTGTAAACTCACCTGCGGCTGGTGTGCAGGTGCCAGTTTTTCATACAGATCAAAGCTTACTTTGTAGGAACGTTTATCAGGCTGGGCATTTTCATTAATGCTTACAGTTACATCGGTAAATAATTGTTGTACTGCTGCTGCAAGTTCTTTCACTTGGTAGTTCCAGGTATTGCTGCCGGTATTTACGATCAAAAAATGTCCCCCTTCTATTCTTTGTATGGCCCAGTCCATTGCCCTTGCCATATCTTTTACATGTATCAAAGGGCGCCAGGGTGTTCCATCACTTAAGATGCTGATCTTTTTATTTGCAATGGCACTAGCCACAAAATCATTTAAAACAAGATCAAGCCTTAACCTGTCGCTATAGCCGCAGGCTGTTGCAAAACGTAAACAGGTTACCTGGAAACCAGCATCAGCCAAAGGTTGCAAGCCTTCTTCTGCAAATACTTTTGATTTTGCATAAGCCGTTAAAGGATTAACTGCGGAAGTTTCAGTACGTGGGGCACTATCGGCAAAGCCATATACACTGCAGCTGCTGGCAAAAACAAAATGCTTTACGCCCTTGTTCTTAGCTTTTTCTGCAATACTTACCGCCGACCTGTAATTGATATCGAGTGTAGGTGTCTCAAAAGCATTGCCCATGGGATCATTGGAGATGGCTGCTAAATAAATTACAGCATCAAAGCCGGTGAGCGTTGCTTCATCAAAATTTCTTACATCACCGTAGTGTTGAATGTTAAGTAAAGTATCTCCTGCAATTCCATTGAAAGTATTGTTTTGCATGAAATACCCAATATCATACCCGCCTAAAAAAGAAGCAGGCTGTGTTGATCTGAAATGCCTGGCCACCATGGGGCCTATATAGCCGAGGTTACCTATTATTAATACCTTCATATTGTTTATTTCCAGATTTTCCAGGGAGCATCACCGCTTTCCCATAATTCATTTAATTCAATTTTATCACGCAATGCATCCATACATTTCCAAAATCCCTGGTGCTTAAAAGCGATGAGTTGCTTATCTGCTGTTAACTTTTCAAGCGGTTCATCTTCCCACATGATATGCTTCATGTCCTGCTCCAGGTAATTGAAAACCTCGGCTTTCAAAACGAAAAAACCGCCGTTTATCCATTGTGCGTCAGCTTTTGATTTTTCCCTGAATGCATTTACAATACCGTCAGCCGACAGATCCATTCCGCCAAACCTGGCATCGGGCTGCACAGCCGTTACGGTGACGATCTTGTTATTTTTTTTATGGAATGCTACAAGCTCCGTGATGTTTATATCACTTACGCCATCTCCATAGGTTAACAGGAAGTCCTCCGTATCGATATATTTTTGAACCTGTTTTAGCCTACCTGCAGTTTTGGTACTCGTGCCGGTTTCAACTAAGGTAACTTTAAAGGATTCAGACCTGGTGCCATGAATTTCCACTTTATTATCTGCCAGGTCAATGGTTATATCCGAATTATGCAGGAAGAAATTCATGAAATACTCTTTGATCACGTATCCCTTATAACCCAAACAGATGATAAAATCGTTAAAGCCATGCTCACTATACATTTTCATGATATGCCATAAGATGGGCTTACCGGCAATTTCAACCATGGGTTTTGGCCTGGTACCGGTCTCTTCAGAAATTCGTGTGCCTAACCCACCAGCAAATATGACTACTTTCATGCAGTTGTTTTTTATAAAGTGCAAAAATAAATGATTTAGCCCTTTAAACAGTTAAAAGGTAGGCGAGATAAAGTCTATGTATTAGAAGTAATTATCTTAAATGACAACATTTTTTGCCTTTTGAGCAATATTGTCCCAATAAAAATGGTCAAAAAAGGCAGGAGGTATAGTTTCAGTAGTATCTAATGTTTGAATAAGGCCGACAAATGATCCCCAATCACCATCTGCAATTATTTTTATTTTGTTCCCGGTTATTTCAGTAGGTATTCCAATTGCCCCGCTGGCAGTACTGATTACTGAGAGATCATACCCTAATGCTTCTACAACTTTTGTCTTGATACCCCCGCCATCTATAACCGGGTTAATAAAAATATAGCATCCCTTAAAGTAAAGATTGATATCATCAACAAACCCGGCGTAGATGATATTTTTTTCTTTGTATTCCACCAGGCCATTGTAATGTGCAGGTAATTTATTGCCGCATATAATGATCCTGTATTTAAAATTATCATTTGC
>JBBSKH010000146.1:0-7505 GCA_038256495.1 Chitinophagales bacterium
AGCACAAAAAGCATAACCATTAAAACGACACACAGAAATATGTACCAGGATTTACTCGAGAAAAAAAAATCTTTAGCTGTTATTGGTTTGGGTTATGTGGGTTTGCCCATCGCCCTGGAGTTTGCCAAAAAAATAAAGGTCATCGGTTTTGATATTAATGTTGACAGGGTGAACATGATGCAGCGAAAAATTGATCCAAGCCAGGAGCTAGAGTCATCAGCTTTTGATAATTGTAATATTGAGTTTACCAACGACCTGGAAGTTTTAAAGCAGGCAAATTTTTATATTGTTGCGGTGCCAACGCCTGTAGATAACAACAACGTACCCGATCTCATCCCCATTCAAAGAGCAAGCGAAACTATCGGCAAAGTAATAAAGCCCGGCGATTACGTGGTGTATGAAAGCACGGTGTATCCCGGTTGCACAGAGGAAGATTGCGTGCCCATTATTAAAAAGTTTTCCGGCCTTGAAATGCGCACGGATTACAAAATCGGGTACTCGCCAGAGCGCATCAACCCGGGTGATAAAGAACATACGATTACCACTATTGTAAAAGTAGTTAGTGGTTGCTGCGATGAAAGCCTGGATACTATTGCCAAAGTGTACGAACTGGTAGTTAAAGCAGGCGTGCACAAAGCATCTTCCATTAAAGTGGCTGAAGCTGCAAAAATAATTGAGAACACCCAACGTGACCTCAACATTGCATTGATGAATGAGTTGTCCATTATTTTCGATAAGATGAACATCAACACATTTGAAGTACTGGAAGCTGCCGGAACCAAATGGAATTTTTTGAAGTTTCAGCCGGGTTTGGTAGGCGGACATTGCATCGGTGTAGATCCTTACTACCTTACTCATAAATCGAAGCAACTGGGTTACGATAGCCAGGTGATATTGGCCGGCAGGTCCATCAACGATGGTATGGCGGGTTATGTTGCTAAAAAAGTGTTGCAACACATTATTCAAAATAACGGAAATGTAAAGGATGCAAAAGTGTTGGTGATGGGTGCCACCTTTAAAGAAAATGTGAGCGATATCCGCAACAGCAAAGTGGCAGATGTGGTAAAGGAGTTAAAAAGTTTTTCTTTGAATGTGCATGTAACTGATCCGCATGCAGACAGCGATGAATTACAGCATGAGTATGGATTTGGATTAACAAACGAATTAGCGAATGATTACGATGCGGTAATCATAACAGTACCGCACAACGATTACAAGGAACTCAACGAAGATTATTTTGTTTCCATCAGTAAAGAAAAAGCTATGCTGGCCGACCTGAAAGGGATTTACCGTGGACGCATCAGTAAACGGAATTACTGGAGCTTGTAGGATTCGTTTTTGTTGTTTCGCAATTGTATCATTTATTTTTTCCTGATAGCATATGTTTCATTCCAACGATATTTCGAACAACAGTTTTTTAATAACCGGCGGTGCCGGTTTTATCGGAAGCCACTTAGCAGCCTACCTGTTAGAGCATGGCGCTGCTAAAGTGCGTGTGTTAGATAATATGGTAAACGGGTTCGATAAAAACCTCTCGCTTTTACGTGAATATCCTGCATTTGAAATGATAGAAGGAGATATTCGCAACGAAGCTACGTGCCAGCAGGCCTGCAACAATATCGATTATGTAAGTCACCAGGCGGCACTTGGTTCGGTACCAAGAAGCATAAAGGAACCGGTTTATTTTAATGAAGTAAATGTGGGTGGATTTGTAAATATGCTAAAGGCCGCAGTTGATAATAAGGTGAAGCAAATGGTGTATGCCTCTTCCTCTTCTGTGTATGGTGATGAGCCTACATTGCCTAAGCAAGAAGAACGGGTGGGCAACTGTTTATCGCCGTATGCTGCCACCAAAAAAACAAATGAATTATACGCACAGGTTTTTGCAGATGTGTATGGACTCAAGATAATGGGTTTTCGTTACTTTAATATTTTTGGTCCACGCCAGGATCCTGACGGGCCCTATGCTGCCGTGATACCTTTGTTCGTAAAAGGCATCTTGAACCGCACCCCTGTTTACATCAATGGTGATGGAGATCAAACCAGGGATTTTACTTATGTAGATAATGCTGTGCAAGTAAATATCAAAGGAATGCTTACTCAAAACGAGGCAGCGTTAAAGCAAGTGTACAATGTGGCGGTGGGCGAGCGCTTCACCGTAAATCATTTGTATGAAGCTTGCAGAACACAACTTGGTAGCGATTGGCAGGCTACACATCGGGAGGCAAGGGCCGGTGATATCAGGGATTCGCTTGCTGATATTTCCAAAGCAACTTCCCTGCTTGGTTACCAACCTACCAAAAAATTTGAAGATGGCCTGGTAGAAACAATCGAATATTTTAGAGATATTTATACCAGCTAACAAACAATCAGTTCAATTAATAAGAAACAGATACAATGCCTTTTACAGAAACAGAATTTCACGGGTTGATGATTTTTGACCCTAAAGTGTTTGAAGACAGCCGTGGCTATTTTTTTGAAAGCTACAACGAGCAGGTTTGCAAAGCTGCAGGTATTGATATTCGTTTTGTGCAGGACAACCAGGCTAAGTCATCTTACGGCGTTGTAAGAGGGTTGCACTACCAACTGGCACCTCATGCCCAAACAAAATTGATAAGGGTGTTAAGTGGCGCTATCATTGATGCCGTCGTTGATCTTCGTAAGGGATCTACAACTTTTGGAAAAACATTTGCCATTGAACTTTCTGCAGAAAATAAACGGCAGTTGCTGGTGCCCAAAGGGTTTGCACATGGCTATTCGGTCATTAGCGATACCTGCGAAGTGTTTTACAAGTGCGATGCATTTTATAACAAGGAAGCAGAAGCCGGTATTTTGTTCAATGATCCTGCTCTTGGCATTCATTGGCAGGTTCCGGAAGATAAACAGTTGATATCAGAAAAGGATACCAAATACCCTGCGTTTGCAGAGAGCAATCACAACTTTCAGTATCCTTGAAATTTTAAACAGCACAGTTGGTGAATACAATTAAAAATATATTGGTAACAGGTGCAAACGGGCAGCTTGGTATGGAACTCCGCCAATTGGCACCCGCTTTTCCACAATACCGTTTTTTATTTGTTGCAAGAGAGGAATTATCTATTGATGATAAAGCTGCAGTTGCAGCATATTTTGAAGAGCATGAAGTGGACGCCTGCATTAACTGTGCGGCTTATACTGCTGTAGATAAAGCCGAAGAAGAACAGGCGTCAGCTATCAGTATTAATGCAACTGCCGTGGGTAACATTGCAGCATGCTGCAAAAACAAGGGAGCGTTGTTTGTTCATTTCAGTACAGACTATGTATTTAACGGCAATGCCGCGGAACCCTACAAAGAAACCCACTCAACGGATCCTGTAAACTTTTACGGGCAAACAAAATTAATGGGCGAACAGGCGGCAATTAAAAATAATCCGGAGTCCATCATCATCCGTACATCATGGGTGTATAGTCGTTTTGGAAAGAACTTTGTAAAAACAATGCTGCGGTTAATGGCCGAAAGAGAAAGTATCGGTGTGGTGGCCGATCAATATGGTTGCCCCACTTATGCGGCTGACCTTGCAGCAGCGGTGATGACCATCATCGACGGTAAGAAATTTACACCTGGCATTTATCATTACTGTAACAAAGGTGTAATCAACTGGCACCAGTTTGCACTCGCCATCCGTGAGTTGGCGCAACAGCAATGCATTGTAAATGCCATCCATACTTCGAATTATCCAACACCGGCAAAGCGCCCGGCATATTCAGCTTTAGATACCGCTACAATCTCCAAAACATTTGGGATTAAAATTCCGGAATGGAAAGAGAGTCTTGCTGTTTGCATAGCTGCGTTATAACAATATAATCATCAGCCTTTACATTTATTTTAAAATAATTTTCTAAAAATATTATTTGCATTTGTAACCATTAACATTACAAATGCACTGTTTGGCTTTATCCAACAAATGAAGGATGTAACTTTGTGCAGCAATTCCCGTTTACGGGAGATAAATAAAGTAACATAATATGCAACTGCAAACCCAAATTCGTTATTTTGTTCCGCCCGGTAATATCGTGCGGCGCATTTGGGGCAATGCAGACAGCATACTATTTATTTTTGCAGGTGCAGCAGCAGAGTTTGCATTAAACAAAGCGGTAGACTGGTTATACTTTACGGGTAAACTACCTGCCGATCCGCTGGGTCGTTTGTTCAGTACCGTAGCGTATGCCAAACAAATCATATTTGCAGAAGAAGAACAGGCCCTGGCAGCCATTGATAAGATAACAGCTATTCATGCTGCTGTGGAAGAAAGCCGCAAGGCAGTTATACCAGACTGGGCATACCGGGATGTATTGTTTATGCTGGTATTTTTTTCCATCGACTCTTATGAGCTATTGTACCGCAAACTTTCCGATGCAGAAAAAGAAGATATCTATAATGTTTTTTACCGGGTAGGTACCCGCATGAAATTGGCCGACCTGCCCGATAATTTCAGCGATGCATTGGCCATGCACCGGCAGCAATTGCAAACCGATTATGAAAAAACAAATTACAGTATAGACCTGTACAAGCAATATAGAAAGCACCTTGGTTCAATAAGATTTCGTTTGCTGGTAGAAGCGCAGAAGCTGGTGATAACGCCTCGTATCAGGGAACTCTGTGGTTTCAGCAATGCCAACTGGCTAAGGCCGGTGGTGCCGGTTTATAAACTGGCAAGAAAACTTCACATGGGTGCGGCCATACAAAACATGTTGATACCAAAGGCTTACATCAAACAGGTAAAAGCACTTGACCGCCTTGATTAAACCAGTAGCTTTGCATCCAAACTTACAACGAATAACACCGGACTTGTTTGTGGTCCAAAAAAATTAAATAAGTAATGAGTACAACAATAAGTGAATTAGCACCCGCTGCAATCTGGAAAAACTTCGCCGCATTAAACGCCATACCACGTGCTTCTAAAAAAGAAGAAGCGGTAATAGCTTTTATGATGGACTTTGGCAAAAGCCTTCAGTTAGAAACCATGAAGGATGATGTGGGTAATGTTATTATAAAGAAACCGGCAACAACCGGAATGGAAAATAAGCAAACCGTTTGCCTGCAAAGTCACCTTGATATGGTGCACCAGAAAAATGCGGATACTGATTTTGATTTTGCTACCGAAGGGATCAACATGTATGTGGATGGAGATTGGGTAAAGGCCAAAGGGACTACGCTGGGCGCTGATAATGGTATTGGCGTGGCAACTATCATGGGGCTGCTGGCATCTACTGATATTCCGCATCCTGCGCTGGAAGCCCTGTTCACCATTGATGAAGAAACAGGCATGACGGGCGCTCTTGGATTGAAAGGAGGTTTACTGGATGCAGCCATTATGCTAAACCTGGATACAGAAGATGATGATGAATTAACCATAGGCTGCGCCGGTGGTATTGATGTAACTGCAGGGCGAACATACAAAGCAGAAACCCCTGCCGAAGATGGTTTGGTATTCCTGGGCATCACGGTGAAAGGATTAACAGGCGGGCATTCCGGAATGGATATTACAAAAGGAAGGGCCAATGCCAATAAACTGATGAACCGCATTTTGCTGGGTGCTGAGGCATTCGGCGTTCGTGTGGCCGAAATTAATGGCGGCGGATTACGCAATGCCATACCAAGGGAATCTTTCAGCATCATTGCCGTACCCGTTGCAAACGAAAATGAATTAAAAGCTTTCCTGCAAACGCAGGAAGCCATACTTCAGGCAGAACACAAAAGCACAGATCCTTCGTTGAAAATAGTGGTGGAGCAAACAGCAGCGGCAGAAAGCCTGTTGCCCGAAGATGTGCAGCAGCAGCTATTACGCAGCATTGCAGCATGCCCTAATGGTATTTACCGGATGAGTGCGGATATTGATGGACTGGTGCAAACTTCCAACAACCTTGCAAGGGTGCTGGTAGCAAAAGGAGAAGTAACCATACTTTGTTTAACACGCAGTTCGGTGGAGACTGAAAAAATGGATCTTGCAAAAACGATCTGCTACCTGTTTGAACTGGCAGGTTGCAAAGGAACCTTTGGCGGCACTTACCCCGGCTGGACACCGGCGCCTTCGGCACCAATCGTAAAACTAATGCGGGATTTGTACGAAGAAAAATTTGAGGAGTCGCCTAAAGTAAATGCCGTGCATGCTGGTTTAGAATGTGGCATACTTGGTACCCATTACCCCGATATGCAGATGATCTCCTTCGGGCCAAATATCAGGGGCGCTCATTCTCCGGATGAAAAAGCACAGATTAGTTCTGTACAAAAATTCTGGGATTTTTTATTAGAAACATTGCAGCGGATACCGGCAAAAAATTAATCCCGCCATTTTATATTGCAACCGATGCTCGGATACTGATCTGTAGGCATCGGTCTGCCTTTCAGCAATGCATCCAGCGCTGCCCGCAGGTCTTTACCAGTAACGGGTATATCGTTGCCAGGGCGGGAGCCATCCAGTTGCCCACGATACACCAGCTCTAACGCTGAGTTATAAACGAAGAAATCAGGTGTGCAGGCTGCCTTAAAATCTTTGGCAACATCCTGCGATTTGTCGTAGAGATAAGGAAAAGGATATTGCATTGCTGCCGCCTGTTCTTTCATTTTTTCCGGGCCATCTTCAGGATGTGTGATAGCATCATTTGCACTGATGGCAACAAAGCCAATTCCTTTATCGGTATAATCATTGGCCAACTGCACCAGCTCCTTATTTACATGCAACACAAAAGGGCAGTGGTTGCAAATGAACATTACCACGGTACCCATATCCCCGACAAGGTCATCCAGCGAACGGAATTCGCCGGATACAGTATCTGTCAATGAAAATCCTGGTGCCGTTGTTCCCAGGTCGGGCATAGAAGAAGAAGTTCTGGACATACTATTTTTTTTATTGGTATTTAACAGGCACTGCTGCACAATCAATTTGTTTCATCTGCTGGTTATTTTCAAATTTAACGGCTGATGGGTCCGCAAAATAACTGGTATCGCCTTTCATCTTAACAGGTCCGTATCCCCTTGTTAAAGTACTATCACCCATTTTTAGCCAAACCTCCATTACACTTTGCATGCCTTCACTCTGGAAGCTGTACCATGCTTTAATGATGCCATCGGCTAATTTTCCTTGAATGGGGCCGCTGCTGCCGTCTTTTTCAAAGTTATCAAAACTTAGTTTACCCGTTATTACATCATCGCTTTGCATGATGGATGCCACCATCGTATCCCGCTTAAGCACCTGCAGATAACAAGTACTTGCTACCACCGGTGTTGTGTCTGCAGGTGTAGTTACAATTGTAGTAGCGTCCGTCCTGATAGTTTCGGAATTTTTTTCCTGTTGCGTGCAGGAAAAAAATATTACAGAAAGAATGATTAGATATTTCATGAATAGTTGTTTACACTAATAGCATAAGAATTGTGCCATAATTGCTGCTGTTGGTATAAAATTGCGTTGCGGGGATTGTTGTTATCTTTACCGCCCATCAATCAACATTACATTGAATCTTTTTGC
>JBBSKH010000147.1:0-7439 GCA_038256495.1 Chitinophagales bacterium
AATTAACTCATCTCCGTAAAATACTTATGGAAGTAAGGGATTGTTTCAATGCCTTTATAAAAATTGGCCACATCAAATTTTTCATTTGGGCTATGTAAGTTGTCGCTGTCTAAGCCAAAACCGAGGAATACAATTTTAATACCCAGTTCCTTTTCAAACAATGCACAAATTGGTATACTGCCGCCGCCTCTAACCGGTATGGGCAATTTTCCAAAAGTTGTTTCCATTGCCTTTGCCGCGGCCTGGTAGCCTTTACTGTCCATAGGTGTCATATAGGGTTCGCCGCCATGGTGCAGGGTAGCTATCACCGTTACATTATCCGGTGCAATTTGCTTCAGGTGGTTGATCAGCAAATCCGCTATTTTATCGGAATGCTGGTTTGGCACTAACCGGGCTGAAATTTTTGCAAATGCTTTGGATGGTAAAACGGTCTTGGCACCTTCACCGGTATATCCGCCCCAAATGCCGTTTAACTCAATGGTAGGACGTATGCCTGTTCTTTCGTTGGTAGAGTATCCTTTTTCACCCCACAATTCTTTTACCCCAAGGTCATTTCTATAGGCAGCTTCATCATAAGGTGCTTTAGCCATCAATGCTCTTTCTTCTTCGGTTGCAATAACCACATCATCGTAAAATCCTGGTATGCTAATACGATTGTTCTCATCATGTAAGGATGCGATCATTTTTGCAAGAATGGTGATAGGGTTGGCCACGGCACCACCATACACCCCGCTGTGTAAATCACGGTTTGGTCCAGTTACTTCCACCTCGATGTAGCTCAGGCCTCTTACACCAATATCCATACTTGGGGTAAACAGGCTCAGCATAGCGGTATCGCTTATTAATACACAATCGGCCTTTAATAACTCCTTATGCGAAGCAACAAATTTGCCCAGGTTGGGCGAGCCTATTTCTTCCTCTCCTTCAATACAAAATTTGATATTGTTTTCCAGCGTATCAGTCTGTGTTAAGGTTTCCAGGGCTTTAACGTGCATGTAAAACTGGCCTTTATCATCGCATGCGCCACGGGCAAAAATTTTACCATCAATTATTACAGGATCAAATGGTCCGCTTTTCCAAAGATCGAGGGGTTCTGCCGGCTGCACGTCATAATGCCCGTAAACCAATATGGTTGGTTTTGAAGGGTCAATTATCTTTTCACCATACACTATCGGGTGTCCGTCAGTTGGGTATATTTCTACCTTGTCGGCACCCGCTTCCAGTAGTCGCTGTTTCACCATATCAGCACAGCGGTTCATATCGCTTTTATGCTCTTTTTTAGCGCTGATGCTGGGTATTCTTAATAATTCAAGTAACTCGTTTAAAAACCTGTCTTTATTCTTTTCCTGGTAATCTTTCCAAACCTGCATACTGAATATTTATTTTTGAATGATAAAAATGGAGGGGTACGAATATATACTTTTTTGAATGCTTAACTGCCAAAAATATATGTGATCTTATTATGAAAAAATTGTGGTATTTAATTTGAAATTTCAGGTTTGCTCCATTAAATTTGCGTCACGATTGCTTGTCAATTTATCAGCCTTTGTACGGTTTCATTCATTTTCTTTTACCAGAATGTTACCCTGCAAAGGCTGAGTCAATTATGGCTGTTTGTGTTTTATAGAAACAATGTACAAGAGGCTGGCATATATCAGCAGCAACAGGGTTGCCAGTACGATGATCCACTTAATAAGAGCGCAGGTAAAAGTTATACCCACAACTATATCGTTACTAGACCCACCCAGGGTTAATAACATTCCTGCATTCTCAAAAATATCCATTAAGCCGGCAAACAATATTACGGGGGCAGCCAGCTTTAACACATGCCCAATTTTATTGTGTAACCGGGCAGCTAGCAACAGCAAACAACTGCAAAGAAAACAACTGTAAAAAAAGAGAAAGATAAAATCGAACCATGTATTCATCTTAGCGCTGGTAACAATATTGTAGTTTGCTGCAGATGCGTTTCTCCATGAGGAAAGAATACTTTCTGCTTTAGCTTTAGTTGGGGCAAGTTCCAGCGCTACAATACCAGCAGGCGTTTCAGCAGTTTGTAATGGTTTGCCACTACAATACATCGCCAGCATCATGATGATGGTTCCTGCAAGAAGGAAATAGAAGGAACGCTTTTGCTGTAATATTTTTAGCTGCTTAGTAAACAATGTCCTGGTTGGCATCAACAGGGCTCGTTGCCGTTTTTTTAGATTTTAATCCTGCGGTAAAATATTTTAATTTCTTGTAGGCACGGGTATAAAATTCTTTGCTGAATAACTGGGAATCGTGCATAGCTTTATACGTCAGGAATATGCCAACAGGCGTAAGCGTTATTACCGCAAGCCACATACCTATGGAGGGATCAAGTAATTGTTCTTTTACAAATTTTTCTCCAAACATACCCAACAGGTGAAATAGGAGGAAGAAGATAATGGCTACCACCAATGGCATACCCATTCCTCCTTTACGAATAATAGAGCCCAGGGGGGCACCAATAAAAAATAGTACAAGACAGGCCACTGAAAATGAAAACTTCCGATGCCATTCAATTTTAGTTAACCTGATATTACCGCTCCGGCTTTCCGAATCGTAACTGCCAAACTGTATCGTATTCTGTATGTTGTTGGCTACCCCAATCGCTCTGTCGTGCAACAATGAACGCATTGAGTCAGGGAATATTTTACCACCGGTGCTGTCCAGGAATCCTGTACCTGCCACCGCAAGCAAACTGTCTTTTACGTTTGTATAATGCATGATTGCATCTACCGTTTGCGACATTCGTTTAGAGATGCTGTCGTCCAGCTTCTGCAACGAATCTATGTTTTTAGAAAGTTGTCTTGCACTCAGCATCTGGTGGTTGTTCCTGAATACGCTGTCGCTGGTGTTTTGTTTTTGAAGCACACTTAGATCAAATAATTTTTTAAATTCCTTAAAACCCAGCCGGATGTACTCAGTAGCCGTATCATTAAAATTTCCCCTTTCCTGGTAGCGAAAGCCGTTTTCAAGATTAAATTCAAGAAAATTCTTATCCTCCGAAGTTTTCATTACGCCTTTTTCAGCAATAATGGCATTGTCCTGCAAAGCATTGTTCTGTTCGTATATCACTACGTTATAAATGGTTTTACCATCAGGGTCCTTATGACCTACTCTTATGGCATAGCCAGGTATGTAAGTAAAGAATACACCTTCCCTAAGGTCGAAAGCAGGTTTCTTAAAAAATATATCAGAGTAAAGGGTTTTAAATTTAAGGTTAGCATAAGGGATAACGTAATTGGCAAACATAAACGTGATGCCACACAGTAGCAAAGTAAAAAACATTAGGGGCCGCATAAAACGCAACAATGAAATGCCGGCTGATTTAATAGCCACCAGCTCAAAACTCTCCCCCAGGTTACCAAAGGTCATAATGGAAGATATCAGGATGGCAATAGGCATTGCCAGTGTGAGCAGCGAGGCACTTGCATACCACAGGAACTGGCCGATTGTTACAAAGTCAAGTCCCTTGCCTACAAGATCGTCAATGTATTTCCAAAGCGTTTGCATCATCAGCATAAAAAATGCGATGAAGAAAGTAGCTATAAAGGGGCCTATAAAAGCCTTTAGAATAAGCTTGTCTAGTTTTTTGATCATTTGCTTCTGATAACAACCTTCGGAAGAAAGTTTTTTTGCCTAACTTTTCAATATGAAGGAGGAAACAAAAATAATGCTTTCTGAGCGGGAACTGGAAATAGTACAGGATACTAAATGGATTTTAACTAAACAACAAATAATTGCAACTGTCTTCCATTTATTTAATGAACAGGTACCGGTAATACAGCAGCAAATTGAAGCATCGGGATATGTGTTGCCACCTGAATTATTGGCGGCTGTACCAAAAATTTCCCGTGGCGAAAACTATCGTGGACTTCCATGGGTAACGCTGGATTACCCGGCAGTATTCGGGAAAGTAAATGTGTTTGCATTGCGAACGATGTTTTGGTGGGGGAATTTTATAAGTGTTACGATACTTTTGTCTGGAAGCTACAAAGAGCTATTGCAGAAATTGACAGCGGAGCATTTAAGCAGGCAGCAGGCCGGGCTATTCATTTGTGTTAACGGCAATGCCTGGCATCATCATTTTGAACCGGATAATTACGTATCGGTGCAGGATTGCGACGTAAAGAGATTAAAACAAATCATTACGCCCAACTCTTTTATAAAGCTGGCTGTAAAGATCGATCTTAAAGAATGGAATAATGTAAGCAGCCATTTATCGGTTGCTTATAAGAGACTAATGTTATTGCTAAAGGAACTATCTTAATTACCAATGCGATGAAACAGGTCTTTCACCTGGTATTCCCATAACTGGCTTTGGTCTTTAATTTCTTTTTTCTCAGCAAAATCCTTCACCACAAGAATCGTTTGGTTGGTAACTTCAGACTTGTCTATAGAAAACTCAAAGTACTCATCTTTATGCGAAGTGATCCAATGGAAACGGATAAATTTCGCCTCTTCTTTTTCAACCAAATCTGCTTTTTCTTCTGTTCCGTTCCAGCCAAAAGTAAATACACCATCCCTTTCATCTACTTTATCTGCAAACCATTCCTGTAGCCCCGCAGGTGTGCTCAAAAACTCATATAAAATTCCAGGTGAGCATCTCACGGGATATTCAAGTGTGTATAAAATTTTTTTACTCATTACGATATTTTGAAAATACTTGTACCCTGCAATTATAGGAAAATAATTAACCTGGCAAAATAAAACGCTTGTTATTTTAAAAGAAATAGCTATTTCTTTTTTTTGAATACAATAATTAGTTTAAATTACGGTAATAAACAACAATCTCTCTATAAAGTTTCAATTTTCCTCGTGATGCCAATTCTTTAACTACTTAAAATAGATTTTTATGAGTATGCGCCAGCTGAAAATAACAAAATCAATTACCAACCGGGAAAGTCAGAGCCTGGAAAAGTATTTGCAGGAGATTGGAAAAGTTGAACTTATAAGTCCTGAAGAGGAAGTTAAGTTAGCCATTTTAATAAAGAAGGGAGACCAGGCTGCACTGGAGAAACTTACGAAGGCTAACTTACGCTTTGTAGTATCTGTAGCCAAGCAGTACCAAAACCAGGGCTTAACATTGCCAGACCTTATAAACGAGGGTAACCTTGGCCTTATTAAGGCTGCACAGCGTTTTGATGAAACAAGGGGTTTTAAGTTTATTTCTTACGCTGTCTGGTGGATCAGGCAAAGCATCCTTCAAGCATTGGCCGAACAATCACGGATCGTACGACTGCCGCTTAACAAAGTTGGGTTAACCAATCGCATAAGCAAAGCTTACTCCCAGTTAGAGCAGGAGTTTGAACGAGAACCAACTCCTGAAGAACTGGCGTTTTTGTTAGACATTGATGCGGAAGAAGTAGCAGCTACCCTGGGAGTTTCTGCAAGGCATGTAAGTATGGATCAGCCATTGGCAGATGGAGAAGACAGTACATTGATTGATGTGCTTGTGAACAGGGATGCTTTGGGTACCGACGATGCACTAGCGGTGAAAGCCTCCCTAAATACAGAAATTGAACGTTCGCTAAGCACTTTAACCGAAAGGCAGAAAGAAGTGATAAGGTACTTTTTTGGGCTGGGTATTGACCACCCATTGAGCCTTGAAGACATAGGCGAGCGTTTTAGTTTAACCAGAGAAAGGGTAAGGCAGATAAAAGATAAGGCTATAACGAAACTCAGAACCACCTCAAGGTGTAAGTTGCTTCGCAGTTACCTTGGTGCCTAGTTTCCCTCAAATAGATTGAAAGTTAAACCCCGCAATAGCGGGATTTTTTTTGTCTTGTAATGATGGGTAAAGAGTAATTAAAAAAAGCCCCGCTTTATAAGCAGGGCTTTTTTGGTGTATAAAAGAAGGTTGGTATTATCTTGCTATCGTAAATACTTTGTTCAGGTCAATGGTAGGATCGCTGCTCTTAATAATATAATCGCCGGAGGTCAATCCCATCAGGTTTACCCTAAACGTATTGTTGCCGTTTAATACTGCTGCACGTACCTCTTTAACTACTTTTCCAGTAATATCGAAAACTAACAGGCGTGTGTTAATATCACGGTCTGATTTTATGACCACCGTTAATATATCTCTTGCCGGAACGGGGTAAATAACGCTTGTGATGCTCTTCACAACGCAATTGGTTCTTTCAGTACCAGTATAGATGAAGCTGCCATTTTTATCAACCTGCTTTATCCTGTAAAAGGCAGTACCACCATTAAGATCTAACTGCTGGTAATTACGCTCTGCACTGCTATTGCCTGCCGCAGCTACCGTTGCAACAGTTTTCCAGTCGGTTCCGTTAAGGCTTCTTTCAATTTCAAACTTACTACTGTTTGCTTCTTGTGCAGTAGCCCAGCTAACTAAGGTTCCGTTGCTGCTACACTGTGCACCGAACTTGGTGAAGAGGACGGGAACAGTACCGCCTAAGGCAAGAGGAGTATCAAATGTGAGAGAATTAGTTACATAGCCATTTGCCTGTTCATCCGATATTGCATAACTATTGAATGGAGCCGGGCTACCACCTTCACCTGAATTAAGCGCAACATATCCACCCTGCGGAAATGAGTTACCAAGTGTCCACAATGTTACTGTGAACATATCCTGCCAGGTAGTAGTAAGTGTTACACTTGTGCCATCCATAGTTCCCACAGCCCTATTGGTCATAGCTTGTCCACCTGCAACCTGGTCAGCCAGACCACACTGGTTAACTGTTGTATAGCTAAATCCACCGCTGGTAAAAAAGGTTGAAACAATAACATTTTGAGGGTTAGAAACAGTTGAAGGGCATCCTGGACCTGCTGGCGCATTAGGTATCATTGCTTTTGACGACTGGTAGCTGAAGCCAATTGATATAGCATTTACATTCGGCACAGTACCTGAAACTGTGTGTACCTGCAATTTGAAAGTAGCACTGCCTGTTGCGGGGCCGGCTCCATCGGGATCTGTAGGGTCAAAAGTCGGTTCAACTAATCTCCATTCGCAGGTTTGCGCTAATGTTGTATTAGAAATGCCCATTGCTATTAAAACAGCTAAAGCAACATAGATTTTTATAAAATTTGTTTTCATAACTTTTTTCTTTATCGTTTTATATTATTCAACTATTGGATCAGGTATATTGGTTGTAATTGGAGCTATAGGTCTGCCGGAAGGGCTTGCTACCGATCCGTTTCCACTACCTGAGCCTGAAGCTGCTATTGTTAGCTTGGTAAGACTAACATCAGTAGCATTAATAGAGTTTGTAAGATTTACATCAGTATATAGATAACCTGTAGCAGACGAGGCTACTGCAAGTTTTATGGCTGAAACGTCAGTAGCATTCACACTACCACTCTTGTTCGCATCTCCTGCCCATAAACCGTATTTGCCTGCTCCTCCACTTAACAGTACCATTGGGTCTGAAGACGCACCTGCAGGC
>JBBSKH010000148.1:0-7291 GCA_038256495.1 Chitinophagales bacterium
CCTTTTTGGTGGCACCGGCTGCATCAGTTACGAACTGGCGAGCAGGGGAGCGCCCGATATCACCATTGTGGAGAAAGACAATAAGATGTACGATTTTATAAAGAAAACATCGGGTGAACTGCAGTTTGAGAATTTTAACGTAGTAAAATCTGATGTGTTCCGTTTTATTGAAAGCAGCAACCTGCAATACGATTTTATATTTGCAGGCCCACCATATGCATTGGCAACCATAGATGATCTTCCTTTAAAAATATTTGAACACAAAATTTTAAAACCCGGTGGATGGTTGGTACTTGAGCATACGCCCCGTAACAACTATAAAAAGTTTGCACACTATAAAACAGAACGCAATTACGGCAGCACTATCTTTTCTATCTTTATTCAGCCGTGAGGCGTGAATGGTGAGTGGTGAATCGTGAATGCTGACAAGAGCAGACTTCAGAACCACTAAACCTTTAAACAAAAAAAACCAATAAACTTTGTTATTAAAAAGCTTCAGATATCTTTTTTTACCGATAACCTGGATCTATGGTGCGATCATCTGGCTGCGTAATAAACTATACGATAAGAATATTTTAAAATCTGCCTCATTCAATTTCCCACTTATCTGTGTTGGTAATTTAGCAACGGGAGGTACCGGGAAAACACCCATGACAGAATACCTGATCCGCCTTTTACAAAAAGACCATAGAACGGCTACGCTAAGCCGGGGTTATAAAAGAAAGACTGTTGGTTTTGCCATTGCCGGTGAAGGCACTACTGCATTGGAGATCGGTGATGAACCGATGCAGTTCCATCAAAAATTTCCTGACGTAACGGTTGCCGTGGGCGAAGAAAGGATAGTGGCCATACCCCAGTTACTTCATGAGTGCCCCGAAACTGAAGTGATTATCCTGGATGATGCTTTTCAGCACCGGCAGGTAAGGGCAGGCCTTAATATTTTATTAACTGACTACGCAAACCTGTACACCCGTGATCTTATTTTGCCGGCCGGCGATCTTCGGGATGTAAGGAGCAGCAGCAAAAGGGCAGATATCATTATTGTAACCAAATGCAAAGAAGATCTGTCTGAATCGGAGAAACTATCTATTATTGCTGAAATTGATACAGCCCCGCATCAATCCCTTTTTTTTACCAGCATAGTTTACGGACAACCTTACCAACTTATAACAAAGGAAGCGTTTGATTTTACAGCAGAACATGGCATTTTACTGGTTTGCGGTATTGCAAACCCAGCGCCATTAAAGAAGCACCTGGAAAAGCATGCCGACAGTTATGATATGCTGCGGTTTCCTGATCACCATATTTTTCATAGCAACGATCTGAGGGACATTATACAGCATTTTGAAAAAATAAGTTCTGAAAAGAAAATTGTTTTAACAACAGAGAAAGATGCAGTAAGGCTGGAGAAATTTCAGCAGGAACTGAAAGACTTCCCTATTTATGTAATACCGATTGAACACCAGTTCCTCTTTAATGAAGCGGTACAATTTAATAGTTCAGTAACCCGGTTTATAAAAACTTTCAACAAAGCGGTTGAATGAGCGAAGGAATTACTATTTTCCATCGTCTAATCTTAAACCGCATCCACCTTTGACAGAACAGGAATTACTTTTTGGCCTCCGCCATGGAGAGGAATCTGCATTTAAGGAACTGGTGATCCGGTTCCAGGATAAGGTATTCAATACAGCGCTTGGTTTACTGCAACATCATACCGAAGCGGAAGATGTTGCCCAGGAAGTTTTTATACAGGTATTCCGTTCCATACAAAATTTTAAAGGCGAGTCTCTTTTGTCAACCTGGATTTACCGCATCACGGTAACCAAATCACTTGATCATCTGCGTAGCAAAAAAAGAAAAAAACGGTTTGGCTTTTTAAACACGCTATTTGGCGATAATAATTTACCTGTTTACGAACCCGAAGATTTTAATCACCCCGGTGTATTGCAGGAAAACAAGGAAGATGCGGCCTTTCTTTTTAAAATGATTGACCAATTGCCCGAAAACCAGCGCACAGCTTTTGTTTTAAATAAGGTAGAAGACCTGAGTTACAGGGAAATTGCAGCTATTTTAGACAGCACAGAATCGGCTGTTGACTCTTTATTACAACGGGCAAAACAAAATCTCCGGAAAAAATTAAATAATTCGCCGCCTTAGCGCAGGGTTTTAATAAGAATGGCATCTAAACTAATAACAGGCAAAATAAGATCATGAAAAATAAATTATTAAATGAGCGGGTAAACAAAATAATGGGTAGTCTGGATAGTATTGGCAAAGCAACAGCGCCTGATTTCTTTTATACCAGGTTAGTTAGTAAAATGGAGGCTGTTGAAGAGAAAAGGGTTTTTCCTGTGCTTCGTCCGGCATTTATTGCTGCCATACTCTCTGTTTTTTTGATCGTAAATGTTTTTTCACTGTTGGAAATGAATAAGACGAAACAAAATTCAACGGCAAGGCAAGGCAAGCCTGTGGGCATAGAATCCTTTTTAAACGCATACGACATGCAAGGCGGATCTGTTTATGAATAAAAATGTACAGTATGAATAATTTTACAAATAACCGTTTGCTCTTTATAATAACATTACTGTTGTTAACTGCCAATATAGTTACACTTGCCATGCTGTGGACAAACAAAAGTCGTGGGGATAGGGCTGTAAACAGAATTGCTGCGCCCCCGGGTCAGGTATTCGAATTTCTTACCCACGAATTGAACTTAGACAATTCCCAGCAGGAGACTTATAAAAAATTAAGGGATGAACACCAGGCAGGCGTTAGAAAGATCAGGGACAGTATTCAAAGAAAAGCAAAAGAGGCATTGTTTGAACTTTTAAAGAAGCCTGCAGTTTCAGATTCGGAAGTACATGTTTACAGCAGCAGGGCTGCCGCGTCCGATCAGCAACTGGATGAATTTACATTCCGGCATTTTCAAAAGCTGAGGGCCATATGCAGTCCTGCGCAGCAGGAAAAATTTGATAACATCATACAGGAAGCTTTAAGGCGTATGGGGCAACCCCGGCGCCCGGGCCCGCCTCCAGGTATGGAACATGCAGGAGGGCCGCCACATTAAATGAATTTTAGTACCCATTAAACCATTTTAAATACCAATTGTCCAAGCCTCAACTTCGTTGACCGGATAATTGCTTAACCACCAACTAATAAGACCAGCTATGACGAGATTACAAATTATTTTTGGATCTATCTTCTCTTTACTTGTGATTGCAGTAAGCTGTTCAAAGAATGATGCAGTTATAACTACTGCTCCAGTTGTTGTAGATCCCTATGCCGCTATTAAAGTGGCGTTTGGCAACAATATAGATCCAAATAACCTTTCCAATTATGCCAACCAGGGTAAGCCTGCATATATCAATAAGGATAACACAGGAGCTAATCCCATAACCAATGCAAAAGCAACATTAGGCAGGGTTTTATTTTACGATAAGAACTTGAGTATTGACAATTCGATCTCCTGTGGCAGTTGCCATAAGCAGCAATTTGCTTTCAGCGATACTGCCATTGCCAGTAAAGGCGTTGCTGGCGGATTAACAGGCAGGCATTCCATGCGTTTAGTTAATGCCCGTTTTGCGGTGGAAACAAAATTCTTTTGGGATGAAAGGGCTGCAACTTTGGAAATACAAACCACCAAACCAATACAGGATCATGCGGAAATGGGTTTCAGCGGACTGAGTGGAAGACCGGGACTTTCTAATCTTTTAACCAAACTGCAGGGAATAAATTATTACAATGAACTTTTTAAATTTGTTTATGGAGATATAACCGTTACAGAAGCACGGATGCAGGAATGCCTGGCTCAATTTGTACGCAGCATTCAATCTTTCGACAGTAAATATGATGCAGGCCGGGCAGTGGTTGCAAACGATGGCCAACCCTTTCCAAATTTTACGGCACAAGAAAACCAGGGCAAACAGCTTTTTTTAGCTCCTCCGGTTTTTGATCCGGTTGGAAACCGCATTAGTGGCGGAGTTGGTTGTAATGCTTGCCATAACGCACCCGAATTTGATATTGACCCAAATACCCGAAACAATGGAATCATTGGTACAATTGCTGGTTCAGGCATTGATATCACTCTTACAAGAGCGCCAAGCCTAAGGGATGTTACAAACACAGCGGGTATAGAAAACGGCCCTTTAATGCATACCGGTAATTTACTTACCCTTCAAAATGCAATAGGCCATTACGGAACAATTAATTTAGCTCCCGGCAATACCAATCTTGATCCAAGACTCAGGCCTAATGGTTTTGGCCAGCGTTTAAATTTTACCGGTGCTGAGGTTAATGCTTTAATAGCATTTTTAAAAACTTTGTCGGGAAGTAATGTTTATACCGACAGGAAATGGAGTACCCCTTTTTAATTTTTTAAAATAATATTGAAATTTAACCGAAGGTTTTAAAGATAAAAAGCTTCTAACTAAAAAAATATAACATGATGATGAATAAAATTTTTGCTAATGCATTATTATTAATATTGACAGTTGTTTTTATTCAATGTAAAAAATCAACAACAGACACTGGAGGAACCGGGCCATCAAATGCAAGCATTTCGGCTTTGGCCTGTGCCAGTGGCTCATTTTCTGCAACAGCTTCAGCTGGTACCGCTTATTCCGCTACCGGAACTGTTCCTTACAGCGGAGGCAACGCAGTAGCATATACAGCCGGTACTGCCATTGCTTCAACAGGAGTAACCGGTTTAACAGCAACATTAATGGCAGGCACATTGGCAAGCGGTAACGGTAACCTTTCATACAATGTAAGTGGTACGCCCTCGGCAGTTGGCACAGCAAATTTTGCCATCAGTTTTGGCGGACAAAGTTGTACGCTTAGTTTAACTGTGAACAGTTCAGGTGGCGGACCAACATTGCCTGCTGTTTACAATAAAATTTATGGGGCAACCAGTATTACTTTTGATGGTACCTGGGTAACTATCAAATGTAATGCCTTACCCGATCATAAAAGTATTTACTACCCAACTACAAATCCGCTGTACGAAAACTTTAGCGGAACAACTTTTGGCGGGGTAACTTTTGTAAAGAATCCCAATACTATCTCTACACAAAACATAACACTTACTATACCAGTAAATCCTGTTGTGGCAGCAACACATGCCGCAACACCCGGGGGTGTAATTGGTGTTGCAATTAATGGAGTACCATTTTTTAACCAATATGCTGCAGGTGGTTCGCCACTTACCAACGAGATCAATAGTTTTGATCAATGGTGGGCACATCCGCAGATGTCGGGTATGTACCACTACCACGTTGAGCCAAAATACCTGACTACTGTTAAAGCCACTTCCTCTTCGTTAATGGGCTTTCTGCTGGATGGTTTTCCGGTTTACGGGCCTAAAGAAACAAACGGAAGCGACCCAACAGGCTTAGATGTTTATCATGGCCATACACATGTAACGGTTGATTATCCTGCCGGCATTTATCATTATCATTTTACAACGGCTGCGCCATACCTTAACGGAAACGGATTTTATGGAACAGCAGGAACAGTGATACAGTAATTTTTTATTAACCCGGCTTTTGTAATGCTATTAAACTTCATTGGCACAGTTTATCCTGAGGAACGAAGGACACACTTGTACATCAGGAAACTTATTAGGCTGTGCGACGCCATTTTTTTATCTCTTACTATAAAACAAAAGGCTTTCTGTAGTTTCATCTTGCTGTTATCACTGATTTCATGCAATGATAAAAAAACAGAAGTTGCAGTGATACCAGAAATAAAAATTGCCAAAACAGTTCCACTTTTATACCTGAATGAATTGGATAAATATTTTTCAAAACACCAGGACACTATTTTTTATAAAGATAAATTCTTTACTGGCTACCGGTTTACGCTTTATCCAAATGGCGATACAGCAGTAAAGCAATCTTATTTTAACGGGGTAGAAGAGGGCATGCAAAAAAAATGGTATCCTAACCACCAGTTGCAGGAAGAACGTTTTTATATTAACGGCAAAAAGGAAGGTTTACATAAAGGCTGGTGGCCCGATGGGAAGCAGAAATTTTTATTTACAGCTTATGATGATAAGTACGAAGGTGAGTTTAAAGAATGGTATGCCTCTGGTTTATTAGTAAAATATTTTCATTATAAAAACGGCCAGGAGGAAGGCAGCCAAAGGCTTTGGTGGGATAACGGTTCCGTAAGGGCCAACTACGTGATAAGGGATGGAAAAAAATATGGTTTAATCGGTTTAAAAACATGCATAAATCCTTATGACTCGATTAATAAAAAATAGTTTGCTGTTGCTTTTGTTAGTTGCATCGGCCTGTAAAAACAAAACCGCCGATAAAAGCCTGCCATTGCCATTCATCAACAAACCCGATTTTACACCTGAGTGGATTGCTGTTGATGATACTGCCTATAAAAATATACATACCATACCGGCATTTTCTTTCACAGATCAGGATGGCAAAACCATTACTGAAAAGGATGTTGAAGGGAAAATTTATGTAACCGATTTTATTTTTACCCGCTGCGGTAGTATTTGCCCCATCATGACAACCAATATGGCTACCCTGCAGGAAAAATATAAAAATGATAATGACATTTTGTTGCTTTCACACTCCGTAACACCACAAATGGATAGTGTGGCGGTTTTAAAAAGATATGCCGAAGCCAATGGCATCATCAGCGGTAAATGGCATTTACTTACCGGTAACGAAGACCAGATTTATGCGCTTGCCAAAAAACAATATTTTGCCGGCGATACCATTGGCTATTACCAAACCGGCAACGAGTTTTTACATACCGAAAATTTTATACTGGTAGATAAGCACCGCCGTATACGAGGCGTTTATAATGGTACGCTTGCTTTGGAAATGGAGCGGTTGATGGAGGATATTACGACGTTGAAAAAAGAAGGATAAGAGCGACTGCTAAATAAGAACTTGTCAGGGTGAGTTTGTCGAACCCGGCTTACTCTAATGAACCCGCCTTCGACAAGCTCAGGCTGACAGCATACTTTGAGAAATCCGCGTTAAACAATTCCAATCTGCGGCATCAGCGATTCTATCGTGCTATCTCAATCTTCACTTTTTTATTTTTTATTTTTTCGTTTTTAATCAATTCCAATACATGTCCAACCTTTACTTTACGTACTGCAACAAAGCTGAAGAAGTCCTTTACTTCAATAATACCAATATCTTCTTTTTTTAGTTCTCCTTTCTTGGAAAGAAAACCTACGATATCAATTTTATTCACCTTATCTTTTTTACCTGCAGCAATAAACAAAGTACTCCATTTTGGTTTTTCAGGAATTGGATGA
>JBBSKH010000149.1:0-7276 GCA_038256495.1 Chitinophagales bacterium
CCCCTAAACCCCTAAACCCCTAAACTTCTCAACCCCTAAACTTCTCAACCCTTCAACCCTCAACCCCTCAACCCTTCAACCCTTCAACCCTTCAACCCCTCAACCCCTAAACTTCTCAACCCTTCAACCCTCAACCCCTCAACCCCTCAACCCTTCAACCCTTCAACCCCTCAACCCCTAAACTTCTCAATCCCTCAACTCCTGTCTCCGGCCCAATTTTTATTTGTATTTTATAAAGTAATAATAATAAGTTAATTTCAAATGATATAAAAACTCCATTAAAGAAAATTTCGTAGTTCGTAGAATCGTTTGCATTTGTGAAATAGAAGCTATAAAATCAGAAGACAATTGTTAGTCGCCATTTAATAATCAGACAGTCAATCGTACCAGGTGTCAGTTTATTTAATTTCAACAATTGTATCGCCAGCAAAACAGGAAAACAGCATTTTTTATATATAGAAATGAAACATTTTAGTATTCATGATCTTGAACATTTTAGTGGGGTGAAGTCTCACACGCTAAGGATATGGGAGAGACGATACAATTTTTTACTACCGGAAAGATCGGCCGGTGGTACACGCCTGTATAATGTGAATGAATTAAAACAGGTGCTCAATTTTGCATTATTGTCCAAAAATGGTTTTCGTGTGTCTCAACTCTCAGAAATGAGTGAAGCAATGCTGGAACAAAAGATCACGCAGTTGCCTGATCCGGAAGATCACTGCAAAAAAGATATGAACAGCCTTTTGCTGGTGCTGTATGGAGAGCAACCCGAATCTTTCGAAAACATTTTAGACGAACTATCCGCAACATGGACGCTTCCCAGGCTATTACAGGATATCATTTATCCATTTCTTTCTATTACAGGACTACTTTGGTCTGGCAACCGGTTATATGGAGAACACTTCGCAGTTACGGCTACCCGAAAAAAACTAATACTGGGGATAGAATCTATCAACTGTGGTTTGACGACGAAGCAGACGGCCCTGTTGTTTTTACAGGGTACCAGGCAACTAGACCTTGGCTTATTATATTCTTATTATTTGCTTAAAACAAACGATTGCCAGGTACTATACCTGGGTAATGATGTTACTATTCACAACCTGGAGCAGGCCGTTAAAATGAGGCCACCTGCCTTTCTCTTCACCTACCTGCCGCAAAGCCATGAGCCAGATGCAGCTCACCTGTCAGATTTAATGTATAGTCATGCGCCGGCATCTAAGCTGCTGGTGGGTACTTACGCCAATAATTCCTCTGATGCTGTGCAGGAAGGCAACCTGGTGCATATGCGTTATACTGACGCATTACAATACATGATATTAACCATGCAAGGTGCTGATAACTTGTAAAATGCTGAATTTGTCTAGCAACCATCTCCGCACTCCCCAAAAAATGTTCCCCTTATCATTTTTAATATACCAGCATTTAATGTAGACGTTTGTCTACAAATGTTGTGTAAACAGTTCCCAGTTGTTCAAGTAATTTATAGTTTATGTTGCCATACCTAAACAACGGCGCAGGCGTAGAGTTTGATATGTATAGTGCATGAAACTATTTATTTAACACACTAAAATTTCTATTATGCAAAATGAAAAATTAAAGGAAAGTGAAGGAATGATGCGACAAGCTGTTTCCCGTCGCCGGTTCCTTAACTATGCAGGCTTGTCAGCATCAGCGCTGGTAATTGCCGCATCCTGCCAGAAAGGTCCTAATGATCAGTTTAACAATGATTCGCTTCTTGATCCGGAATCCGTGCGTTCTCAAGGCGGAGGACAAGATGGCGGTAAAGCAGTAGTAAATCTTGGTTCAGGAGATATAGGCATCTTAAACTATGCCTATGCGTTGGAGCAACTGGAAGCTGCATTTTACATTCAGGTAATTTCCACACCCTATGGGGGCATCAGTGATAAAGAAATGGAGTACCTCACAGATATCCGTGACCATGAAATAGCACACAGGGAATTTTTCCGCAATGTGCTGGGAAATCGTCGTATCGGTGGTATTATCGTAGATTTCAGCGGTATCGATTTTTCTAGCAGGGCAAGTGTTCTTGGTACAGCAAAAGCGTTTGAAGACCTGGGTGTTTCTGCTTATAACGGTGCCGGCGAGTTGATTGAGCGCCCGGATTACCTGTTATTTGCCGGTAAGATCGTATCTGTAGAAGCACGCCATGCGGCTGCCATCAGGGATATGATTAGCTACGGTAGTTTTGCTGACAGTACTGTAGTAAATAGTATGGGACTGGATGTGTCTCGCACGCCTCCTGAAGTGCTGGCAATAGCGGACGCTTTCATTTCTACAAAAATTCTTTTTCAAAATTTACCCACCTCTTAATTTTATATACCATGAATCTTATAAATATAATTGAAGAAATAGAAAAAACAGACCCGGAAGTTTACCAGCGATTTGATGGTCGCAGGGAAGCTTTGAAGAAATTTTCTTCCTTTTCGGGCAAAGTAGCGCTTGCAGCTATTCCACTAGGACTGGCTTCCATGTTCAAGCGTTCTTACGGTCAAACTGGTACTGCGTTGGTTATTGATGTGCTCAACTTTGCATTAACGCTGGAATACCTGGAGTCGGAATTTTATATTCAAGGACTCAGTTCCGGCGTAATTGCCGCAGTAGATGTACCAGCGTTTCAAACCATCAGCATGCATGAAACAGCACACGTAAATTTTCTGATAAGTACGATCAATGCCTTGGGCGGCACACCTGTTGCTAAACCAAGTTTCGACTTTACTGCAGGTAATGGCTCCATGGCTGGTCCTTTTGCTAACGTATTTACCAATTATGGTACTTACCTGGCAGTATCCCAAACTTTTGAAGATACCGGGGTACGTGCATACAAAGGACAGGCAGCAAACCTCATCAGCAATAATGCAGTATTGCGTGCCGCACTAAGGATACACTCCGTAGAAGGCCGACATGCGGCTCATGTGCGTGAGATCAGGAGGAGAAATGGGTTGCTGGTTCCGGCAGGAGTACTCTTGCAGCCGTGGATCACACTGAACGAAAGTGGCATTGCATCACCATTGGTGCAGCCAAGCTATAATGGCGAAGAACTGACTACACAGGGCGGTGTTAATATTGTTGGAATTAATGGTTTCAACATAACGGCAGAGGATGCCAGCGAAGCATTCGATGAACCATTAACAAAAGCGCAGGTACTTACTATAGTGGATCCATTCATTATCTAAGTAAGCTTCTCATCGTCACATTATTTAAGTCTCACTTCCGGTTTTTACCGCGAGGTGAGACTTTTTTGCAATTTTCAATAGTCAATGGTCAATAGTCATTGGGTCAATGGTCAATGGTCAATAGTCAATGGTCAATAGTCATTGCTATCAGGATCAAATTCAGCCTTCAGCATTCAAAATTCAACGTTTATAATTTTTCTTCAACCCCTCAACCTTTAAACTTCTAAACCTTTCAACTGCTGTCTGCCGGCGGAATTTTTATTGCCGCTGTTGGTAAGCTGCTTCCGCCTGAATTGCAGTCTCCGGAGTATGATAAAGTGCAAATGATTTACCGCATTTAGTGTCCGTATAATCGAAATATATTTATTGTTTATCAATAAATATTTACCTATATTCGTGGTATCAATTTTAAACTGTTTATTTATTATGGAAATTACAATCACAACCAATCAGACTTTGAAAGTATTGCAGATACTATCCTGGATAATTTTTATTGGCTTATGTATTGAAGCCGGTGGCATTATTTTCAATACGATTTACACATTTTTTATAAACCCGGTCAATACCAATAGTTTTTGGGACGGAGCAGATTTATCAGACCTGTACAAGTATGACGAGGGATACTTTCTTGTCATAGTACTGATAATGATTATCGTAGCCATATTGAAGTCAATTATGTTTTACCTTATCGTAAAACTGTTCGTGGAAAAAAAACTAAACCTTTCCCAGCCTTTCAGTATAGAATTAAGGCGTTTCATTTTAAAACTGTCTTACCTGGCTGTAGGCATCGGTTTGTTCTCTCATTCTGGGTTTGAATATTCCATGTGGCTGACTAAACAAGGTGTCAAAACAGCCGACCTGCAATCGTTGCACTTTACAGGAGCTGATGTTTGGCTTTTTATGGCAGTTATCCTTTTTGTCATTGCACAGATTGTAAAAAGAGGAATTGAAATTCAAAACGAAAACGATTTAACCATATAGCCATGCCCATAATAGTAAACTTAGATGTAATGATGGCAAAGCGAAAAATGCCGCTAAATGTGCTTTCCGAAAAAGTGGGTTTAACGCTTTCTAACCTTTCCATTTTAAAAACAGGAAAAGCAAAGGCCATCCGTTTTAGTACACTGGAAGCAATTTGCGAAGTGCTGAATTGCCAGCCGGGAGATATTTTAGAATATGTAAGCGAAAAAAAATAATTTATCCGCCGTGGGTGATGCCTCTTTTAATTCTGCCTGTTTGCAACCTGAGTAAATAATTTAAGTAACCTATAATTACGCACGGTTGATCATATATCCTGGCGAGATTCTAGCCTCATTCAATTTAGCCTACCTGGAGCATTGCGTTTGCCTTTTTTAGCGTAATTTTTAAAAAAATACTCCCGTGTTAAAAGAAACATTCTTACAGCTCTTTACAAATTACACAGACGACCACCGTTTGATAAATGAATTATGGACAGAGGTAGAAGAACACTACTCACACAAGAAAAGGCATTATCATACCCTTTCCCATCTTTACAATTTGTTGCTTGAGCTTACTGAGATCAAGAGCAGGATTAAGTGCTGGAATACAATTTTGTTTACAATGTATTACCATGATATCGTGTATAATGTTTTGAAAGCGAACAATGAAGAACTGAGTGCCGAATTTGCTGAAAAAAGAATGAAACAAATTACTGTGAAAAGTCACCTTATTGAGAACAGTATATCACAAATATTAGCAACCAAGAATCATCTGGCAGACTCAGCATCGGACACAAATTATTTTACTGACGCCGACCTGTCAGTTTTGGGACAGGGTTGGCAAGCTTATTCAATGTATTGCCAGCATGTACGAAAGGAGTATTCTATCTATCCTGATATGATCTACATGCCGGGGAGAAAAAAAGTGCTGAAACATTTTTTAGCAATGGAGAGAATTTATAAGACTGACTATTTTTATAACAAATATGAAGCTCAGGCCAGGCAGAATATAGCACTTGAACTAGCACAACTTTAAATAGATAAAGCATTGATCAGTAAATAAGACATAGCATTGTCCATTTTTAAAGCGATGAAGTCCAAGCAGTTTCCGCCATACTAACCTCAAACTTAACGGACCCCACAGCAATACCCCGATGACGTACCGTGGAGCCTCGTTACAGGTTACACCGACTATGAACATACTAGTGCATTATTTTATGAGAAAGCTTTATTAAAACAATTTGTTCGGCAACATCAGGCACAAAAAAAAAGCAGCTGATTGCTCAGCCTCCTTTTTCTATCTAATAATTATTTCTTGAAAACCGTCTTTACAATCACTACGCCATTACCAGCTAAACGCAGTTCATATTTTCCGGCGGCGAAATCCTGGTTCACATCAAATACTATCTTAGCACTGATACCATCATATTGAACCGTCCTGGCCGCTATAATCGCACCTGTATTGTTTATTAACTCCAGCCTGTAGCTGCCCTTTTCTACTCCAGTTAAAGCAATGGAAATAGTATTGCTAACTACTGGGTTAGGATAGACGCTAAATGTTGGAGTATGTTCTGCCACCGGCAAAGCAACTTGTACCGTCTTGCTGTATGCAGCCTGCCCATCAATATCTATTGAGCGAATGCGGTAAAAATTATTGCCGGAGAGTGGATGTTCATCTGCAATTTTATAGGCAGCGTCCCCACCATTTGTGGCTGTAGCGGCCGTCGTTTTAAGTTTCACGAAATCTCTTGCATCAGCAGACCTTTCTACTTCGTATTCTTTTACGTTTACTTCACTCGTTGTAGACCATTCAACCATTACAATTTTTTCCTGGCGGTATGCCTTTACAACTTTAAAAGTAACAGGCAATACAACCTGATTTGGCTTGAATACAATGCTAAAACGATTGAGGGCGTAAGATGCAGGATCTGAATTAATGCTAAATGGTATAAACGTTTCACCATTTAAATTCACCGGCATGTTATTGATCGTGTTAGAATAACTGTCCTTAATTACAGCTGTAAGGTTACTTGCATCCATCTGGTTGGCTTCAACCTGTAAACGGTAGTTGCCAATTTTCATTTGATACAGGTTAAGGAATGTAGTGTCGCTGCTGGTAACGGTTTTTCGTCTTTCTATCGCCAGCATCTTACCATCTCTTTTAATCCCTATGTTTTCGCTTGCACCGTTTATTTTTTTTGCATCATCGTTGTCTATGGCATTAGAGAGATCCACATCGTAATTGGTGAGTACACCGTCTAACAAAGGAGTAGTACCGTTTGCATTTACCGCATGCAGGTTTACCCTTACCTTTTGATTAAGGCCATTGGTTCGTCCAAAAACAAGATCGCTTCCGTTAGCAGATTTATCTGATTCCTTCACGGTGATAGTGCCTGCAGTTAACCCGTCACCCGATTCAATAAGCACGGCCTCACCGCTTGCAATGTACTGGCTCAAAGGACTGGCAGAGGTTGTAGCGTCATAGGTTGCAGTTGCAGGATTCCAGATAAACGTTACATAGGCACCGAGGCCATAAGTACCGGCAAGCTTTGGATCCCACACATAAAAAGCGTTTTTCACATTGTTCCTGGTGATGGTTTCAAAGTTGATGGCCGAAGGAAATGGATTTCCCAGGACGGTATAGTTGGTTGCATTTACGTTGGTAGTAATTGAACCGGTATTGATAACTCCTTTCATGCGCAAGGTAGTGGTAGTATAGGCTGCATTGGCGCCTTGCAACAAGTTGATGCTCCTATCTCCACGAACGAAAACAAAATAACCCGGATAAGTTGTAATGGGTGTGTGCGTGCCCGGCACTGCCGGTAAACCATAAAACGTATTGTTACTATTGTTGTAAACTTTTACAGTAGGGTTCACGGTAAGTCCCTGGTCGAAACCATTTGCTACTGTTCCGCCTTGTATCAACACGCCGTAACCCGGCACTGCATTGGAGTTGGGCGAAGCAGTAGTCACACCTTCCTGCCATGCTTCATTGATGGTAGGTGCGCCTGTGGCAGCAACTGGTGCAGCAAGCAACCTCCATGCATTGCGTTGCGGTATGTACCTTTCAATACTCACTTTGCCTGTAATAAAAGCTGTTGCAACTCCACCCGCATCTAC
>JBBSKH010000150.1:0-7241 GCA_038256495.1 Chitinophagales bacterium
AAGCAAAGTGCCCGAAACATGGATACGTAAGCAAACGCTTACCAGCGCTGAGCGCTACATTACACCTGAATTGAAAGTGTACGAAGAAAAAATTGTTGGTGCAGAAGATAAAATTTTGCAGATAGAGACGCAACTCTTCCAGGAACTGCTGAACGAGTTACAGGATTACATTGCGCCTTTGCAGGTAAACGGCCACGTTATGGCGGTGCTAGACAATCTTTGTTGTTTTGCATCCAATGCGCTTCAATATAATTACAAGAAACCTCAATTACATGATGGTGATGAATTAGACCTGGAAGATAGTCGCCACCCCGTAATTGAACGCAACCTGCCACAGGGCGAAAGTTACATTAGCAATAACATCAGCCTTGATGCAAGCACCCGTCAACTGATAATTCTTACCGGCCCAAACATGAGTGGTAAAAGTGCTATCCTCCGTCAAACTGCCCTCATCACTTTGATGGCACATATGGGCAGTTTTGTTCCTGTATCGGCAGCAAAGATTCCGCTGACAGATAAAATATTTACAAGGGTTGGTGCATCAGACAACCTGAGCGGCGGCGAAAGTACTTTTATGGTGGAGATGAATGAAACCGCCAGTATCATCAACAACATCACCAGCCGCAGCCTCATCCTGCTGGACGAAATTGGCCGCGGCACTTCTACCTACGATGGTATATCGATTGCCTGGAGTATTGCGGAATATATTCACCAGTCGCCGCACAAACCAAAAACATTATTTGCTACGCATTACCATGAACTGAACGAACTGGAGAACAGGTTTGAACGCATCAGGAACTACCATATCACCAATAAGGAAGTGGGCAACAAAGTGATCTTCCTGCGCAAACTGGCCGAAGGTGGCAGTACCCATAGTTTTGGTATACACGTGGCCCGGATGGCGGGCATGCCGGCATCACTCATAGAAAGAGCGAATGAAGTGCTGGCATCACTAGAAGAAAAAAATGTTGCGGATGGAGAAGCGGCCGGTGCCAATAAGAAAAATATGGCCGATAAAGTGAAAGGACTTTCGCTCCCAAAAGTGCAACTAAGTATTTTTGATGCGCATTCTGCTACCTTCGATGAGATCAGGCAATTGCTGGAAGCGGCTGATATTAACCGACTCACGCCGGTAGAAGCATTGCTTAAACTGCAAGAGATCAAGAATAAATTACAATAATACCGCTCATGTATCTGATGCAGCAAAAACGCTTTAGAAAGCGTCTTTATTTTATTTTACAGCTTATGGGAAAGTTGATTTGTTTTTTACTGTTAGTACTGGGTTCATTAAATGCGATAGCACAACCATGCAGTTTACCCGGCATGACGCCAGGTAGCGCTATTCCTGTTTGCGGTACGGCTGTGTTTAAACAAGACTTCGTGACAGATTGCATTGGGCCAGATATTGCGAAACGTGGTTGTAATATTGGCGTTACCTCCAGCAAATCTTTCTGGTATAAATTTACCTGTTACCAAACGGGCACCCTTGGTTTTTTAATAACGGGCAAGTCTAATACGGATGATTACGATTGGTCGCTGTTGGATGTTACCGGAAAAAATCCTACTGATGTATTTACAGATGCCTCTTTGCAGGTTTCTTTAAACGTGTACGGCACTTCAGGCAATGGCGCAGGGGCACCATTTCCCAACTCACCAACGGGCTGCAAAGCAGGTGCGACTGGAGATGTGCATTGCGAAGGGGATGCACCGGGCAATTCTCCTTTTAACAGGATGCCGACTATTACTACCGGTCGTGAATACCTGCTGATGGTAACCAACTGGACGACGGGAAGTACGCAGGGCTACGACCTTTCCTTCGCTGGCGGAACAGCAAGCATAACGGACCCGGTGGAACCGCATCTTAAATCGGCATCTGCAGCATGCGACGGTAAAGAAATAAGGGTAAAGCTTAACAAAAAAATGAAATGCAAAAGTCTTGCAGCTAATGGGTCAGACTTCTCCGTGAATATTCCCGGCATCAACGTAATTGCGGCTGCCGGTATAGGTTGCAGTAATGGCTTTGATATGGATTCAGTAGTACTAACACTTAACAATCCATTACCTCCCGGAACTTATAATGTTACCATTAAGAACGGATCTGATGCCAATACTTTGCAGGATTATTGCGACAGGCTGGTACCCGTGGGCGAAAGCGTTGCCTTTACAGTATATCCAATTTTTCCTACACCCATGGATAGCCTCACCAAAATAGGATGTGCACCAGCCACGCTGGAACTGGTATTCAGGAAGCCAATACAATGCAGTTCTATCGCCGCTGATGGCAGCGATTTCATAGTGTCCGGAACAGTACCGGTAATTATTTCAGGGGCGGCAAGCACTTGTTCCGGTGGATTAACCAATAGAATTCTGGTGCAGTTAGCAGCTCCCCTGCAGGTAGGCGGTGTTTATAATATTCGGTTGAAGATTGGGTCTGATGGCAATACCATCATTGATGAATGTGGACAGGAAACGCCGGCAGGCGCCACTATTATATTTAATGTTAGCGATACCGTGAATGCCGACTTCACGTACAACATCGTGTACGGTTGCCAACGCAATACCGTGCAATATGCACATGATGGAAGGAACAACGTAAACTCATGGCAATGGAATTTTGAAAGTATAGGAACCAGTACACAACAACAACCGCTGGTTAGTTACACAGATTTCAAAGCAAAAAAATCTACCCTTATTGTTAGTAATGGCGTTTGTAAGGATACGTCTGCCATCTCTATTTATTTTGATAACCTCTTGAATGCAGCCTTTGAAGCTACCAGCCTTGTATGCCCGAGAGACACCGCATCGGTTGCTGATAAAAGCGAAGGCAAAATTACAAGCTGGTTATGGGATTTTGGAAATGGTCGTACGAGTACGGTACAAAACCCACCGCTACAAACCTATGTGGAAAGCGCCGCTACCAGAGAAGAAACCATTCGCCTTATCATTAGGAACAGCTATGGCTGTGCAGATACTGCCACACAAAAAATAAAAATAATCAACAACTGCTTCATAGCCGTTCCTTCTGCATTTACGCCCAACAACGACGGGTTAAACGACTACCTGTACCCGCTAAACGCTTATAAAGCTGCCAACCTGCGCTTCAGCGTTTACAACCGTTTTGGCCAACGCCTGTTTTTTACAACAGACTGGACCAGGAAATGGGATGGTACCTTCAACGGGCAGGGCGCAGATTCGGGAACATACGTATGGATATTGACCTATATTAATACGGATACCAATAAACAGGTAGAGCAAAAAGGTACGAGCATCCTTATCAGGTAAAGCCCCCTCTAGCTCCCCGCTGGCCAGCGGGGAGAACTATTATGGAGGAGAGTGCATTGACAGCCTCACTTCTTTAATTGGAACTTTCACTTTTCAGCTTTGGTCTTATCGCCCTACATTTGCAAAAACGAAAATTATGCAACAGGATCCGGTTTACTATGGTGAATATTTACAACTAGATAAGATTATTGATGCACAGGCTCCGGTAAGTTTCCAGGAAGGCAGGGAACCCGCCCATGATGAAATGTTGTTCATCGTTATACATCAGGCATATGAATTATGGTTTAAGCAGATTTTATTTGAAGTAGAATCTGTGCTCCAGATAATGAATAAACCCGCCATCAACGATAATTCATCTGAAGTGCAAACTATTGTACACCGCATGCAACGTTGTGTTACCATTTTAAAAGTATTGGTGCAGCAGATTGATATTTTGGAGACGATGACACCGATGGATTTTCTTGATTTCAGGGACATGCTGCGCCCGGCATCAGGTTTCCAGAGCTGGCAATTTAAAATACTGGAAGCAAAGCTGGGACTGCGTTTCGAACAAAGGCACGGACAAAGCTACTATACCTCTCAACTAAAGGAAACAGACATACAGCGCATTAAAGATGCGGAGGAAAATCCTTCTGTAATTCAACAGGTAAATAAATGGCTGGAGCGTATGCCGTTCTTTGACATAGATAAATTCTGGAAAGATTACAGTAGTGCATACAGCAGCGAAGTACTCCATCCATTTTGGGCGGCTTATCAGGGCATTTATATAGATAGCCTGGCCGAAGGTGAAACCAATAATGCCGCTGCTTTTAAACAGGTATTTTTTGATGAGAACTATACTGATGAGCGATCACTGAGCCCCAAAGCCTGCCGGGCTGCACTCTTCATCATGAGCTATCGTGGTTATCCCATGTTGGAACTACCCTTCCAGTTGCTGGATACATTGCTGGAACTTGATAACCAACTGGGCAACTGGCGCTACAGGCATATCAATATGGTGCGCCGCATGATTGGCAGCCGCATTGGCACCGGTGGCAGCACTGGTGCAGGTTACCTGCAGGGCGCCATGGACAAACATTATATTTTTAAAGAGATATCGCAGTTGAATAGCTTTTTAATAGACAGGAGAAAGTTGCCAACACTGCCGGATAATCTTGTAGAGAATCTTGGTTATGGATTTAAATAAGCGCCCTACCAAATTCACCCCGTTAAATGGCACAGGAAATGAAATCGCACAAAGAAAGTCAATTTAGCAACGAATCAATTTTCGCAACAATCACTTCTTCAAAAAAGTTTCGATTATCCAAGAGGGGTGTCACCCCAAAAGCTTCAACAATTTTTCCATTTTTATTTAATAGAAAATTTGCTGGAAACCCCTTATCTATAATAAGTGAATGACACAGGGTTTCAGACAAGTGAAATACCGGATAAAACAATTTATATTTATTGATATTTTTTTGAATGCTTTCAGTATCATCAAAAGTGAAACTAACTATTTTAACACCTGGATTATCCTTATAGTGTTCAAAGAGTTTGTTAAGAGGTTGAAATAAATTATGGCAATAAGCACATCCATCAAACCAAAAATTTACCAATACTATTTTACCCACAAAGCTATTATTATCCAAAATCGTATCACCGTCCGCATTCAAAACAGCAAATTTGCCGAAATCTCTTCCAATGATGTAAGTATAGTCGGATAATCGTTTCAACAAAAGCTGTTGCCGCTGCTGCGCACTAGAATATGTGACAAAGGGCTGCCCAACTCTTATTGTATCCTGGCAGAATGCAGCCATCATATTTGAAGCAACTAACAATGATGTTAAGACAATTCTTTTCATACTTAATTATTTTCAAAGTTATTAAAGAAGATGTTGTTTTCAGAAATGAAAACAACATCTGGGGAAAACCCTATTGGCAGTCAGACATATCCTCTGAACGTACATTACAACCTTCTGGCACTGGGTTGCCGTTGCAATAGCAGATATCAATATAGCACACTCCTTCATTGATACGTGTACCACAAGTGTATGTGGTTTGCCCTTGATATTGGCCGCAGCCACCTTCCGGCGGATTTCCTCCCATTACATTTTTCAGTTCAGTTCTACTTAACTTTTTCATAATAAATAAAATTAAAAATTATTTGCAGTAGTTGCCACTGCAAATTTTGATTACACCCGGGGCAACTTATCTGCGTCGTGCACAACACAAATCTCCGGATTATTTTGCAGTAGTAAGATGTAACAATCGTTTCATACATTCTAATTTTTTTGGTTGTGTTTTACAACCTTCTGAAAATTTTAATTGGCTGAATTAAAATGATTAATTCACCTGGTTTTGTTGAGCATACATCTCTCCTAATTGCGCCGCAGTAAAGCATTAAATGACTCAAATATTCTGTCGCTCAGCTTCCTGGCAGAAGTAATTATTTCAGCGTCTGCCATGAGGCCTTCCCGGTATTGCAGTTGCTTTTGCTGGTTGGTATACAACCCGTTTTTAAATGCAATCTTTCCTATAAAACCACTATCTGTTGGCACGACAGCAATAAAGCTGAGCGTACCTTTTAGCAGGCCGAACTCCTGGTATGGGTAGGCAGGTAGTTTTAATAAAACATCCTGCCCAATATTTATCTTTCCAAAATTTTCCTGCCGTATCTGAACCTGGGCAAAATATTGGCTATTGACGGGATCAATTAAACATAGTGTTTGACTTATAACATAATTCTGATTCTCCTGTACAAAATCTGAGAACACTACCCGACCGCTCACTGGTGCTTTTATGAGATACAGCGACTGCCATTGAGACAATGCTGCCGAAAAACTATTGACTGATTGTATGAAAGCATTTTTCTGCTGCGCTATTTCGTTCTCCAGTTGCAGCACTTCTTTGCGTTTCTCGTGCATGGCTGCTTCATTAGCAATTAATGAAGCGGCAAGTTGTGGTAAACTCATTGATTTGCTTAGTAATTTACTTTTTTCATTCCTATAATCTAATGATGAAATTACTTTGTCTTTGCTTAGCGATTCATTGGCCTTAAATGTGGTTGTTGCCAGTGAAACATCTTCTTGCAGTATTTTATTCTGTTGCAAAAGATTACTGTGTAGCCTCTGTAAAAAGGTTATATCTGCATCCAGCATCGCTTTTTTTCTAAGGTAAAATCCGTTTGAGAGATATTGCCTGAACTCCCGGTAAGCAGTAGCAAAGCGGTAAAAGTCTTCCTGCACTTCCCCTAGGTCATTTCCCCAGCCGGTTTTAAGCGATGCTTCATCAAAATATTTCATCGCCATTTCTATTTCAGAAGAATTTAATAAACGTTTCATCCCATCTATTGCTTCGGTAACGGCCACTACTTTTTCGGGCGCTGCTATGCTTTCCATCACTGCTATAACCGTTCCTCTTTGCACACTGTCGTGCTCTTGCACGTAAAGCTTTGTAAGCTTGCCAGTTACTTTTGCCTTTAGTGCTACCGGTGGATTTATAGATACAAGTTTGGCTTTTGCATAAACGATATCGGGGTATTCTATAAAGAAAGTCAATGCAACCATCAGGCTTATGATGCATAAAAAAAGCATGATGCCGTTTCTAACAATCCAGTTGGGTTTGTAAGAAATAATATCGTTCATAGCGTTTGAATGAACAATCAGTTCGCCGGTACTATTGTTATATTCATGCGGCATAGCGGTACAGTTTTAATGCTGATATTTTACGATCCCAATTCTAACTGGTTTTTAACAAGGGTATAGTAATCGCCTTTTAGTTTGGCCAATGCTTCGTGAGAACCGAACTCTGTTATTTGCCCGCTATTTAAAACTACTATCTGATCGGCGTGTTTTACAGTGCTCAGCCGGTGTGCAACCACTACTACAGTTCTGTTTTTAAAAAATTTTTCCAGGTTCTCTATTATTACTTTCTCATTATTTGCATCAAGGCTATTGGTTGCTTCGTCTAAAAATATGTAA
>JBBSKH010000151.1:0-7176 GCA_038256495.1 Chitinophagales bacterium
GTAAAGTAATTGCCAAGCGCCTTGGCGAAAGCAAATTCGCTGCTCCACATTTTTATCTCACCATGGAGATTAATATGGACAATGCCATGACATCCCGGATTGCAATGAACGAAGTAAGCCCTGTAAAAATTTCGTTTAACGACATGCTTATTAAAGCATGTGCAATGGCATTGCGCCAGCATCCTGATGTTAACAGCAGTTGGATGTCCGCCCCTTCCGGATCGGACGGAGGCGATTTCATTCGTCAGAATCACCATATACATATTGGTAGTGCCCTTGCATTGCCGGAAGGTTTGATTGTACCCGTAATTCGTTTCGCCGATCAGAAATCATTGTCGCAAATTGCAGCCGATGCAAAACAATTATACGGTAAAGCAAAAGATAAAAAATTACAGCCAAACGAATTTAGCGGTAACACTTTTACCATTTCTAATTTAGGTATGATGGATATAGATGAATTTACAGCGATCATCAACCCGCCAGACAGCGCTATTTTAGCAGTAGGTAGAATTAAAGAAGTGGTAGTGAAAAAAGATGATGGTTTTGGGGTTACAAATATTATGAAAGTAACGCTGAGCTGCGATCACAGGAGTGTTGACGGAGCTGTAGGTGCCTCCTTCCTGCAAACACTAAAAAAGTATATGGAAAACCCGGTTACTATGCTGGTTTAGCCAAAATGAAAATACAACCTAAACAAACTGTGCCGTTTTTACGGCACTTTTTTTTGCCGGTAACCCCCAATTTTTTGCCATAAACAGGAAATCTTCACTTCTCTAATTTTAGTTTTCAATATATTTTGAAAATTCAGAAATAGGTCATAAATTTGAATCATCAAACAAAAAGAGATATGAAATTAGCAGATGCCAAACAACAATTTATCAGTAGCTGGGGCGCCTTTGGCACGCAGTGGGGCATTAACCGCACCATGGCGCAGATCCACGCTTTGTTGCTGGTAAGTGTTGATCCGCTTACACAAGATGATATTATGGAAGAGCTGAGCATCAGCCGGGGGAATGTTAACATGAATATTCGTGACCTGATAGGCTGGGGCCTGGTAGACCGGGTGATCATTTCCGGTGAACGCAAAGAATATTTTACAGCAGAAAAAGATATCTGGAAAGTGGCCACACAGATCATTAAGGAAAGAAAAAAGAGAGAACTTGATCCTATGATAAAACTTTTGGATCAGCTTGAAAATATTGAAGGCAACAAAAAAGATAAAGCAGTTCAGCAGTTTACCCAGGTAATTGGCGATATAAAAAAATTAGGCTTGCAGGCAGATAAAACCCTCGATGTTTTAATAAAAGCAGAAGAGAACTGGTTTACCGGCAGCATCCTGAAAATTTTTAAATAATACCACTAGCCGGCCACCATGCCGGCTATTTTTAAAAAATATATTTTCATTATTTTCTGAAATATTAAATACTACGATCATGAAAAAATTTAAAACCTTCGATGTAGCCATTAGCATACTACTCATAATCAGCTTTTGCATTTACGGTCTCATTAACACAAAATACCTGCTCATTGGATACTTTGTAGTGGGCGGCTGGCAGCTAATTAGTATGGTAATACACGCCTTCAACCAATGGTTTACCCACCGTAATACTGCCAGGTATGTCTATCAAAGCATTGTATTGGTACTACTTTGCCTGGCCGTTACCGGCCTTATTGTACAGCAAGTATTAATGCCCCTGCTGTTTATACTGGTATTTGTATCACCTTTCATGGCTGTTTATTACAGTTGGCTATGTTACCATGAACTAACGGTAAAAATGCAGCGCCCGCTGACTGCGCTAAAATAATTTTATCATCACTAAAATAACCAATCATGAACCAGATCATCATTACCTACAGCCTCTACCTGCTCATCAGCATCTGCCTTACTATCTGGGTAGCCAAAACGCTTTTTAACAACGGTAAGGTTTTCCTGTACGACATCTTCCACGGAAACAAGGAACTGGCAGACAGCGTAAACCAGTTATTACTTGTAGGATTTTATCTTATCAACATCGGCTATGCCGTGTACACTTTACAAATAACCGTAAGCATCAACAACGTACGAGAAATAATAGAAAACCTCAGCCTGAAGATCGGACTCATCATTCTTATTCTTGGTTGCATGCACTTCATGAACCTTTACATCTTCTTCAATTTAAGAAAGAGAGCCCTGAACGAACAACAGAACAAAACAATTAAAACTGCCTGATCATGAAAAAGAAAGTTGTAATTGCCGGCGGCAGCGGCTTTATAGGCGCTGCACTCATCAATCATTTTATTGCACAGCAGGCGGAGGTGATCGTTCTTACACGAGCACTGCCCCTTAGCCAAAATAACAGCTACCGCCGGCAAACAACTCAGCATAACAAAGCCGTAACATATGTAAAATGGAACGGATTTTATCCCGGTGATTGGAGCCGCTGCCTTGAAGCTGCTGATGTGTTGATAAACCTTTGTGGGAAATCTGTAAACTGCCGCTACACCGAAAAAAATAAAGCCGCCATCTTCAGCAGCAGGTTAACCACCACCTGTGCATTGGGAGAAGCCATTGAACAATTGGAGCAACCTCCAGCTTTCTGGATCAACGCATCGTCCGCCACCATTTACCGGCATGCAACAGACAGGCCACAGGACGAGTACAACGGTGAGATAGCCAACGATTTCAGCGTGCAGGTTTGTAAACAATGGGAAGCCGCATTCTTTCGTTTTAACCTACCACACACAAGGCAGGTGGCGCTTCGCATGGCTATTACATTGGGGCAAGGAGGTGTAATGACACCCTACCTAAACCTGGTCCGGCTTGGCTTAGGTGGGGCACAGGCTGGCGGGCAGCAGATGTTTAGCTGGATACATATTGAAGATACCTGCAGCATCATACAATGGATAATTGACCACCGGGATATTACTGGCGTGCTGAACCTGGCGGCTCCCCACCCGGTTAGCAATGCCGCTTTGATGGCCACGCTCAGGAGAGCATCGGGTATAAAGTTCGGCCTGCCGGCCTATAAATGGATGCTTCAACTGGGAGCCTTGCTGATAGGGACTGAAACAGAATTGCTGCTGAAAAGCCGTTGGGTAGTTCCAACAAAATTGCTTCAATCGGGTTATATATTCAGGTACCCAACAATTAGGGAAGCAGTGCAGCATATCATTCAACAAAAAACAACCGCCAAAAGCAACAGTTTCCTTTAAATTGCAAATATGGCTCCACATCCCATAATATTATTTGATGGTGTTTGTAACCTTTGCAACGGGGCTGTGCAATACGTAATAAAACATGATCCCGAAAAGCAATTCAGGTTTGCATCCTTGCAAAGTGAGGCAGGTCAGCAATTGCTGGAAGCAAAACAACTTTCCACCACCGACTTTGCCTCCTTTGTATTGATTGAGAATGGTGAGTTGTACAGCAAATCTACGGCTGCACTTAAAGTAGCAAAACGATTAAGCGGGGCAGTAAAAATCTTAGGTATATTTATTGTAATACCAGCTATTATTAGAGATGCTGTTTATAATTTAATAGCCCGCAACAGGTACAAGTGGTTTGGCAAAAAAGAGGAGTGCATGATGCCAACACCTGAACTACAATCTAGATTTTTAAAGTAAGTAAATATGGATTCGAAAAAAACGTTGATTTTGGGTGCTTCAGATAATCCTGGCCGGTACAGTTACCTTGCCCTAAACAAATTGAAAGCTTACGGCCACGAAGTGGTAGCCATTGGCAAGCGAAAAACACAGGTAAATGGTACAGCAATAGAAAACAGCATGCTGCCTGCAGAAAATATCCACACTATTACGCTGTACCTGAACGCCGCTAACCAGCAACCTTATTACGATTATATACTATCCCTTAAGCCTAAGCGCATTATTTTTAACCCAGGTACCGAAAATTCAGCATTGGAAGATCTGGCAGACGAACATGGCATAGAAGCACTAGAAGCCTGCACCCTGGTGATGTTATCCACAAATCAATACTAGCGCCATCTCCCTGCAACCCGGTTTGTAAAAAATAATTCCCGCCACATACTAACAGAAAGCGTCCTGCGTTTCTATTAACAGAATTACGTCCAATATCAACTTACAAACTGAAGAACCATGTTAATCTTAAAAAGAACCATGTTGCTGCTAGCGCTATGCCTCATAGCGATCCTGGCCAACGCACAAGAACAACAACCGGCCGCTAAAGCTGCCTTCAACAATTTTTCCGCAGAAATAGCCATAGATCCAGCGGCTTTATTAATTGCCATGGAGGCAAATAAAGGAGAGCAGGTAAATATTCCATTAAGCAAAGAATTTTCATTTAACGGTAACGTTATCAGTAATGAAAACGTGTACGATAATCTCCAAACGATTATTATAAAGTCTGCAGATTATAACAATGCCGTAATGCAGATCTCTAAGCAAACTATTAATAACACCATCAGTTACACCGGCCGCATATTTGGACAGGGCAGTACCGACGGCTATCACATTAAAAAAGATGCTGACGGCAATTACCAGCTACAAAAATTTGAACTGGCATTGATCCGCCAGGATTGCAAACAATAAAAATCCCTATAAAATTTCAATATCCCAGACCTTACAATTACACCGGAAAACCAAGCAATATGAAAAACCTACTTACAAAATTTTATATTTTCTTCATCATGCTTACGCCAGTAATGGCTAATGCACAAGTGCAGAAGCTTAGCAGCAATGGACCAGCCAGCGCCACCTTATTCTTAGATTTTGATGGACATTTTGTGCAAAGTGCAGGCTGGAACGGGGGCAATGCTTTTTACTGCCAGCCTACAAATTTCACAGCGGCACAGGTAGATGAGGTCTTCAGCAGGGTTTCCGAAGATTTTCGCCCATTTGATATTAATGTAACTACTGATTCCACCCAGTTTCAGGCCGCCCCGCTTAATCGCAGGATGCGTATTATAGTAACACCCACCAGCAGCTGGTATCCCGTTGCAGTAGGTGGTGTAAGCTATGTAGGTTCCTTTACCTGGGGCGATAATACACCTGGTTTTGTGTTTGCCGATAAACTGGGTTATAGTGTAAAATATGTTTCAGAATGTATTAGTCACGAGAGTGGCCATACAGTAGGTTTATCTCACCAATCTAAGTACGATGGTAATTGCAACCTAACCGAACAATACAATGTGGGCAATGGTACAGGAGAAACGGGTTGGGCACCGGTAATGGGCAACAGTTATTACCGCAATATGACAGGCTGGAACGACGGACCAACTCCTTACGGTTGCGCCAACACGCAGGACAACCTCACCATCATTACCACTTCAAACGGCTTTGGTTATCGGGCAGACGATTATCCGGCCACAAGAAATAGTGCTACGTTTTCACTGGGCAGTGCTGCCTTCAGCGAAAAAGGTATCATCACCAATAATACAGATAAAGATGCCTTCAGGTACATTGTACCGCAAAGCACCAGTTTTCATATGGATGTAAATCCTTTCAGCATTGGAAACAATGCAGGTGCCAACCTGGATGTGATGGTAGAAATGTACGACGGCAGTAATAACCTGTTACGCACATTTAATCCAATCACCAGCCTGTCAGTAACCATCGATACCTTCTTAAATGCTGGCACATACTACTTTGTAGTTTCCGGAGCCAGCAACCAAAACATAAATAACTATGGTAGCCTTGGCTCTTACAGCATCACAGGCTTTAAAGGTGCTTTGGCAATACACGATATTACTTTAACAGGCAATGCAGATAAAACCCAGCACCGCCTAAACTGGAACATTGTTGCCGATGAACCCATCAAAGAGCAGACCGTAGAAATTTCGATGGACGGACAAAATTTTAAGGCACTAGTTGCAATAAATGCTTTACAGAAATCGTTTTTAAATACAGCTAACCAAAACAATATTATTTACTATCGCCTAAAAGTAACCTCTGTAATAAATCAAACAGCTTATTCAAATGTAGTAGCCTTAAGGTCTTCGGCCAGCGAAACAAAACCGTTCACCGTATCTACCCTGGTACAAAATGAAATAACGGTGCAGGCAGCAGAAGATTACCACTATTACCTTACAGATGCAAATGGCAGAATGATAGCAAGAGGTGCAGGTGTAAGAGGTAGCCATAAAATAAATGTAGCCACACAGGCAGGCGGAATGTACATCCTGCAACTGGCTAATAACAATAACCAACAAATAGAACGAATTATAAAACAGTAAGGTAGATTCATGTGTAAGTTTAGGGGACAGCGTTAGGGGCTGTCCCCTTTTTTTTTACCCCAAACCCCTGAAGGGGCTTCAAAGCCAGTCTCTAAAAATTGTATGGTTAAAAGCTACAGGTACCATCTATAGCTAATGTTCAGCTTTTCCACATTTGCACAATTTCTTATACGTTAACGATTCCTTCATGTACTGCATTGGTTTTATGGGTAACTTTAGAAAACCTAAAAAATTATGCTCTGGAGAAAATTCAATGGCGATTCTATTGATCTTCCCATAAAAGATGCAGTAGAAGAAGCCATCAAAAGAGAAGCCGCCGCCGGCTTCCATTTAAAAGTTTGTATAGGTACCGATAGCCAGGTTAAAGGCAAGGTAACCGAGTTTGCCACCGTAATTGTTTTTTTACGGGAAGGTCATGGAGGCTTTATGTTCATCCACAACGAAAGGACGTTCATCCAATACAGCATCAAAGAACGCATGCTGGTAGAAGTAGCCAAAAGCATCGAGATTGCTTATGAGCTCTGCCAGTTGTTTACAGATTATGATGTAGACATGGAAGTGCACGCCGACATCAACACCAATCCTCAGTTTAAAAGCAATGAAGCATTACGGGAAGCCATGGGCTATATCCTGGGAATGGGCTTTGCCTTTAAAGCCAAGCCGGAAGCCTTTGCCAGCAGCAGTTGTGCTAATAAGGTGGTGAATTAAAAAGACAAAGTCCCCTCTGGCCCCCTCTAGCTCCCCCGCTGGCCAGCGGGGAGAACTATCGTAGCGGATGCTGGAAACGTTGTATTATTTAAGAGCTCATTGTTTGGCGGAGTACCAATGTTGATTTGGAAGCTCCAATGCTTAATAAAAATATGCAGCACCGCTCCTTTCCCTCCGGGGAAGGAGATGGAGGATGGGGCCGATGGAGGATGGGGCTGTTGATGTGGAAGAACAAATGATGAAAAAAGGTATGCAGCACCGCTCCTTTCCCTCGGGGGAA
>JBBSKH010000152.1:0-7157 GCA_038256495.1 Chitinophagales bacterium
GCTTTGTTCTTACCACGGAGAACGGACGCAATTTTTGCGCACATACGACCAACGGTTTGATTAGTACCGTCAACAACGTACCAGTCGTGTTTTACGGTAGCCTCGTTCGCATGTTTAGTGGTGAAATGTAATTTGCTCATTATTCTATTTTTTTTAGATGAATGGACGGCTATCCCCGGCCATTTTAATTTTTGGATTGCGAAGGTAGGAGAGAATAAGTGCAATTGTATTTAATTTCGAAACTATTTTTCAAGGTACTTTTGTAATGGATTGAATATCAGTAAAAATAATGACAGGATGAATAGCTAATCTTTCATTATGATCGTTTGTAGCGCAATATAAGAGGTGGGAAACAAGGCGGCAGCGGTACAGGGCCATTGCATTTACTACTTAAACCTATAGCATTAAGGGGCACTTTTAAGGAAAAAGTACTGTGTTATATTATGGTAGCTAGATGGGCCAGGGTTGTAACCCGAGGCCGGTTCAACAATCAGAGCAATATTTTTTTTACAATGGAAGCGAGGGCCTGCACCCCATTTTGAATATTACTGATGGATTGTGCCGTTTTATTGTTGAATTCAGTAGCATTCCTGACCGCTGCCAGCAGGGCTGCCAGGTTCTCGTTGCTAATGCCCGAATCTTTAACAACCTTGCTAACGTCTGAATCACTCAATTTGGTAAGGCTTGAAAAACGAGCGTTGAATTTTTCGTCTGTTAATGCTTTGGCCTCATCGGCCAGCTTATCAAATTTATTTGCCATGATATTTTTATTTTAGCATTGATTGAATAGTGTTGGAAAGTGTTAAAGCATTTTGAGAAATGTTACCGCCCTTTGTTATAAAGCTATTCAGCGCAGTATCTATGGCAGACAGATCGATGCGGTTTGCCGAAAGCGCTTTTACCTGACTGTAAACATCTGCCCTTTGCTCATTCGTTTTATTGGCAGATTGCAACAAGGCTTGCAGGTTGTTGAAGGCGCTGTTGAAGACCATATAGTCCTTGTTTAATTTATTGATGAGTTCAATGCGCTGATCGTCCAACACATTGATCAATGAATCTTTGGTGGCATTGATCCTGGGATAAACGGCATCTATCAGTTCGCCGAACTCGGTTTTATAATCAAGGTTAGCGGGCAGCTTTTTTTGAAATACTTCAATGTACGACGGCGTGTATTCTGTTCTTATAAATTCATTTACGAGGTACACTTTGTCTTTAAACATTTTTTCAATAAGGCTCACATTCAGTTGGTGCATCCGGGCAGCTTCATCCTGCAATACCTGCGATAATTGCACGGACTGAACCGGTATCCTTGCGCAGGCTGATAAGCTGATAGCAACGATTAATAAATATTTCATAATGGTAAATTGTTTTATGGTTTAAAAACTATTTAAAACTGCAGGTCTCTTACTTCAAATTGTCTTGATGGCTTTTTACCAAGAATCCTGTACAACACCGAGTTTAAAGTGTAAGGATCATTGTCGAAGCCGCCATGCGAACTGCTTCTGCTAATGGCCGGGCCGGTAGTTTGGCCTGCCGGAGCGGCCCCGGCGATAACCAGGTTTGGCCACCCGGCATCCGTAACACTGTTCACCATTTTAGAAACATCCTTATCAATGACCTCTTTATCCAGTTTATTATTTTTAGCATTTATGAAGCGTTCCATACCCAGTATGGCTGTATTTCTTTTTCGCTCAAAAGAATTGCTAACGAGGTACAATAACGATTTACCGTAGGCACTTACTTTGTCGTCTCTTTCGCCCACATCGCTTAAAATATAATTTGTGGGAACGGGGCACCTGTTTTCTTTAATATGCTGGTAGAGTTTTTCTTTAAACAACTTTACCGAAATAGCGGGCGCCATAAATTGTACAGATTTAATTGGTACGCCAATGCTTAGCAGGCTGTCAATAGCGTGGGCAGTAAAGATGGAGCCGGCGCTGTGCCCTACAATATGCAGTTCCCAATTGTTACGGTTGGCTGCATCTACTTCGCCAAAGGCCCGGGCAGCTTCTTTAGAAACAATATCCATGGCCCTTCCGGCCACCACAGATAATCTGGCATTTTCTTTCATTTCATCCCAAAGCAGGGTGCCGGGTTTTGATGCAGTCAATTCAAAAGTACGGTCCAGTATCTCTAATGCACCATCTCTCAGTTTCTTCAGCCAATTGGCTCCGGCCTTGTCATTATCAGTAAACAGGTCCAGCACTTCACCTTTTAATGAACTCCAGAAATCGGTTTCCCACATTATGTGCACGGGGTATATTTCATTGTCGAGGCATACTTGTTTGTAACTAATAATTCTGCCGGCCACATCTTTCTCTGAATTTAAACCACCATGCAGGTACAACATAATGCGTTTCTTCTTCCATGCTGCGGCGGTTTTGCCGATCGTTTCAAACAGTCGTGAAATGTCGTCTTTTGTGGTCCAGTAAATGCCGCTATCCGATAAAAAACCGTTGTTGCCAATGTTGATGACATAAGGCCTGATTTGTTCTAGAGGAACAGATTGGGAAGCCCGTTGTTTGCCGGAATCTGTATCGGCAAAGCCATGGCTCCAGAGATCAATATCAACGGGTACGCCCAACTGGGCCACCCAGCAATCGGATGCGTGCAACATCCAGTCTTCATACGGCAACACGGCAAAGCCCTTATGCCCCCAACTGCTGCCCCAGGAGTTTTGAATAATGAATCCTTCCCTGGTATAGCCTACAATGGCCACAGCATGTCCATCTGCGGCTCTGCCTTTCCGTTGTATGATGGGCAGCCGAATCTTTTTTGGTTTACCATTAAAGCTGTATTCGTACCATTTAAAATTTTCGTTGGGATCGTCCCAGCCGCTGTGCACCATGAGTGTACAATATAATATTCCCGATTCATTTAGTGCAGCATGCATGTCCCGTACATTCCGGTGCATTACCCGGTAATAGGCACCCGCAGGAATATCCAGCGCTTCCTTCGCTTTCAATTCATCAAAGTTTTTTACACCAAACAGGTTGTCTTTCCAGGAATTTCTTTTAACCACGCCATGTGCACCCCAGCCCTTCATGGTGCCCCTGGCAGAGGAACCCTCATATTTTTCGCCGGGCCATTCGTCATATTTTCGGGCCATTTCATACAGCATGCGGGGGCTGGCACCACTCTTAACTATCTCCCTGGTAGCGCACCGCCCATTGCAGGCAAGATGATAATTGATATTTGCCGCCAATGCAAAACCGGTACAAGCGCCCTCTTCTCCCTGGTTAAGGATGGCAGGTACTTTATCGCAATTAATAAGTTGGTCGGGTAAGGGAGCAAGCCCTGGCTGGTAAAACCAGTCACGGATATCTATCTTGTCGGGAAATGCATCCAGTTTCCGGTTTATTTTTTTTGCAGTAGATTTTTCTGTAATTGTTGGCCGCTGTTGTTTGGCAGGAGGCCGGGTAGTTTTGGGAGTTGATGATTCAGGTGCCATACCTATGTTTTGATTGAATTAAATGCTTGTAGGTAATTCTACTTTTTTTAAAAAACTATTTGCTGGTTTCTTGTAAAGTTGACACCAACATGTATGATGCAACCAACAATGCCTGTGTGTTACAGCACCAAAAAGCCCAAAGCTTTAAAAGTGGAGCTGCCCACCACACCATCTGCCAGTAGTTGTTCTTTTTTTTGAAAAGCTTTTACGGCTTTAACGGTGCCATTGCCAAAATCACCATCCGTTAGCAATGCCGGGTTGGCCCCTTTTTCATTTAATGCTTTTTGAAGTGCAATTACAGCAGACCCTGAGTCGCCCTTTTTTAGTACAGCTATGGTATTAATATTCTTTACGGTGTTTTCGGTAGTTGCGGGCTTGCTGTTGGTTGCGGCCTTAAAGAATTTTTCGCCTGCACAATAACGGTTAATGCGGTCGTTGAGGCCGTTGGTGCCGCCGTTTATTTTTTTGGTGATCAAAACAAAATTCTCCAGGTTCTTGCCTTTGTTGATGGGTTTGGATAGGTCTATGTTATCTGCGATTGCGTTTATGTTACGGCTGTTCCAATACCATGCGGCGCTTAAAGCTGCATTGCGCAATTGTTCCGGCGTGCAGTTGTTTGCATTTTTACCACCCAGCATAGCGGGGTTTTTAATAAGGTCTATGCCAAGTGCATCGCCCACGCTTTTATAGTTGGCCCTGCCGGTTATCTGTATAAGGCCGCGGCCTTTAAAACGCACCCCATCGCCGGGTTGGGTATTGCCCAGGTTTTTACGGCCCTCGTAGGCAGCGCCGCTGGCAAGTTCTTCGGTATAAAACAGGCTGCCACTTTCGTGGCCCACCTGCGCCAGGAAGCAAAGCTGCCTGGCGGGCGTATTAATGTTGAATTTGTTACAGGCTTCATTAATGTAAGGAGCAAATTTGGCTGCACTGGTAGTAGAAGCACATGCTGCTTCTTTAATCTGGCCGATGGTCATAATACAAAGTTTTTGGTGGCACGCTTTAAAAACAGCGTATACCGATGATTAAATTAAACTGGTATTAAGTGGCCTGAGGCTTTGGGGGCTTTGAAAGGAAGGCAGATTTGGTTACTAACATAAATAAAATAGTTTGTAAATGAAAGGGGTATTTTGGAGGGGTGTAGAAAGTATGGTGCTGCCTGCGCTGTGTTGCAAGGGGGAGATGAAAGTAATTGGGTAAAATAAATTTTATGTACATACATATGACAAAAACAAAAAAGCACTATGTTTATGAGGTGATGTGATAGTTGGCAGAAATTTGTTGACAGACCGCAAATTTTTATGAACTATATTTTTGATAACCTTTTTTAAGCAATGGAGAGACCTATTACTTTTACCCAATTCAGGCTTCATTTAAACAGTATAAAGACGTCGTTGAAGCAATATTGACGGACGAACTTAATTTTTCTTTGGTTTGACAATTTTTACGATGGAATGCTTTCTGGAATGTTAGAATATGAAAAACAAGAATTCAGATTTGAGATTATTACGGACTATGAAAAACAAATTCGACCAAGAGAGTTTGCAATTATCTACTTAACAGAAAAGCAAATCGAAGAAGAAACATATTGGCATGATTTATTTGAGACCCAGGTTGGAGGCGGTGACAAGCTTTACAAACAATCATCGGAACACCATTTATTTTATGACAAATATCAAGTAAGAACTAATCCAAGTTATAATTTAAGTTATGTTAAAGGCTGGTATATTGAGCAATAGCGTTACTTAGACAAAGAAAACTACCACCAACAATCGGTTCTTCTATTCTGGCGAGCAATGAATACCAGCACAGCAGCAAGCCGTCAACGTTGGCAGAAATGCGATTTGGCACGCTAAACTCTCAAGAAGTAATTTGTTAACACCCTCAATATTTCGTAAATTCGTTGAGTGAGAAAACAAAAAATAATAGGACTTGATTTTATAATTGACAGACTTACAAATTCGATTCAAAATACCATTTCGGGAGATAGTTTTCCTACTGAAGTTAGCTTGTTGTCAAAAGCTGACATTAAACAAATAACTAAGAAAAATGGTTGGAATTTCAATTGGAAGAGTGAATTCGATAATAATATGAAAGAATTTTACAAGCTGACAATTAGTAATAATCCAACCATTATTCAAGGCGTCATATGCTTGACCATTGAAACAGACCATGTGTTTATGGACTTAGTTGAAAGTGCACCTTTTAACATTGGCAAAAACAAACTTTATGAAGGCGTTGCCGGAAACTTGGTTGCCTACGCATGTAAGGTTTCTTTTCAAAAGGGTTTTGAAGGTTTTATTGCCTTCGATGCAAAGACTAAACTTATACAGCATTATGAAAAAACATTAGGAGCTTGTGCAATTGGCGGACAAAGAATGATTATTCCGACGAAACCAGCTCAAATTTTAATTGAAAAATATTTTAAAAGTTAAAATAATGGGATACATAAAAGAACCAAAAGGTGTTGACTTTATTATTCAAAGCAAACCTTTGACAGATAAAGAAAGAAAAGAAATAAGTAAGTTCATACAAGAATATAAAACCAAAAACGCTGATAAAAAAACTGCACGAAAATCAAGAACTTCTTCTTCAAAACCCTTAGCCTGAGAGCGATGCACTTCTGCCACATCTGGTTTTTGTAAGCGGGGCGTGATGTTGTATCAATCGGCTGAAACTTGTTGTACTTCATCTGGGCTGGACGGAATTCTTTTCAACTTTAGTTTATCTCGTCCTGACATAGTCATGTAACTTCTTGACGCAAACAACCTCTTTTTTGACGTTTTTATACCTTACTTATTTTGTGGCTAAGTGGTACATTTGGATACGAACAAATCAATCATAGGCAATACTGTCTCACAGGTTTCAGAAACAACAAAAAAAATGCAAACTATGGCACTTATCAATCCTTACATTAACTTCAACGGTAATGCCGAAGAAGCATTCAATTTTTACAAATCAGTATTTGGCGGAAAGTCCGCAAAAATTATGCGTTTCAAAGATATATCAAGCGCTGAATATCCAGTAGCAGAAAATGATGCAGATAAAATAATGCACATTGCTTTGCCTATTGGCAAAAATATTTTAATGGCTAATGACGTTCCGGAAAGTATGGGTCAGGTAAATAAAAATGAAAACAGATCTAAAATATCTATTAGCGCAGAAAGTCGTGAAGAAGCCGACAAGTTATTTAGCGGACTTTCGGCAGGCGGTAATATTGAAGCGCCTATTGGCGACAGTCCATGGGGTTCATATTTTGGGATGTTTAGAGACAAATTCGGTGTTGAATGGATGGTGGATTTTGACCCAAAATATAAGGGAAACGTATCAGAAACAACGAACTCCTAACAATGCATTTGCCAAAAATTAGGGCTGACATGGGAACTTGAATTTCAAATCGCTGTCAGCGTTGGTTCGGGCAAGTCGGTTTCATTTTAGCTTTTGTCCTTTCCGTTTAACCGCCGTATGTAAGTCATCGCCGCCGCTTGGCCTCCTGGCAGCGTCATCTAACCAACTAATATTGCCGTTAGAAAAACCAAATGCCTTTTCTCTGCCCTTGCGGTTCCGTCCTCGCTGCCACTTTCACGAATCATCGCCGCCACTTGCAAATGCGTTATCATAAAATCAAATATTAAGGACTCCTCTGTTGCCTGCTCCCCGTTAGTTCCTTATCTTTAAACGAAAAAAATTATTATGAAAAAAATATTTA
>JBBSKH010000153.1:0-7095 GCA_038256495.1 Chitinophagales bacterium
GGATAATACTGCGCCACCTGACAAAACTGGTACCTGGATTTTAGACAAATCAGTTTCTCAAGTTGACTTTTATCACATGATAAAAGAATGCAAAGGGGAAAAAACGGTTTTTCTAAAATTCAATAATAAAAATACTTACCCGGTGAAAGTTACCTGGACAGAAGTTTTTGCTACGCAAATGGAAACCGGCAGAACTGGCGTTGGAGGTAAAAAATCGCTGGTTATTCCTCAGGGAGAATCATCTTATTCCGATTGTACTGGTAGTAGCCATAAGGAATTAGTCACATTATCCTCCGAGGTTAGTCCTGCGTATGTTGCCGTTATTTCCAAATTCGATTTTCAAAGCATAACAGTTGAAAAAGTAAAATAATTAACCCATTATTAAAATATTTAAAGATGAAAAAAACATTTATAAATTTAGCCATCAGGTTTCGGCTTGGCATATTGATAACGTTTTTTGTAGCCGGTATTCTTCCTTGCGCACAAGCGCAGGACAGTAAAGGCACAGAATTTTGGATCTGTTTCCCAGGAAATTTAAATGGATTAAACACCCAGTTATATATTACAGCCGAAGCAGCAGCCTCAGTAACTATTAACATTCCGGGACTAGCATTTAATACAGTTGTTGCTGTGCCTGCAGGTGGATTGCAAGCGGTAGAAATCCCTGCCACTGCACAAGTGCAGTCTTCTTTTGTTCCTGACAACAAAGGCATTCATATAACGGCTACTACAGAAGTTACAGTATATGGCATGAATGCTCGAAGCGCTTCCACAGATGCCTTCTTAGCTTTTCCCCTGGATGCTATAGGTTCTGATTATTATGTTTTGGGGTATAATAGGGATTTCGGATTTCCCAATCCAACCCAGGCAACAATTGTAGCAACCCAAAATAATACAACAGTAACCATTACTTCTACTATAACTGGTGGGCCATTTACAGCAGGTGTACCTGCAAATGTTGTGTTACAACAAGGCCAGGTTTATCAGTTAAGGTCTATCCTCATCAATGCCGATTATTCCGGCACCAAAATTTCTTCAGATAAACCCATCAGTGTTTTTGGAGGTGCTGAGTGTACCAATATTTCCGGTGCATTAAGGGCCTGCGATCACCTGGTGGAACAACTACCCCCGCTCAGTAGCTGGGGCAAAAGTTTTTTAACAGTGCCCCTGGCTACACGTACGGGGGGAGATGTTTTTAGGTTTATGGCCCAAAACAACGGTACAACAGTAAATGTAAACGGCGTACCGGTTGCTATATTAAATGCAGGGCAGTTTCATGAGACCATACTGGGAAGCACTACTTACAATCGTATTACATCTAATCAGCCTATTCTTGTAGGTCAATATTCAAGAAGCTCCCAGGCTGACAACATTACATCAGACCCATTCTTTGCTCTTGTACCACCCGATGAACAATTCCTGAATGCGTACACCATTTCCGCAGGCACGGCAAATATTTCTAACAACTGGATAAACATAACCTCACCTACCTCAAACATTGCCACGGTGAAGGTGGATAATGTTGTGGTTCCCGCAGGGCTGTGGGTTTCAATACCAGCCACCACTTTTTCCGGTGCTAAAGTTCCTGTTTCAGTAGGTGTTCACCGTGTAACAAGTTTGTTACCTATTGGCGCTTTGGTTTATGGATTTGGTTCTTTTGATTCTTATGGTTACCTGGGAGGACAGTCCTTTGCTCCGATAGCTACAGTAAATAATTTAGTAATTACTCCAAAAACCGGTAATGCTGCTGTAAACACAGAACAATGCTGGGATGCCCTGGTTACAGATCAATTTAATGCACCTGTTATTGGAGTAAGAGTTGACTTTAATATTACAGGACCTAATAGTGGAAGTACCGGTTTCGCATTAACGAACGCTTCAGGAATTGCACATTTCTGTTATACCGGAACTGTTGCTGGTGACGATGCAATAACAGCATCTGTGGGTTCTATATCAGACAACGCCAACTTTACCTGGACAGATGGTTGTAATATAAATATAGCCGCAAAAAAATTCTATGACCTAAACACCAATGGTCTGGATGATGATAATTTGCCTGTAGCAAACTGGTCCATTTCTCTCTCAGGGATAGACGAAAATAACAACCCGGTTGGGCCTATAATCCAACAAACCGGTGCTGATGGAACAACCGTTTTCACAGGACTTGCAAAAGGTAATTATACTGTTACTGAGATCAACCAGTCTGGATGGGTTCATACGACACCAACATCTTCCAGTTTAAATTTAACTACCTGCGTAAATCCTCCAACTGTTCTCTTTGGAAATGTATGTCTGGGCGCTGGTGGAAATGATGGTAAAGGAAAAGGATTCTGGACCAATAAGAATGGCCAGGCGCTTCTAACAGGCAGTAGGTTATGCGCATTAAATGCACTTTGCCTAAGAAATGCTGATGGCTCTAATTTTGACCCAATTTCAGGTTGTCCTGCTCCTACAAATGCCCAGGTAAATGCAGGCAAAACAAATTTGAAAAACTGGCTGCAAGGTGCTCATGCCTCTAATATGTCTTACATGCTTTCAGCACAATTAGCAGCTTTGAAACTCAATGTTTTGCTTGGCTATGTTGATGGCACAAAACTTATATATGCTCCTGGCACCAACGCTGCAAATGCAGCAGGGTTCGCAACTGTAAATGCTGTGATGGCAGAAGCAGATGCCATACTTTGCGCAAATCCTGTAATTAGCGCCGGCAATCCACTAAGAGCCAGGGCAGAAGCAGTAAAAGATGCAGTAGAGGGCGCAAGCAGCAATAATAACTTTGTGCAATTGACACCATGTAATGCAGAACCTCCCGCTATGGTATCAAATAGCATGAGACAGGCAACTGTAAGCGATCTGCCATTAGCGGTAGAAACATTCTTTACCAAAGCAAGTCCAAACCCAACAAAAAACTTTTTTAGTGTAACATTGGTAACTACTAATTCCACCGATAGAATAACTTTAAGAGTCGTTGATTTGCAAGGCAGGGTAATTGAGACACGAAATGGGTTAAAGAGCGGTCAAACTATACAGGTGGGTAGTTCTTTACGGCCAGGGACGTATCTTATTGAAACTATACAAGGTACTGATCGCAAAATTCAGACAGTTATTAAACACTAAGTTTGTCGTTTTCTATCTAATGAAGCCCTGGCTATATGCCGGGGCTTCTTTTTTAAAAGAAGGAAAATATACATCAAAGTAAAATTTTCCCAAGACGAAAACATACACGCAGTACTTCAAAACTTCCGCTATTTCTCAACACATTATTTTTGTTACCGCAGGTATTTTGCGGGTATCTTTTTCCATAAATTGATATTGCCGTCATCGCCAAACCAATTGCTGCTGCTTGCCACGGCGTGGGAGAAGCAAATATTTTTCTACAGCAGCAATTTGCACTTTAAAATGTTAAAGGCACCAGCACGAAAATATTCCGATGACAGGCGCAACAAACGCACCATTGATTTACACATTAACTGTCCGGTGGAGGGTAGCTATAAAAATCATATGATTATTTTTAGCATGACCAGCATAAGGGGTGCGATCTAGTTGCCGCTGCTGGTATTCACTAGTGTCTTCTACCCACAATATAAAACGACCGTCGTTTAGCTTGCAACCTGCTACAATTATCAACATTTAACGTCCTTGTATATTCCTAATTTTGTGTAGCAGCATTTTTCTCCAGCACGGCCAGTAATTCTTTTGCTGCTTCCTCACTACTAGCCGGGTTTTGCCCGGTAATCAGCATACCATCTTTTACCACATAAGAGCTAAAGTCGCTGCCGCTTGAATAGATGCCACCCCTTGCTTTCAATTCATCTTCCAGCAGGTAAGGCACTACATCGGTTAACTGTACGCCTTCTTCCTCGCTGTTGGTAAACCCTGTTACTTTTTTTCCATTAACCAACGGACTGCCTTTTTCATCCTTAACGTTTAGCAACGCAGATGGTGCATGGCAAACTGCTGCTACCGGCTTACCTGCACTCCAGAAATCCTGGATCAATGCAATGGAATCTGTGTCATCATAGAGGTCCCACATAGGGCCATGACCGCCTGGGTAAAACACCGCATCGAAATCTGCTGCATTTACTTCCGCCAGTTTTTTTGAATGTGCTACTTTTTCCTTTAGTGCCTCATCAGCATAGTAACGATTTGTTGCCACAGTTTGTGCATCTGGTGCCTCACTCTTAGGATCTATAGGAGGCTGGCCACCTTTTGGTGATGCAATAGTAACATCTACGCCTTCATCAGCCATTACATAATAGGGGGCTGCCAACTCTTCTACCCAAAACCCCGTTTTCTTGCCGGTTTCGCCCAGCTTACTATGAGAGGTTAAAACAAATAATACTTTCATGATGTAATTTTTTTGTGATAAATGCCGGGCAGCAAGTATGCTCCCAGCCTTTCCTCCCTTAACTAAACAAACAGGGTGCCGCTAAAAAAAGTTGTGAATGAGGGGACGGTAGGTTTGTGATGGTGCTGCTGTTGCCATATCTTAACTACTACAAAGCCGATTAAAAACGGGAAGTGCAGAGGCGAAAAAAATGCGAAAATAATTATAGCGAATGATTAGCAGCGGTGGTAAAAGCTATAACAACTTTCCCCCACGGTTACACAGCGTGTAACCGGAGGCACTAGCGGCAGTAGCTCTCTCCTTTAGCGTCAAAAAAATCCAACTCATTTCAAATCGTTTGATATTAAAATGCTCTGAAACCCTTATCCAGCAGTATTTTCAAATAACTAAACTTTATATTAACAAGACGGCGGTTATTTTTCAATCATTAATTTAATGATGGCAACACCTATGTTGGCAGGGTCTTTGTCCGCCTAAAGTGTTAGTAATAGAGCAAATATCTTCAAAGGAAAATTTTAAAACGCAAATTTGCCGGTTTATTATTTTTCTATAATATTGAAGTATTTCATCCCCTTTCAGCAATTTAAGATTACATCAGAAACATAATGATGATTTAATAAGCACCAAAAGCTTATTAGAAAACTAAACTATTAACACAATCAACCTTAACCAAATTATATAAAATATTAACTAAGAATTTTACATGTATAAATTATTCGGAGCACCTCCCATAGACCTGCAACAAATAAAAAAGCTAGCTGCCGATGCACCTGAGATAATTGTATGGGCAGCCCCTGTTATGTTTTTGTTTGTATTTATCGAATGGTTTTTCTCTTTAAAAAGGAAAAAGAACATTTATAACAAGAAGGAAACTTTTGCATCTATATGTGTAGGCGTGGGTAATATTTTTATTTCTTTTTTGCTGAAGTTTGCACTGCTGTTTCTGGTTGTGCTGGTTTACAACCTCGTACCATGGCGGTTACAGCTCAATTGGTGGACCCTCATTCCATGTTATATTATCCTGGATTTTTGCAGCTATTGGGCACATCGCATCTCTCACCACCAACGTTTTTGGTGGGCCACGCATGTGGTGCATCATAGCGGAGAAGATTATAACCTCACGGTATCGTTCCGGCTCAGTTGGGTGCAGCATATAAAGGTCATCTTCTTTTTACCAGTGGCGTTGTGCGGCTTCCACCCCATTATATTTTTTGTTGCCAATCAAATTGCAATCCTGTTTCAGTTTTGGGTGCATACAGAATACATTAAAAAACTGCCCCGTATTTTCGAGTACATTTTTGCTACCCCCTCTAACCACCGTGTACATCATGGCAGCCAGGATAAGTATATCAATAAAAATTTTGGTGCCACCTTTATTTTATGGGACCGCATCTTTGGCACCTACCAGTCGGAAAATGAAAAAGTTGTGTATGGCCTTACCTATAAACTGGCCAATAAAGGAAATCCTTTCTACATCAATTTTCATGAGTTCATAGATATTTGGAAAGATGTACGCCGGGCAAAAGGAATTAGACAAATAATGTTTTACCTGTTTGGCGATCCAATAGATGTGGCAAAATATAAAGCGACCCTTGAGGAGGAGAGTGAAATAAAACTGCAACGAACTGCTCCTGACAAAGCTCCTTTATTAAACAGATCAAGGGCACAGGCGGCGAGCTAATTCTACTGCAAGATTATAGATAAAAAAATCAATGCACAATGAGCAGAGGGTTTGTAAAAGAAGATGACCAGGAAGAAATTCCAATAGTGCCGCCGAGGGCCGATTTGCCGGAAGGCGTAACCAACTATGTAACGCAGGCAGGTATGGAGGAGTTGCTGAGCGAAAGAGCGGTATTGATGAAAAAGAAAGACAACCAGGAAGTGATCAATGAAAATGAAAAACGAATAGCGATCAATCATCACAACGCTGTCTTGCAATTATTGAATACCAGGATTGCCTCCGCTCAAATAATTGACCTTACCCAACAGCCACCGGATGAAGTTCGCTTTGGTGCGTGGGTAACCCTGAAAATCGGGAATGATAAAACACTAAAGCAATACCAGCTAGTAGGAGTAGATGAAGCAAATATTTCAAAAAACAAAATATCATTTATTTCCCCCATCGCCAGGATACTTATCAACAAAAAAGTAGGCGAGCAAGCAATTTTGAAACTGGGGAATAAGGAGAAGGTTTTTGAGATAAGGGAGATAGAATATTAAAGTATTAATGCTGGTCTTTGCACTCACACTCAAGATTATCTATTTTCTCCTGTGGCTTTTTTTATGAAAATGGCGTTGACAGGTTTAAGATCCCGATAGATTCGTTACTCACTACATGGGAAAGCAACTTTAAAAGTAAATGATATGCCGATGCAGATTACTATCGGGCACAAGGCGGCCGACTACGGGGAAACCTCTGGCAATAGGTTAACGGTCCTGCCTGTAAAGGTTCCACTAGCTACTGATGATATTGGGACAATACCCCCTCAGATTTCTAAAAACATCTTCGACGTTTTACAAAATGAATTTTATGCTTAGTTGAACTCAGGTGCCTTAGATGGTTTATTTCCTGAGCCTGATTTACCTTAGAGAAAAAACCTAACAGCGTAACTCCGCCGGGGCTAAAAATTTACCATCTAAGATTTCTAAAAACATCTTCGACGTTTTACAAAATGAATTTTATGCTTAGTTGAACTCAGGTGCCTTAGATGGTTTATTTCCTGAGCCTGATTTACCTTAGAGAAAAA
>JBBSKH010000154.1:0-7055 GCA_038256495.1 Chitinophagales bacterium
ATCTACCACGCAGGTACCCGAAAAAATCATCACACCATTTTCTTCAGGGATAGCTACAGGGAGGTGTTTCCAATGCAGTAAATCTTTGCTGGTAGCATGTGCCCAGGTCATGTGCCCCCAGATATTTCCAAACGGATTAAACTGGTAAAATAAATGATACAGGCCATTGTTATAAACAAGCCCGTTAGGATCATTGCACCAATTAGTAGCCGGCGAAAAATGAAACTGTGGGCGGTATTGCTCCTTGTATAATTTGGGTTGCGCCATTACCGTAAAAGAAAATGCCAGTAATGCAAACAGTAAATATTTCTTTTTCATGATAGTAAATTAGTAGTTTATTTCTCAGCCGCGTCTGCCCTCAGCGTGCCAGTTCCAACTTTTATCTAAACAAACCCGATCCCCTAATGTTCATTCCTCTGCGCCCTCTGCCCCCTAGCGTGCCACTGTAACTTTTGGTTAATATACCTCTGCGCCCTCTGCCCCTCAGCGTGCCACATTCAACTCTTATCAAAATAATTCCTATTTCCCTCAACGCAAAATGACCCATCCTACACACTCAATTTCTTCTCCAACTCTTCCAACGATACGCCCTTTGTTTCAGGCATTTTAGTCAATACCCAAATCAACTGCAACACCATCATGGCAGCAAGAAACGCAAAAATAATCCAGGGTTTATCTTTAAGAATACCATCCGTTTCATTTAGAAATATTGGCGTAACCAAAGTGATGATGGCTGCAAATACCCAATGCACACTCGCACCAAAAGATTGACCCATCGCCCTTATTTTATTTGGAAAAATCTCTGAAATAAATACCCATATTACTGCACCCTGCCCTATGGCATGGGATGCAATAAAGAGCAATAAAAATAGCATTAGAAATGTGGGACTTGCCTGTGTGTTAAAAGCGTAGGCTACCATGGAAAGGCTGATGATGTAACCGATCGAGCCGATGATCATCAGGGTTTTTCTTCCCAACCTGTCAATTAGATACAAGCCAACGAAGGTAAAAAGAAGATTGGTGCCCCCGATTGCAATAGAGTTAAGCAGCGATTCTTTTGCGGCCAATCCTATCCTGGAGAGAATCTCAGGTGCATAGTATAAAATAAAATTAATGCCGGATAGTTGGTTAAAAAAGGCGATAAAAAATGCAAGCCATATAATTTTTGAATGCTTTGAATTAAAGAATTGAGAAGCATCCGGTGATATTGTTTCGTGCTGGTTACTTTTTATAACAGCAGCAACTTCGGCTTCAATATCTTCCACTCCAATGCTGGCCATTATTTTTTTTGCAGCATCAAGGTCATTCTTTTTAGAGATAAGCCAGCGTGGACTTTCCGGCACACCTGTCACCATAACCGTGTAGATAATGGCTGGTACGGCCAACACGCCCAGCATCCAGCGCCAGTCGTTGATGCCGCCAACACCCTGCAGAAAATAATTAGACAGAAAAGCAATTAAAATACCAAACACAATATTGAACTGGTACATAGCGGTGAGCTTTCCTCTTGTAGAAGCGGTAGATATTTCTGAAATATAGGTAGGTGCTACCACAGAAGATACCCCGATACCCACGCCTCCCATAAATCTAAAAAATGAAAATGTATAGGGGTCCGTTGCAAACGCTGACCCAAAGGCTGAAACCGCAAAGAGAATTCCTATCCAGAGTAATACTTTTTTCCTGCCATATTTCTCGGTGGGAATACCGCCGAAGATGGAACCAAGTACGGTTCCCCACAATGCCATCGACATAATAAAAAAACCGTGAAACAGTGGAGTGGTATGCCAGAGATCTTGTATGGGCTGGTTGGCCCCTGAAATTACTACAGTGTCAAAACCAAAAATAAAACCTGCAAGCGCAGCCACAATAGAATAACGAAACAGTTTGTTTTGATTCATAAGCAAGTTTTGAAAATGAAAATGGGCATGCACAGGGTAAGAAAATCTAATAATTTTCCAGGCAAAAACTGAAACTGGTTGTTGCAACAAGATAGACCATCTTTATTATTTGGATAGCGATCTTTTAAAATTGCTTGAAGTAGTGCTTGTTTAAATGCTTTGCTGTAATTTCACTGGTATAAAAATTATGTATGAAAAGATTGCTTGTATTTACCTGCCTTGTTATGTTGTGCACGTTTTCCTTTGCACAAGATCCCTGGAAAATAACCGCTACGAAAATTAACCCCGCTAATTATTATGGTATAACCGTAGCCAATGGTATGCTGGGTATTGTGAGCAGCCCTGAAGCTTTTAAAGTAAAGGAAGTTGTGCTTGCCGGCGCCTACGATTTGTATGGACGTGGCAGGGTGAGCAATTTTTTAAAAAGCTTTAATCTCCTTAATATGTACATGGAGATAGATGGGAGAAGACTTTCCAATGCAGACGTAAGCAATATGCAACAATCGCTGGATATGCAGCAGGCGAAATTTACAACATCCTTCGATTATAAAGATGTTGCCAGCATTAGCTACACCTATTATGCTTTGCGCAACTTGCCCTACTCTGTGCTCATGGATATTACGGTTACAGGAAAAAAAGATTGCAACCTGGGAAGTGCCAGTGTAATGGAAGCTCCCGACGCCCTAAAAGATGTAGAAAATTATTACAACGAAATAGACAGGCCACACACCACCATCAGTTTGCTTACTTCCACCGCAAAAAGCCCTACCGGTAAACTACTGATGTGCGCCAGTAATTCCTTTTTGTTCAGCGAAGCTCATGGCAGTGAGCCAAGAGTGATACATGAAATGTGGGACAACAATATGCACCTGATGAAGTTTGCAAAAAAAATAAAAGCTGGCGAGAAGTACATGTATTCCATTGTGGGTTCCTCTATCACATCTGCGCATCACAGCGATCCGCTGAATGAGGCAGAACGGCTGACGATATTTGCAAAACTGCAGGGCAGGGAGCGCCTTGTAGACATGCACAATAAAGCCTGGGAAGAATTATGGAAAAGCGATATTGTTATTGAGGGCGATGCCCAAAGCCAGCAGGATGTGCACAGCATGATTTATCACCTTTATTCTTTTTTGAGAGAGGGAAGTTCAAACAGCCCGAGCCCCATGGGCCTTAGTGGTCTTGGCTACAATGGTCATGTGTTTTGGGATACAGAACTTTGGATGTTTCCCGCCATTTTGCAACTGCAGCCAGCCATGGCCAAAAGCATGGTTGAATATCGTTTTGAAAGACTGGAGGCGGCTAAAAGGAACGCTTTTGGCAAAGGTTATAAAGGTGCCATGTATCCCTGGGAAAGTGCAGAGACAGGCGTAGAAGAAACTCCGGTATGGGCATTGAGTGGTCCGTTTGAACACCACATTACCGCCGACGTGGGCATAGCCGCCTGGAATTATTACAGCGTTACACAAGATAAAAACTGGCTCAGAGAAAAGGGCTGGCCTGTCTTGAAAAACACAGCCGATTTCTGGGCAAGCAGGGTGGAAAGAAACGGCCCCGGCAAATACGATATTAAAAATGTGGTGGCCGCAGACGAGTGGGCTGAGAATGTAGATAATAATGCTTTTACCAACGCAGCTGCAAAAGCCAACCTGCAATACGCTACAGAAGCTGCAAAAATTTTAGGAGTTGCTGCAGATGCAGACTGGATGTTGGTTGCCAATAACATTCCTATTTTGAAATTACCCGATGGTACTACCAATGAACATGCAACCTACAAGGGAGAAGGTATTAAGCAGGCAGATGTAAATTTACTGTCCTATCCGCTTAAAGAAATAACAGATCCCAAACAAATTAAAAAGGACCTGGATTATTATTCTGTAAGAGTGCCGGATGAAGGCACACCGGCCATGACCCAGGCCATTTTTGCTTTGCTATATGCCCGTGTCGGGGAAACAGAGAAAGCATTCCATTTTTTTAAGGATGCCTATGTGCCTAATTTTTTGCCACCCTTTAACGTGATAGCAGAAACAAAAGGCGGTACCAATCCCTATTTTGCTACAGGCGCAGGGGGTGTATTACAAGCGGTGTTGAACGGTTTTGGCGGGTTGGAAATTACCCCGACAGGTATTATACAGCTAAAATCTAAACTGCCAAAAGAGTGGAAGAGCTTAACATTAAAGGGTATAGGCCCCGATAAAAAAACATATACCGTAAAATGATAGTATTTGCCTAAGAAATTCATTGGATCATTTTCAGGATAATTCGTTTAAATAAAGTATTTTGCTATAATCAAAATGAAACAAACTGCTGCCATATTTCTTTTAGTCATCTTCTCATTCAATATGTTTGGCTATAGAGTTGTCTATAATTATTTGGCAAATAAGGCAGATACAAAACTGGAGCTGGCCCTGGATGAGAAAGTTTACGATGATGCGGATTTGATCAGCATAAAGCAGGCAATCAATCTTCCATACTACTCCAGTTCAAATTCTTTTAAACGTTTAAATGGTGAAATAAATATTGGCGGCATCATTTATAAATATGTTAAGGTTCGTGTTTACAAAGATTCGCTGGAATTGCTTTGTATTCCACATCTATCTAAAATGAAAATAGAAAACTCTAAAAATGAGTTTTACAAATTGGTGAATGAACTCAACGCATCCGGCGACAAAAAAAAGTCCGCATCCGATCAAAAACAAACCAAAGGAACTACTGCCGAATATGAAGAATTTTACAATGGCAGTTTAGTGCATGCCCCATTACAAACGCTTTCTATCTCATTTTTTTATACCACTCCGTCTACTGCAGAAGCAACTGCTGAATCCGAAGAGCGCCCCCCGGATCAAGCCTAACATAATTTTATTTGTAGTTTACAGGCTCAGTCACCAAGGTGAGGCCTGCAATTTCCATTCTTAAATTTTATTATGAAATTTTTATTTTATTCAATAGCATTATTGCTATGCGTGAGCGCCTGCAAGAATGAACCAGTTAAAAAGACTTATTTCGAAGATGCTTTTTCTTACAGTAAAACAGTGAAAGAACTCAACGAAGTGGTGAAGCATGTGGGCTTTGCGCCCATAGTAGCCAGCCGCAATTATACCTATGCAAATATTGCTGCGTATGAATGTATAGTGGCAGGCTATCCAAATGAATTTACTTCGCTGGCCGGCCAAATAAATGGTTTAGCATCGATGCCAAAAGCAGACAGCTCAAGTAAAATTGACTTTGAATTTGCAGCCCTGCTGGCATTTTGCAAAGTGGGAGAATCAGTTACATTTCCCGAAGGAAGTATGCAAGAGTATGTAGATGCATTGAAGCAGCAGGCAAAGGATAGTGACATACCAAATGACATGTTTAAAAATACCCTGGCATTTGCCGATACCATCAGCAACGCCATCATGGCCTGGAGTAAAAAAGATAATTATGCCCAAACAAGAAGTGCTTCCCGTTACAATGTACTGGATTCACCCGGCCGTTGGATACCCACACCGCCTGCTTATACAAGTGCTATGGAGCCACATTGGATGGAGATTCGCACCGTTGCCCTTGATAGTGCCGACCAGTTTGTACCCCCGCCTCCGATTCCGTTTAATATGACGGATAAGAGCAGTGCCTATTACAAGCAAGTAATGGATGTAAAAAATACCATTGATAGTTTAACACCGGAACAAATGCACATCGCAGAATTCTGGGACGATCTTGGCGGTAAATTAAATGTGTCAGGCCACGTAATGTTTGTTACAAAAAAGTTTTCTCCCCCCGGCCACTGGATGAACATTGTCGGAATTGCTTCGCAAAAATCGAATGCCAGTTTTAGAAAAACAGTTGCAGCATACACACTTACTTCCATTTGCATGTTTGATGCTTTCATTCAATGTTGGGACGAAAAATTTAGAAGCAATATGATGCGGCCCGAAACTGCCATTAATAAATACATTGATCCTGACTGGCAGCCATACCTGCAAAGCCCGCCATTTCCTGAATACACCTGTGGCCACAGCACAGTGTCTACTGCCGCTGCAGAGGCACTCACCGCTGTGTACGGAGATAATTTTGCTTACACCGATACGAGTGAGTTAGAATTCGGGATAGCCAATCGTTCCTTTACTTCCTTTCGCCAGGCGGCAGAAGAAAACAATTGGGCCCGGTTTTATGGCGGTATTCATTTTCATCCTACCTGCGTGGTAAGTAAGGAGTATGGCAACAAAGTAAGCTCATACATCATTAATAAATTGAAATTGGAAAAATAATTTGTTTGTTATTCAAACCAAAAATGCCAAAATTAAAATTTATGAAAAAGATATTCAAACTGATCATTTGTTTTAACCTCATCCTGCATACAGCCTTTGCACAAACAGATATGGATGGTATCATGATGCAGCGGAATTATTTTTGTGTGGGCGCTACGGCTGGGTATAGCAGTTGGAAAAATTACTGGGAAGGAACCAATAAAAGAGACAATGCCAACCTTGGTAGGGTTAGTACAAGAAATACCGCTATTATGGGGAACTTTGGCGTAACCGATAAGCTCAACGTACTTTTCGGTTTACCTTATATTAGAACCCAGGCAAGTGCTGGTACTATGAAGGGGCAAAAAGGCCTGCAGGATTTATCTCTATTTGTAAAATGGGTGGCCAAAGAAAAAGCAATTGGCAAAGGGAATTTAAAGGGAGTCTTGATTGGAGGATATTCCACGCCGGTGGCTGATTACAGCGCAGATCTATTGCCGCTATCTATTGGCATGCAAAGTAAAACAGCTTTGATAAGATTGATGGCTGATTATGAAATAGGAAACTGGTTTGCCACAGCCTCCGGCACTTATAATTTCAGAAACAATGTTACGTTGGATAAGAATACCTATTACACCACCGAAATGCATTATACCAACGAAGTTAAAATGCCCGATGGCACTCTTATTAATCTTAGAGCAGGTTACCGCAGCAGCACCTGGATCGTAGAAGCTATTGCATCTAAATGGACAACATTGGGTGGCTTTGACATTACCAAAAATACCATGCCTTTTGTGAGCAATAAAATGAATGCGACTCAATTGGGTATTCATGTAAAATATGATTCAGATTTTGTAAGCGGACTTTCCTTTGTTGCCGATGTAAACACTACGGTGGCCGGTAGAAATGTTGGGCAAAGCACCAGTTA
>JBBSKH010000155.1:0-7046 GCA_038256495.1 Chitinophagales bacterium
CTGGCCTTATCAAGGTCAAATTCTGCTGCATACAGTTGGCTCAAAAGACCACTCAGCGTAGCGTCGTTTACCAACGAAAGGGAGGGCACCGTACCAGGCCTTCTGCCCTTGCTGTTGATGTAGGATTGCACATCTCTCAATCCCTCCATCTTGAGTTCGAGTTGAGAATTGCGCTCGTCCATTGACTTAATATTACCGAAATACAGGGAAGCCTGGCTGCCCAAATCTGTGATAGACTGGCGGGATTTGTAATACTGAATATTAATTTCTACACTGTCCAATTGGGCAATCACCGTATTGAGACGGTCATCTATAAACGCCAGCGTACCCACAGAAATCCGGTCTTTATCCTGGATGCCTTCGATATTGTAAATTTCAAACAACCTTTTTAAAATGTCAATACCTTTGGCAGGTACCGGGCTTTGAATTTTTAAATCAAGCACAGTGGAGTTATAAGATTGTGGGGATATGCTCAGGCTTCCGATGATACCTCCGGCGGCACCAGGAAGGGAATTAAATATGGCAAAATATTTTTTACCGGTAACATTGGAGTTGTAGTTAGGGTTAATCAGCAGCTTATAATCCGTTGTTCCCATTCGCAGGGTACCATTGAAGGGAATGCGCTCGCCGTTGATATCGACCAGCTTTTTATCCCAGAGAATATCAAAAAAATGCTTCCCGGCCCCGGTGATACTATCCTTATTGAGGGCTATAAAATTCAGGGGGCTGTTATCTCCATACAATTCCTCCGTTTGCACATTGCCTTCGTTGTATATGGTTGTATACAGGTCGAGGTCCTGCACCACTTTTTGAATCAAGGCAGTAGAACGTAACACTATAATCTCATTTTCCACGATCTTTTTTTCACTGCTTATATTCAATGCATCGAGCACTTTACTGTCGCTGCCACTTTTCTGCGGATCTTTTAAAAGCACTTTTGCAGCACTTACATAAATACGGGTCTGGGCTCTCAGGTAAATGAAAGCGACGCTGAGGGAGATGACCGTGAGCAGCACAAAAACAGGCCAAAAGGGCATATAGCGATGCACAACCTGCGCAATGATATTTGTTTGTGGCTTCTCTTTAAAAAATTGATCTTCGCTCATGATTTTTGAAGCAGGTAAATAATTTAGCGTGTGATACGGTCGATGATGATTAGTAAAAAGGAGGCGGATGCAGTTACCATAGCAATCGTATTTTGAGTGCGTGCTCTCTTCTCAGCTTTCTCCTCTTTATCCGTATCAGCCTTCACCAACACAATATCGTTGGGCTGAATATAATACCAGGGGGAGGAGAAAATGGCCTTATCTTCCAGGTCAACGATTTTCACTTTTTTGCTTGTGCCCTCTTCCCTTATAATCATCACCTGGTCTTTTTTTCCTTCGGGATTAATATCGCCGCTCTTTACCAATACTTCAAAAATATTGAGTTGCTCTTCCGGCATGGGAAGCACCTGGCTTGAACCTACGGCTCCAATAACAGTTACCTTATGATTGAGGTAACCCACGTTTACGATGGGCTCCTTCATGTAACCAAGCAGGTCTGTATGCAATTTATTTTGTAGTTCCCTACGGGTGAGCCCGGCCGCTTGTACCCTGCCGAGGCGGTGCAGCAATATGGCACCATCCGGGTAAACCGTAAAACCACTCGTGGCAGGACTGCTGCTCACAGCCGCAGCTTTGTTAAACTGCTCATCTTCCGCAGCACTCAGGCTGGTTACCAAAATACTTAACTGGTCACCCTTTTGGATCTTGCTTTCAAAATTATTGGTTACCAACCCGGTGAGGGTCGTATCGCCCTGTATGTTTTTAAGGTAATTGTACCGCTTCGTAGTGCTGCAGGAAGAAAGTATAAAAAGCCCTGCAAAGCCTATTCCCATCCATAGTTTTTTATAACTGGCTGAATAAGAATTGTTTGATTTGATCATATTTGAATTCACTGATGGTTGGATTGTATAACAGTTTTGCTGTTGAAACTACGGCAAATATCGCAAAAAAAGGGGAAAAACTGCACTTGTGGGCAGTAAGGAAGGATTTGGTAAATTTGCAGGTGTCAGAAGGGAATCAAACCCCACTGATAGGGCAGCCTTGGGGCAGTAAAAGCCCACTCTTTTTTGGGGAGTGGGTCATGTGCTTCAAATCAAATTTCGCTGGATCTTCGCCGTCAAAAACGATCGGGCTTTGTGCTATAGTTGATATATTGCGGACAGTTGCAGCTTTGCGTACCTTCAACTATAGCCATTCAACACTGCCCATTTCACGAGGCAATTGACTCGCCGGGTGCCTGTTTTTGTATACAATTTTTCCCGGTGGCTCTCCACGGTTCTCTCACTAATCTCCAGCACTTCGGCAATTTGCGGACAAGTGGAACCATCACAAATCATTTTTAGAATTTTTGCTTCCTGGTCGGAAAAGAATTTTTTGATCGCTTTTCTTTTGGGATTGTAAATGCCCCTGGCACTCAGTGCAAGCAATAGTTGGTGCGAATGACGGCAAAAATACTGCAAGCCACGGTACACATGCTGGATGGCAGCGAAAATCTCTTCTTCCTCCGCAGACTTTAATACAATCCCATCGAAACCAGCTTCAATCATGCACATAATACTGTGCGGCCGCTCATCGCCGGAGAGTGCGATCAGGCCCGTGGCCGGATACCTGGATTTTATCAATCTTGCGGCCTGGAAGCCGTCCATTAAAGGCATCCGTATATCCAGGAGTACAATGTCTGGCTGCACCAAACCCACCAGTGCTACAACCCTTTCACCATCCGTGGCTGTGCCCGTTACTTTCATGCCGCTGCACCGCCGCAGCAATTCTTCAAGGCCATTTATAACCAGGCTATGGTCATCTGCCAGCACGAGTTCGATGAGTTTATTGTCAGTTGTTTTTTTCATGGTATTTTTTAAAATAACACGTTAACTGCCGGGTATCCTAACCTGGAAGCTAACACCCTTGCCTTTATTTTTTCGGATTTGAAAACTGCCATCCAGGAAGGCTATCCGGCTACGAATATTGCTTAACCCCTGTCCCTTTTGCAAAGCATCGGCATCTCCTGAGAACCCTTTACCATCATCACTCACTTGCAGGTAGAGGTATTTTTTATTTTCGAACAATTTTACCGTGATCGACTCCGCCGCAGCGTGACGCAAACTGTTGTGCAGTAACTCCTGCATAACCCGAAATAATTGTAAGGATATTTTTTCTTGCGGCTCATTGGAAAGGTTTGCTTCCAACGTAATTTTTACAGGTCCGTCTAACTGAAGGGGAACAATAAAGTCTTGCACAGCATATACCAACCCATGTTCTTTTAACTCAGCCGGAACCATACTGGCAGAAATGTTTTTTATTTTGCTGGTGATCTTCCTGAGCAACTGCAAAGATTCTTTTACTATTTTTTCATTTTCCGCCCCGCAGTCCTTGATACTTCCTAAGGTAAGTTTTACGTTAAATAAAATACTGCCAATATCATCATGCAGATCCCGGGCTATATGGGCAGCGGCATTTTCCAAAGCCAGTAATTCCTGCTCGTAAAAAGCACTGCTCCGCCTCATGAAATTTTTCCGCTGCTGCATCAGCACCCATACAAAAAGAAGGACTAACACAAACAGGCAGCCGCCGCCAAATACTAATCCTCTGTATAAAAAGCTTTCCCCGGTATCCATAAAACTGCTATAAAAAATAAAATATTGGCTACAATGTTTACCCATCCGCTCCACCAAAAAAGGGCACCCGTCCAGGTGGCCGTATGAAAAAAATGTAGCAATATCTCCAAATAAAGATTGACGCAGAAGTACAACAAAAGGCCTGCACATATCAAAAAACAGGTCTTCGTGTAACGCCTTTCTCTGATTTCTGCCGCCCGTTGCGTAAGTTTAATCAAAGCGAGGGAGATGACGAGCACAGCGGTGTACATTCTAAACAGGTTGTCAAAAGAACGGATCTCACCCAGCCACACATTTTCCAGCCCCCAGCCCAGACCCACCAATACCCCGGCGATCACATACATCCATCCGTAGCGTTTCAACACTCCCCATTTGTAGAACTGCCACAGCAGTAAACCCGCCTCCAGCAATACGTATATATTATTGTTGATCGCATTGCTGTGGCCTGTTTTAATCAGCATCGTACTAAGTGCCTCATTTATAAAACCCATCCACAACAGGTAAATAAAAGGATGAAAATCCGTATCTGCATTCCGGTACCTGAAAATGGCCATCACAGCAGCAGGACTTAAACTATACGCCGACCAATAGATAAATTCATATTGTTCCATGCTGATTTTTTACGCATTAAGCACAGATGGAGGCGGGCATGCAGGTGGGCACCGCTGCCCCACTTCAATGAGCACATCGTCCTCTCCTTCTATCAAAGAAGTAGTATCCAGCATATCTTCATTTTCCTCATTCACAGCTACCAGTATGGCATGAAAGCGTTTATCTTCGTCCATGCCACCGTAAATGCGCAGTCCTGCACAGCCAGGCTGTGCCAGCAAGCTATCAATGTCTTGCCGGTTAAAAGTTTCGCTCAGCGGCAGTATATCGTGTCCCCGCCTGGTGCTATCTAAAACGGCTTCCCTGTTAGCACGAAATGTTGTTGTCATGGCAATTGCAGCAGAGCGGTCAATTAAATGGCTACCTCCCGCAGGCAGGGTGTTGGTTGTTGGCATCGTTAAATTTTAAAGTTAAAAATGCCAAATTCGTACAGTAATATTTATAAAACAACCGTACTAGTACGGATAAAATCTGCGGTCATTTAAAATGATGGACAAACGATTCCATCGCACCAATCCCATAGCTACCCTGTATAAAAAAACTATCCTTACCCTGGTACTCAAGATAAACCTTCCAGATAAAAATGCAAGGAACAGGGTGCCCCTTTTTTAGGGTAAAGAAATACGGGCATTATTCGAGTACGCAAAGAGAATAAAGCGCCTGGTAAAACAGGGCTACGCCCGTAAGCGAACAGCATGGAGGAGAGAAGTTTAAAACGTTAACCGGCTTCCCAAAGATAGATACCAGGTTTTACAAAGGGTAATTAAAAGGGCGCTGGAAACGGACATGAAAAAATAGCGGCGGCGGCCATAAAGTATCGTAAACAAAACGTCAGAACGCAATTAGCACGCTGGTAAAATCCCGTTAACTAAATGAGGCTAAATCAGCCATAATGCCTCCTCTCTCCAGCCAGCCCTCAATCCCAATGCATGAGGGTCCACATTCCCTTTATACTTCTCAAGCAAATTCTGTAATCGCTGACTAAACTGATTCTCCGGCTGCACTACATCCAGCAAATATTTCATGCAACATAAATGTATATACAACATGTGAAATTCCTTTTCTGTGGGAACATCGGTGATCCATTTGTTTGGCGGCTTCGGCAAAAGTTTAGGCCTTCCAGGTAAATTCTTATTCCACAACCTGCTATGGTGCGCACAGTAATTTCTTACTTGTGTTAAAGATTGCAGCCAACTTGGTAAAAAAGTGTGATTAACCGTTCCAAATGCTGCAGCAATGATGTCTTTCGATTTTACAGTATGTTTCAAGTTTCCATACAACTTAGATAGAGTGCCAAGGCTGGTTAGTTCCAGCGTTTTCCACGCAGGTGGAAAACGGCCATCATCCTTGTGCTTTCTCCTGTGGTCTTTTATAAAAATATCTTTACACCTTGTAATTTCCTCATCCAGCCTGGCAAGCGTCTGAACCAACTCGCCGGTATTGTAAAAAAGACTTGTATTTTGAAACCACCAGGGATCTACCTCAAGAGAAATATGATAAATCATCTTTGTTCGCAGACTGATCTCTATTTTCTCTATCACATCAAAAATCAACATCCTCAGTTCTTGATCAAAACTGTATAAAGCTATAACATCACAAAATTTGCTATCCTTCTTAAATATGTGCTTTTCTTTATCCTCTTGCATCGGCCACCAGTAGCCTGCCAGTCTGTAATAACTTATGTGCGAAAGATAATGTTCTGCCCTGTCTGCTTTAGTGATAACCAGTCCTCTATCTTTTAAAATAGCAATTTGTTGCTCAAGGTCAAATGCTGGTTTGTTAAACATCGAAACACGGATCAGTTAATAAATAAAAACCCCTGAAGCTATCGTAAAACATCAGGGGCCAAGTATATTTGTGGATCTCTTTAAAAGCAAAAGACTCACCCTGGGACGCTGTTCTAACGGGTAGCGTGGTGAGTACTGTTAACACAAATCTACACATTTTTGAACATTTTTGAACATTTTAAAATGTTTTTGATCTTTTTAATTACACATGGAGGCTAAGGCTTACCGGACTAAAAGATGCAGATTGCCTGCAATATGCTGCTGACTTAAAAGATAAGGCAGGTGCTAAGGTAGATTTTGAAGCCTGGATGCAGGAGACAAGGAGCCACCTGCCTGCAGTGTACGACTACCAGGGGTTTATGATAAGCGAAGCCTACCTGCAAAAAACAAGCAACTGGTAGCGCAGCAATTAATGCTGGCAGGGCTGCGACTGGCCAGTGTGCTGAACAGCCTATTTTACTCCCCTGCGCCTGAGGTAAATTTTGAAGCAATTACTAAAACTTTTAAAAATGGCATTGCCGCAGCCCATGCCTTGCAACACGAAAATAAAAAAGTAACGGTGTGTGAGCGGGTGTACAATGTACGCTACACCCCCACCATTACCCAAATAAGCCTGGGAGGTAAATACCCAACTGCACCGCTTACAGTAATCATATTTGCAAATAGCTATGCCAGTTTTAATGGCACGCCGGAAGACTTATTTAAGGATAAAAATATTTGTGTAAAAGGAAAAATTACATTGTATAAAGGAAAACCGCAGATTATTGTAGAAGGGCCGGGTGATATAGTAATTCTTTAGTAAATGGATTTAAATGGTTTGTGTATCTATTTATGGGAAGCTAAATTTTTATAGCCCAAAAAAGCTACGATGGGGTGATGCTGATGGGCTTATTGAAAGCTAGCATACCAACTTTATAATATTTTATATGCCGCGGTGATAACACCTGCGGCGGCGGCGACTTACGAGCTGAACACCAACTGCGGAGAAA
>JBBSKH010000156.1:0-6960 GCA_038256495.1 Chitinophagales bacterium
GCCCTGCAACTGTACATTGCTTACATAATAGCGCAGGCGGGTAAGCTGGTAATCTTCGCCGAAGGCATTTTGGTAAGCACTGTCTTGCAGCACCAGTGATTTGCCGTTGGCCATATTATTAAACTGCAGGTTTACCTGCGCCCCAAGAAATGCCGGCAGCAGGCTGCCGGCCAATAGAAATAGTATGGTGAGCAATTTATTCATGCAACGAGGGCTTCTTCCTGGTAAACTTTAATACGGCATTTTTTTTCTTGCTATCTAGTCGCTTTAATTTGCTGGACTTGCTGGGTTGTGTGGCCTTTCTTTTTTTAGGTACCACGAGCGCCTGCTTTACCAGCAGGTTCATTTTCTTTACCACGATGGCTTTATTGCCGAGTTGTGTACGCTCCTCCTGGCTTTTTACCAGCAGCATGCCAGCGGCATTAATGCGGTTGGCGAGTTTAAGGCTGATACGCTCTTTTTCTTCCGGCGAAAACAGGGCCGATTCCGCCACTTCCCAATAGCCTTCCACCATGGTTTCTACCTTATTCACATTTTGGCCACCCTTGCCGCCACTGCGGGCCGTTTTAAATTGTATTTCAGTGCTTATGTCGGGCATCGTTTCAAAATTACCGATAAATAGAAGCAATTTGCAGTAAATGAACCCATTATTAAGGTTAATATTTCGGTAAGAGCAAAAAAATACACATTTTTGCATGAACTATAAACCAAAACGATTGAAAGGCATTTATCATTCATTAACAGCAAAAAAGGCGCAGGGCAGCAAGTCGTTTGCAGTGCTGGTAGACCCTGACAAGGTGAATGATGCCAATATGGACACCTTAATTGAGCTGGCCACGGGTGCCGGTGTAGATTATTTCCTGGTGGGTGGCAGCCTGGTTATTTCCAATTATTTAGATGAATGCGTGCAGATGATTAAGAAAAGCTGCGATATTCCGGTGATTCTTTTTCCCGGCAGCCCCAGCCAGGTGAGCAAGTATGCGGATGCGCTGCTCTACCTTTCGCTGATAAGCGGCCGCAACCCCGAACTGCTGATTGGTCAGCACGTAGTGAGTGCCCCGGTGGTAAAACAAAGCGGGCTTGAAATTATGAGCACGGGTTATATGGTTATTGACGGCGGTGCACCTACCACGGTGTCTTACATCAGCAATGCCACTCCCCTGCCTTGCGACAAAAATGAAATTGCGATGTGTACGGCTATGGCCGGCGAAATGCTGGGCATGAAATTAATATATATGGATGCCGGTAGTGGCGCCCGCAGGGCCATCACCGAAACGATGATTGAAAAAGTGAGCGGCTGCATTGATGTGCCGCTTATTGTTGGCGGTGGTATTACCAACCCGGAAAAAGCCTACCTGAATTGCAAGGCCGGTGCCGATGTGATCGTTGTGGGCAATGCAATTGAAAAAGATCCTTCGCTCATTAAAGAACTGGCAGCAGCGGTGCATAGTGTGCCGGTGAGGATTTAAGTGGAAATGTTGAATGTTGAATTTTAAATGATGAAAGCTCCGCCATGGTTCCTGCACCTTTCAATGTTTCATTTCGCCAAGGTTCGAATCGTCACGAACAAGTTTATTGCCTATCTATTTTCCAGAAATGTGTTAGCAATAAAAACTCCTAACGCTAATAATTCATCTTAAATCAACACTTATGAAATACCTGCTTACATCAGTTACACTCTTATTGATTTGTACCTCGTTAATTTCTCAAACACTTCCTTCAGATGCTGTTTATAAAGCCAATGCTGAAAAGCAGGGATCAATGATGGCCACACTGTTATTGAAAAAAGATTATAAGAAGTTTACAGCTTTTACCTACGCCCCGGTTATTAAAATGATGGGGGGGGCAGATAAAATGGCTTCCTTTATGGATGAAAGTTTTAAAGGCATGGAAGACCAAGGGTTAACCATCACAAACGTAACGGTTAGCAATTGTTCAAATATCATTCATAACGGGAAACAACTGCAATGTACTTTAACAGAAATCATAGAGTTGAAACATGCTGAAGGAAAGCTCATTCAAAAATCTACGCTCATAGGCATTTCAAATGACAATGGAGTAACCTGGACATTTGTTGATACACACGGTGCAACTTTAAAAGAACTGCAGGAAACTTTAAAAGAATTGAGCAACGAATTGGTTATTCCTGAAGCAGAAGAACCTGAAATGATTGACAATTAAAAAAGGTGCAAAACAGCGTCCCAATTATGGATGCCGGCAGTGGTGCCCGCAGGGCCATTACCGAAACGATGATTGATGTTCCCCTCATTAAAATAAAACCTCAAACAAATACAACGTGTAAATATTAAGTAATTGCTTACCAGTGTAAAACTATCATTACCAAGGAATCCTTATATCGTGAATCCTAATCGTTTTGAAAGCCTTCCTGAGCGCTCAACCATCAGAAATTCTTAACTTAGCAACTTGAAATGCTGAAATGACAAAACAAATAGGAGATAAGACAGTAGCAGAATTTTTTGCAGGCATTGGACTAATGCGTGAAGGACTAGAACAATCAGGCTGGACAACAATACTTGCTAATGATATTGATCCAATCAAAAGAAGGCTTTATTTGCACCATTTTATAGGTTCAGGTGATCATTTTATTTTGGACGACATTCATAAATTATCTGCTGACATTATCCCGGAAGTTGACTTAGCAACCGCATCATTTCCATGCACGGACCTTTCTTTAGCAGGCAGACGTGCCGGTTTACGAGGCGAACACTCTTCTGCATTTTGGGGCTTTGTCAACATTTTACACGGCATGGAAAAAAGAAAACCCCCACTAATTCTACTTGAAAATGTTGCGGGTTTTTTAACGTCAAACAATGGCCAAGATTTCCATGATGCACTAATTGCAATAAACAGTCAAGGATATTCAGTTGATGCTTTTATCATTAATGCCGTTCATTTTGTTCCACAAAGCAGGGTTCGTCTTTTTATTGTAGGCAAACTTACAAAAGAGAAAGCCCCTCGAAATCAACATTATATTCCTGAAACAGAAATACGACCTACAAAACTTGTTAAATTTATTTACGACAATCCTAAAATCAATTGGGACATAAATCATAATCTACCAAAACTTCCAATTATCAATGATAATCTGCAAAGTGTTATAGAAAAGATTGCTAAATCTTCGCCCATCTGGTGGAGTAAAGAAAGGGTTGAATATTTATTAGACCAGACTTTTGAAAGGCATTTATTAAAAATCTTAGCATTAAAAGATAGTAAAAAAATTACCTATCTAACCGCATTCCGCAGAGTAAGAAATGGAAAATCAATGGCAGAAATTCGCTTTGATGGTATCGCTGGTTGTTTACGAACACCCAAAGGCGGGAGTGCACGACAAATATTATTAGAAGTAGGAAAAGGTAATATTAACATTCGTTTATTAACACCAAGAGAGTGTGCAAGATTAATGGGTGCTAGTAACTTCAATCTTTCTGGAACGGCAAACGAGGCTCTTTTTGGTTTTGGAGATGCAGTTTGTGTACCTGTCATCTCGTGGATTGCAGATAATTATCTAAATCCAGAACTACTAAAAATTTCAAAAGTAAAAGAACAAAGTACAGAGACTTATGAAATCCCTGCCTAAACAATTTACGGATTGGTACAAATCGTTGAAAATTGTAAAAGCCAATAATGGCCCAGCAAACGGAAGTATAGCCACCGCTCTTGTTGTTTTAAATCGATTAAAGGAAGATTACAATTTAGACTTTAGCGCTCATGTAGCGGATGGCGGAATGCAGATAAAAGGTGCTAGTGGTGCAGCTGTTGCAACCATACTTAAAGCATTTGGAGAAGAACGCCCTTTTGCAAAAGAAGGTGGAAGAACTAACCGAGGTGGCCCTTCAGAAGTAAAGTCACTTCTTGAAATGCTAAAAAAACAAAAACTTGAAAGTGAAAATGAAACGAATAGAAATACATTACTGAAAGCGATGATGGCTTTTCTTGTTGAACGTGTTCAAGACTTTCATAACCGCCAAAAAATAAAGCTAACATTCAATTCAGCGTTATCAACTTGGCATATTGTTCATAACTTACTTGGAGAAGCCATAGCAGAAGGTAAAGCAGGTTATGTTGCTCAACATTTAGTTGGCGCAAAACTACAACTTCGTTTTCCTAATATGAAGGTATCTAATGAAGGTGGCAGCACAGCAGATATGCAAACCCAAAGATCAGGTGATTTCTTAATTGGCCACACTGCATTTCATGTGACGGTTGCGCCCATGCAACCTGTATTTGATAAATGTAAACACAATATTAGTCAAGGATTGAAACCGTTTCTTTTGGTACCTGACAATAAGCTTCAGGGAGCTAGACAAATAGCTGACCAACTAAGTGAACAACAAATTGCAGTTGAAAGCATTGAATCATTTATTTCACAAAACATCAATGAAATAAGCAACTTTGACAAGGAAAAACTAACCATAAGTTTCAAAGATTTAGTAGCCATCTACAATCGAAGAGTGGACGAGATTGAAACTGATAAATCTTTAATGATTGACCTACCATCAAATCTTCAATAATTTTATAACGGACCTAAACTCATTCCAATGAGTAGCGAAATCCCATTTGAAACCATAGATTGGACAACCGTTGAAAAAACGGAACACAAGGGCACAACAGGAACCTCATTCTGGCAAACCATACAGGTTGGTGGGCTGCGGGTTAGAATTGTTGAATATTCTGAAAATTATTTCGCAGACCATTGGTGCCAAAAAGGCCATATTGTATATTGTTTGGAAGGTGCATTCGACAGCGAATTAAAAAACGCTGCAACAGTACGGCTAAGCAAAGGATTGAGCTATATTGTTTCTGATGACCAAAGCTCCCATCGTTCTATATCAACCAACGGCGCAAAATTATTAATTATTGATGGAGATTTTTTGAAATGATAATGATTGCTAATAAACATCCTGTTTGTTACTTTAAAACTTTAAATTTAAGGACGCCCGGGAAAAACAGCCAGGAATGGTTTAAAAAAATGCCCACAAAATAAAAAATTCAAAATGAAATTATTTAAGAAAAAGGAACCACAGACCGTAGCAGTAAAAGGACATCAATTGACCTGTCCGATTTGTGCGAATAAATTATTCTGGACACGAAAAGTGCAATTGAACAGGTCTATTACTACCTTCTTTAAATTAGACTGGATAGATAGTGCTGCCAATTGTTTCGTTTGCTCCAACTGCACTTATATTTATTGGTTCGCTGGTTAAGTTTCAATCTACATATTAAGCTGCAGCAGATGAGGCATGGAAATTCTGATATCCAACTGCTGTCTTTTTCATCTATACGAAATTTACGCTTGAACCCTATCTTTACAATAAAAAAAACATCCCAAAATGAAAACTCTCTTCATTTGGACCTTACTGGTTTGTTCCACATTTTTTTCACAGGCTCAAAGCTATAATAGTTCCTGTATCCCATCGGGTAGCATGGTAACTACTTATCGCAATGATGCCTGCAGGCTTGCTATAAAAAGGATGCATGAGATCAATTCGCCTTTTGCAGACAGTGTAACAATTCCCGAAATATTTATTGCTGCCAGACAGTTATATAGATGTGCGGATAAACAATGGAACAGTTAACCTCGGTTCAGATGCGACCATCAGATCACTTGCTGTTTCGGCAGGGGCAACACTTAACATTGCTCCCGGCGTGCATCTTACGGTGTTGCAATAGTGCAGGTTTTACCACAATTAATGTAACCTTGTATGCTCAACTTCGAGATTGATCTGCAACTATTTTACACTTAATTTGCAGACTAAAAATACTTCGCAGAAAGCCACTAAATTATCTGCCACAATTATTTTAAATGTATAGTTGTACAATTATGAAACCTATCATTTGCTTCATCCTTACGCTTTCCTTTTATGTTGTGCAGGCACAAGATATTACCAACTTAGTATTCGTGAGCGATGATGGGGTAACAGAAGATTTTAGTAAAGCGAAGGCCTTTATTATTATTAAACAATACCCCGATCATTTTGAAAGGCTGGACTACAATAAAGCAGGGCCGATGCTGAAAAATCGCTCTTATAAAGATGCTGAATTGAAAATACTGGAAGGCAAGTATTGCGAGTACCTCTCAGATGGCAGCATTGTTCGTTCCGGCAACTATCTTAACAATAAGAAACATGGCTACTGGCATACCTATGACGATTACGGTAAAGTAATTTACACAGCCAGGTATGCAGCAGATTCAATTGTAGAGATTTTGGACTTGTATAAGGATGATGCTGCAACCAAATATGCTTACGAAAGAGAAGCTGATTTTCCGGGTGGACAAAAGGCCTGGCATAGATACGTTATAAAGTCGTTAGCCAAAAGTAACACAGCAAAAAATATGACCATTGAAGGCGTAGTGAACATTGCTTTTAAAGTAGATACCACCGGGGCTTTAACTGATGTGGTCCTGGTAAAGTCGGCGGAATATGCACTAGACAACGAAGCTATGCAGATCATTTTAAAATCGCCTAAATGGAATTCTGCATGGCAGAATGGTAAAGCAGTAAATGCTTACCGGATTCAGCCTTTTAATTTTGAAGTATCTAAATAACAGCATGTCATTGGGGCAATGGGCAATGGGCAATGGGCAATGGTCAATGGGCAATGGGCAATGGGCAATGGGCAATGGGCAATGGTCAATGGGCAATGGGCAATGGGCAATGGGCAATGGGCAATGGGCAATGGGCAATGGTCAATGGGCAATGGGCAATGGGTCAGTTGTCATTGGGTCAGTTTGTCAATGGTCAATGGCACTACGAAACTTATCAACCTATCAACTTATCAACCTATCAACCCTTCAACCCTTCAACCTATCAACCTATCAACCTATCAACCCTCAACCCTCATCCCTCACCCCTCATCCCCTAAACTCCTAAACCAATCAACCCTCAACCCTCATCCCTCATCCCCTAAACTCCTAAACCAATCAACCCTCAACCCTCA
>JBBSKH010000157.1:0-6920 GCA_038256495.1 Chitinophagales bacterium
CTCGGCTTTGAACATATGTTTGGCTTAACAAATTCATTTTCTAATAATGGCTCTTCAAGATTTGGAGTACTTTCAGAATTTAAAAACTCTAAACAAAATAGAACTTCCATGAATGTTGGGTTAGGTATCAATTTGACAAAATAAAACGGCGTACAACAGGTTTTGTGCAATCGGGCTGCAATTGACACATCAGCATAAGCGGGGGACAACTCTTTATAATATCGACAGATATGCCTTAAGATGAAAGTAAAATGCTTTGCAACGTATTTTTTAACAACAAAAAAACCGGCAAACCCGAAATTAATGTTTAATGTACTCTTTCAATTATTCAGTAACAGCTCCGGTAATTACTTCATTTACCGTTGTACAGGTAATGCGCATATTTACTTCGAGTTATGAACATGACAATAAAATTAGCGTTGTTTCCTACAGAATGGAATAATACTTGTGTTGCTGTTTCACATAATACACAAAACGTATAATTTTAAAACCAGTTAATAAATGAAAATTTTATGAATTTACTTACTATTGATATGATGCCAGAATTATTAAGCGTAAATGCCGGAACATGCATATCACTATATATGCCCACGCACCGCACTCACCCTGGCAATCTCCAGGATCCCATCCTTTATAAAAATCTTGTGAAGAAGCTGGAAAAATCCCTGCTGCAACAATATTCAGCCTCAGAAGTTACCACACTACTGCAGCCATTTGTAGCGCTTGAAAATAATGAAGACTTTTGGAATCACAGCTTAGATGGACTGGCTGTGCTCGGCACGGCCGACACCTTCAAAACTATTGGCTTACCGGTATCTACAGAAGAATTAACTGTGGTGGCAGATAGCTTTCATACAAAGCCGCTTCGGAAATATTTACAATCGGTGGAGCGTTACCATGTGTTGGGTTTAAGCCTTCAGGATTACCATATTTATGAAGGCAACAGGCATTCGCTCACAGAATTAGAGCTTGTGCCAGGCATTCCAAAAAACATAAATGAAGCCTTGGGCTACGAATTAACCGAGAAGCATTCTACTGTTGCCTCTTATGGCGGTGCAGGAGGTGCAGGTGGCAGCGGCGGCGAAATGCACCATGGGCACGGTGGAAAATCAGACGAAATGGATACTGATGCCGAAAGGTTTTTTAGGGTTGTAGCAAAAACGATTAACGAGCATTACTCTAAACCTTCAGGTTTGCCGCTTATCCTGGCTGCATTGCCGGAACACCACAATCTTTTTCAAAAGGTAAGCAACAATCTTTCTTTGCTTCCTGATGGTATTGATGTGAACCCTAAGTCTGTAGAAACCAGTGAACTGGAGGAACGTGCCTGGAAAGTTATGGAACCTTATTATTTTGAAATCATCGACAAAGCTTGTGATGTTTACCAGCAGGCAAAATCACAAGATATGGGCAGTGATAGTATACGTGAGGTAGCTGCTGCGGCGGCGGCCGGCAGGGTAGACACCTTAATAATAGAAGCTAACCTCCAAATAGCGGGCAAAATAATCCCCGATACAGGGAATGTTGAAAAAGGTGATTTAGAACACCCTGAAATGGACGATTTGCTGGATGACTTAGGCGAACTGGTAACAAAGATGGGTGGCAAAGTAATGGTTATTCCACATGAAAAAATGCCTACGAAAACTGGTGTTGCCGGTGTGTTTCGGTATTAATAATGAAGCAAATAATGATTCTTCAGAATAATGAAAAACAATTCAAATTAAAATCATCAATGTCATTAAATTAAAACTTCTCACGTCCTGAAAGGGCGGAACCTGAAAAGCCCGTGTGTGTTTAGTGATCTTATAACAAGAATAGAAGTAAAAATTTAGCGATAAAGATTGTGACGTTGATAAAAGATGTGTGCATGTTATAAGCCATGGAGATACCATTGAAAATGCTGTGGTTAATGCTATTGACAAAATGAAAACTTCTCATGACACGGTAATGGGACGCTTACTAAATTATTAGCATCAGGATAAAATGCTCTCCAGCAATCTAAGCGTTCATGATGTGAATTATAAATAAAGAAAACTTTCGGTACACACAAAAAGTTCTATAAAATGACGCCCCGAAAAAATATATGAAAAACATAATCGTCGCATTATATCCACATTAAAAATATGCCGATTCCCATTTCGGAAACTTATAAAGAACATTTTTTCGAGCTGATAGGGCAGTAGTGCCTGCCTTATTTCCCGTCATCGAAACCCCGATGAACGGTCCCCATCAAATGTGAATTGTTTACTAAAGCCTGTTTGCATTTAAACGAACCTGCATTTATTCATTCCTACCTGTAGTAATTAAACCGCATTATCCATAATAAATTTATTTTTATGAAAAGAATCTACACATTTGCCATGCTGCTTGCATTAGGCAGCACCAGCTTTGTAAGCTGCAGCAGTAGTAAAAATTCCACCAAGGGCATCCTCGGCGGTGCAGCAGTAGGAGGTACCGTTGTTAAAACAGTAGCAACCGTGGTAGGGCTTATCCTGCTGTCAAAGATTATTAAGTCCGTATTGAACAAGATCGGGGGCAGCACAGCTTTTAGCAGTTTATCGCAGGACAGGAACTTTATGACCAGCTTCAACGAGGAAACCAAACTCAATTCCTTTGCACAATCAGACATGATGAAGACAGCATTGCAACTGTTGGTGGCAGAGCACTACCAGATACCATTTACCAAAGTTGCCGGCAGCTACAACAGTTTACAAACAGTGGGCGACCTTGCCACTTTTATCGGGGAGAATGGGAGTGCTAAAGCGTTAAATCAAATAAAATAATTGTCCCTATTGCAAGTGTTTTTATTTTCAAGTTCTCAAATAAATTAATAAAAATGCCGTTCATCGTTAATTTGAACGGCATTTTTTGAGGTCACTATAATAACGTTTTGATAGCACTATAAAGATTTTGCATTATTGAATATGCCTCCCGCAAGTAAAAACGCCGGTTTTTATATTGTTGTTTTTTTCCGATTAAGTCAGTCGCCATTTATACGCCGGCTCAGCGCCACTACCAGTTTACAAAACCCAAAAGCCATCGGCATAATTTGTCTTCTTTTCAGTAGAGGCAAATTCGATTTATAAATCCATAAAATCCTACATAAGTGTTTCCTAAAAAATGTTACATTGTACGCTCAAATCAGCTACCACAATAACCAATAATTTTTTAACCCACAATTTGTGAACATGAAAGAAACTGGCCTAACTGGCTCTGACAAGCAATTCTGGCATCGCTTCGTCCCCTTTTACGAAGCAGCGCTTCAGCAACTTGACAACTGCGAAAGGATATTAGAATTTGGTGTTTTCAAAGGAGAATCCATTCGTTGGCTTCTTAGTAAATATCCCGGGGCAAAGATTTTTGGTAGTGACATCCTGGACCTTCAGCCGCAATGGCCCATTGCAGACAATGTGCGTTACCTGCATGTAGATCAGGGTATACAGCGCAGCATACAGCAATTGTTTGATGACATAGGTGCACCCTTAGACCTCATCATTGAAGATGGAAGTCATTTGCCGGAGCACCAGAAAAACTGCCTCATTAAAAGTTTTGATCACCTGCGGCCGGGCGGAATATATATCCTGGAAGACATACATACCTCGCATCCGTCTCATCCTTATTATCAAAAATCCGGGTCTAAATATATCGGGCCACTGCACCTGCTGTTGTGTTTCGAACACCTGATGGCTAATAATAAACCGTTAGATGATGAATTGGTGAAAACCTTGTCTGCAAAATCGTTATTTGCTGCAACGGAAATAAAGAATCTATTTGATAAAATTGCCGGCATTCAAATTTTTAAGAGAGCATCCTTGCCACATAAATGTTATGCATGTGGCTCCACCGATTTCGATTATCACAAACTTAAATGTACTTGTGGTGTAGATATTTATGGTGAAGCTGATTCAATGACGGCCATTATTACCAGTAATTAGCAATTGAAAGTAATTTAAACGCTTTATTAGATGACCTCGCTTTTTTTAAGCTTACCACATTTACTATATGTACACGTTAGAAAATAAAATCCTGAAATTAACTATCGACGCCAAGGGTGCTGAGCTTAAAAGCATTGTTTATAAAATAAATAACCTGGAATATATGTGGAGCGGCGATCCTGCGTTTTGGGCTAAAACATCGCCGGTACTGTTTCCTATAATTGGTACGCTAAAGAATGACAAGTACGAATACGAAGGGGAACATTATAGTTTAAGCAGGCATGGCTTTGCAAGGGATAAAACCTTTCTGGCAAAACAGGAGGATGATGCCACCATTAGTTTTACACTAAAGGATGACGCAGACAGTCTAAATGTTTATCCTTTTCATTTTTCTTTTGCTATCATTTACCGACTTGAAAAAAATATACTTTCCGTTACCTACCAGGTAGAAAATACCGGTGATGATACGATGCCTTTCTCTGTAGGCGGCCACCCGGCTTTTAAATTGCCGTTAGTTAAAGGCACTTCCTACGAAGACTATACCCTGCATTTTGAAATGGAAGAAAACGCAGGCCGATGGCCAATTTCTGCAAAAGGGTTGATAGAGAACAAGCCGCAACCTTTGCTGGAAGCCACCAATAACCTGCCGCTGAACAAACAACTTTTTCAAAAAGACGCCATCGTATTAAAACACCTGCAGTCTGATTGGGTTTCCCTTACCTCGGCCAAAACACCTCATGGCCTTAAATTTCATTTCACCGGCTTTAATTACCTGGGATTATGGGCCGTGCCTGGCGCAGATTTTATTTGCATTGAACCATGGTGCGGCATTGCAGATAGTGTGCATGCAGACGGAAATATTATGAACAAAGAAGGTATCATTCCATTGCCTGCAGACGAAAGTTTTTCCGTAACATGGCAGGTGGAAATATTTTAGTAATGGCACTACTATTTAAAAATCTGTAAAAGTATTATTTTTTACTGATCATGTACAGGATACCAGAGTCAGTAATAGCATATAATTTTCCATCGGCATAAGCCACATCCCTGATGCGTTCTTTTTCATTGCTAAGTAATCTTTCTTCACCAATTACTTTATTATCTTCAATCACAAGCCGCACAATATGTGCACCGCTGAGGGCCCCAATAAACAAATTGTTCTTCCATTCCGGTATAGCATCGCCTGCGTAAAAGCTCATGCCACTAGGCGATACTACGGGATCCCAGTAATAAACCGGCTGTTCCAGTCCGGCCTGCTGCTGTATGCCTTTGCCTACTTTATCCCCACCGTATTCTATACCGTAAGTGATGGTTGGCCATCCGTAATTGTTACCCGGTTTTATAAGGTTCACTTCATCGCCACCTCTTGGTCCAAACTCATTTTCCCATAGTTCGCCGGTGGCAGGGTGTATATCAAGGCCCTGCGGGTTACGGTGACCGTAACTATATATCTGCGGGATTGCATTTGTATTAGACAGGAATGGATTGCCCGGTGCAGGGGTACCATCAGTCGTCATCCTGTAAATTTTTCCGAGGCCGCTTTCTAATAATTCGGCCTGCGCCCTACCTTTTAATATTGATCTTTCGCCTGTACTCACAAAAAGAAAACCGTCCTTATCAAACAATAGCCGGGAACCAAAATGGAGACTGCTTTCCAGGGCAGGTATAGCCCGGAAAATAACGACAGGGTTGGTTACTTTAGAAAAATCATCGCTGAGCTGTCCTTTTGCTACAGCCATCAGGTTCCCTTTTTGCTGTGGCTCAGAATAGGACCAATAGATCGTACGGTTATCCTTAAACGAAGGGTCTGGCGCCACATCCAGCATGCCTCCCTGTCCATCGCTGTCAACAGCAGGAAAGCCGGTAATCTTAGTTAAAAGTTTACCATCAGCGCTGCGTAGCTGCATGCTACCTGATTTTTCCGTGATGAGTAATCTTCCGTCTTGCAACGGCACTACTGCCCATGGACGGTCCAGGTCTTCGGCAATTTTTTCTACGGTGTACGGCGTTATGGTATGCACGCCTTTTACCCTCGTTTGCCCTATAAATACCGGCGGGTAGTTACTGTTGGGCACTTTGGTTTCTACTGGCGCATAGTTGCTGTCTGCTGCAATACTAGTACTCGTTTTATTGCTTTTGGGGGCATTGTTACCCGAACAATGGCTGAGCCATGCTATAATAATTGTTGAGAAAAAATATGTCTTTACCTGCATAATAATTTGTTATTAATGAATGTATTGTTATTAGTCATCTACAGCCTGCTCTACCAGGATGTCAAACTTCCACCCTGTATTATCTGTGGTGGTACCCTGCGTTTGCTTCATAATAATTCCTATGATTTGTTCTTTAGGATCAGCAAAATACTGGGTATTAAAATAACCACCCCAGGTGAAGGTACCAGCACTTCCCTGGCCGCCCATATCCTGCGCCTTCTGATCTTTTAAACCAAAGGCCAGCCCATAACCTGAACCGTTATTTCCAAGTAAATCCCCCACCTGGTTTGCCAGCATAAATTGAATGGTAGTTCGGCTAAGCAGTCTAATTCCGTTCAGCTCTCCATTGTTCAGGTACATTTGTAAAAAACTGGCGTAATCCTTCGCTGTACTCGATAATCCTGCACCGCCCGAGAAAAAAGTTCTGGCTCCCTTGATGGGATAATCAGGATCATAAAAAGTAACCGGGTAACGTATCCATTTATCATTTTCTTTTTTTTGAACAGATACCAGCCGGTTTGATTTTGCCTCCGGTAGATAGAACCAGGTGTCCTGCATACCCAATGGATCAAATATCCGGGATTTGAAAAATTTGTCTACCGGCATCCCAGACACTACCTCGATAAAATAAGCCAGCACATCCAGTCCTTCGCTGTAAGTAAATTTTTCGCCGGGCTGATGATGCAGCGGCAGCTTCGCCAATTTTCTAACGCTTTCACCAATGGTAACTTTATCTGTACTAAAAAGATCAGTGATGCCTGAATCCTTGTAA
>JBBSKH010000158.1:0-6836 GCA_038256495.1 Chitinophagales bacterium
AATCAGCTTGGCAGACCAGCTAAAACGGCTGTTATTATCTGCGCCGGGTATGTTGGCTGCTTTTACAATGGCATTATACAGGTTTAAGTTTGAGGTGATGTCCCACCATTTGCCCACAGTATTTTTTCCTGTAAGTTCCAGTCCTGTTGTATAACTTTTATTGGCGTTTGCGAAAGAATTATAAATGACACTATCCGTTTGTGCAGGGTTTGTATTGGGTGCTTTGTATTGATAGCGTGTAATGAGGTTATTGCTCTGCTGAAAATAGAAACTTGCCAATATGCTTTGCCCTTGCTTGTAATTGTTAGAATAAACGAGCTCTGCAAGGTTAGTAAACTCGGGTACCAGGTTTGGGTTGCCAACTGCAAGGTTCAAGGAATCAGAAAAATCTACAAAGGGTAGAATCTGGTAAAAAGAAGGCCGGTTGATCTTCCGTGAGTAATTCAGCTGGGCGCTTTCTTTCTCTGAAATTTTTTGTGAAAGGAATATGCTGGGGAAAAGACTTGCCGGGTATTTGTTGCTGAAGCGCTGATTTTTATTTACGATGTTGCCATCATAACTGCTGCGTTCCAGTCGAAGTCCTGCCTGGAAGCTAAACTTATTGATCTGCCGGGAATAGTTGCCGTATGCTGCGTACACAACATCGTTAAACTTAAAATTTACAACGGTAGTGGGCAGTAATACATACTTTCCTGTGCTTAGATCCTGCAGAAAATTGTTATTCCAACTGCTGTAATTCCTGGCAGCAATGCGGGCGCCTGTTTCAAACTTGCTGCCGTTATCAAATGGAAGTGTATAATCAGTTTGGAAGGTATAAGTTTTGGTATTGCCACCGCCGGTAGCCCGTTCGGCACCCATTGCCGGCAGGGGATTACCCTGTGCATCAAAGCCGTTACTTTGGTAGTTTGATATATTATCGTTGCTGCTTTCGTTAAAGTTGAAATCAGCGGTGTACTCCCGGCCCTGCTTTGCGAAGTTATGTTTTACACCCAGACTTACACCCTTGTTTAAAAAACTGATATCGGCCCCAAGATCTCTCATAGAAGTAGATCGTTTGTTGGTTGCCGTTAAGCTATCCCTGAAAATGTTGATCCGGTCTTTTACTGTAAAATCTCCTTTAAAAAAATTGCCGCTAAGGCTTAGCGTAGTGCGGTTGGTAAGTAACAGGTCTGCACCGGCCCGGCCAAATGCAAGGTAGCCGTTAAATACCGGCCTGTTATCCTGTTTTATCAGTATGCTGTCTGCACCGGAAAAATCCACCCTTTCACTTCTTACGGTGCTAATGTTCTTGCGGGCATTGAACTGGCCGGCGGCAAAAAAGTTGATCTTTTTTTGTGTAACATTAATATCCGCACCTACGCCCGGTTTACCACGGCTATCTATACTGGCCCTAATGTTGCCGTTATAGCCGGTTTTTTTATTCTTTTTTAAAACGATATTCAGGATGCCGGCACCACCGCCGCTGGCATCATATTTAGCAGAAGGGTTACTGATGATTTCTACGCTTGCTATCTGGTCTGCTGGTATCTGGTCTAACGAAAGGGTGGTGGGTCTGCCATCTACAAATATTTGCGGGCTGGCATTTCTTAACCGCACGTTGCCATCTATATCTACGATTAACGAAGGAATGTTTTTCATTACATCTACCGCTGTACCCCCGGTTACACTAAGGTCTTTTTCTACATTATACACTTTCTTATCCAGGTACATTTCCAACAAAGGCCTATTGGCGTTTACTGTTACGTTTTGTAGTTGATGAGGGTCTTCCTTAAGGCGAATGTTGCCAAGGTCCTTTACTACATCATCGGCAATGTTTCGCAGGTCAGCCGGTTTGCCCCCGGCAAGTTTTACATCAAAGCTTATTTTTTGCTCTAATGATTCGTAGCCAATGGCTGAAATGATTATTTTGAAATTGCCATTAACAGGCAGGTTCCTGATACTGAATTCTCCCTTTTTATCTGTTAGTACGATGGCCAGTACAAATTCTGCCTTTTTCCGGGAGGCGCTGTCTAACCTGTTTTGTAGAAATTGAACGGTGGCCCCTTCTATTATTTTTTGCGAATTATCGCTGATCAATTTGCCATAAACGAAGCCAACATCCAGTTGCGCCCCGCTTTGAGCATTAATGCCAAGCACGCAAAGGCTTAAAAATATAATAAGAGGTAATGCTCGGGTCATTTACTTGTTTTCTCAATGAAATTAACATCCGGTACTGCCGAAGCAATGCCAGACGGTCTTCAACAGCACCTTTTGGATACTGCCTGGTACGGTTAGTTTGGTTTTTTCATTGGATAAACATCAATGCCAGAAGTTGTAATAACGCTATCCCGATTCCGGCAACAGCTCCTGCAAACTTTATCATTAAAAGCTGTGGTGCAGCTTTTACTTTAATGGTCTTCTTTAATTCCCTGCTGTCTATTTCGCTCATCATCTTTTCCACCAGTTTCGCCGGTTCGTATTGACCTAACAACCTGGCTCCATATTCTTTTACCAACAGCGGGAAAATAGTTTCAATCTCAGCAAGAAATGCTTCCTTTAATTTCAACATTGTTTTTTCTCCCATAAACTTTGCCAGCAGCGGAAAGGCTTCTATAAGTCTTTCTTCAAGGAAGCGGTCAACATGTTGCTCAATTACTGGTTTCAGTTCCTGCATAATCAATTGGTTATGCATTCCGTTGTCTCCATGCTCATCAGACAATAACTCCTTTTCAATAGCTGCAGCAACCTTGGTGGCAAGCAATGGCTGAAGTACCGGCAATATACCGCATGAACGATATCCAACAATTTTATTTTCGGTAAAAGATAAGAAAAACAGGTTCAACAATGCCGAAGCCATCAGCCAACCGCCAATGGCAGCAATCAGTATTAAGAGGGTAGGCTGGAGGAAGGTCATTTTTTATTGTTACAATCAAAAATAAGGGATTTTTGTATTCAGCATTCTTAAATGTAATTTTGCGAGAGAAAAGTTTTTATCTATTTTTGCCATCCTTTAGAAAAAACGGTAGTCGTAGCTCAGTTGGTTAGAGCATCAGATTGTGATTCTGAGGGTCGGGGGTTCGAGCCCCCTCGATTACCCACAAGAGGACAAATCAAATAAATCCTGATTTGTCCTCTTTTTTTAGGAAAACTCCCCTCCATTACTGAGCATATATATTGTAAAGAAATTGTCATTTTCGTTCATTAGGTGGATAACGCTGGCAAATTGTATGGACTGGACAAATAATGGTTTTGTGTCGTATTATTGCCAATTTGTACGGGTATCATTTTTTGCTGTAACATACCACGGTCAAAGCCTGATTTATCGCCTTAAAAATGATGTGGAATCAAATAATTATTTTACTATAACCCCAGCACTTTATTCCTGGCAATTAAACATGCACCAATTACACCTGCTTTTTCTCCAAGTTTTGATAACTTCAACTGGGTATCTGTATTTACCAGGCTGAGAGAATATTTATTGACGGCACTGCGTATAGGCAAACGTATGTAGTCACCGGTTTCAGAAAGCGTTCCCCCCAATAACAATAATTCTGGATTGAAGATGTTAATTAGTAAGGCAATACCTTTCCCAATTTTTTCTCCAACTTCAGCAAGTAATTCTATGCAAAGAATATCTTCATTCTGAGCGGCGGCAATAATATCTGTTAGTGTTACATCATCCAGTTCTTTTTTTGTTTTCATTACAGAAGAAGTAGATCCCTGTTCTATTTTTTCCTTAAATCTTTTTAGTAATGCAGTCCCGGAAGCTTCCGTTTCCAGGCAACCTTTCTTGCCGCAATGACATAATATTTCATTGTCGAAAAATGGAATATGACCAAACTCGCCACCAAAGCCACTCTTTCCGTAATACAGTTTACCTTCTATTAAAATACCCAACCCGATCCCATAATCCATATTTACGAACAATACATTTCGGCTATTATTTACGTCACCATTACAAAATTCGCCATACGCCATGGCACGAGAGTCATTCTCTAAAAATGTTGGTATCTCTATTTCCTTTTGTATGATAGCTGAAAGAGGCTCTTCGTTGAAATGAAAAAAACTATAGCTGTACCCGGTAGTATTGTTAATACGGCCCGAAAGATTTATACCTAAGCTCAGGATTTTTTCTTTAGCAACTGAAGGTTTTAACTCCTTAATAAATGCTTTGATTATCCCGAGCAAATTATGCAGCGATTCCGGCGTATTTTCCAGTTTGAAAGGCACCTTTTCCTTAGAAATTACTACGTGTTTTTTAAAATCTAAAAGGCCCAGGTTAACGTAAAACTTCTTAACATCCACTCCAACAAAAAAGCATGCATCTGAAACCAGCGTATACACACTTGCTCTTCTGCCTCCTGTTGAGTCGAACTTTCCATTATCCTTTATCAATCCATCTTCAATCAACTCATTTACCAGGCTGGTAATTTTGGGCACACTAATATTCAATTCCTTGCTCAACTCGGTAATTGTACTTTTCCCTGTTTGGTCAAGTTGGTTGATGATTAATCTTTTAAGCGCTTTGTTTTTAAACATCACACCTGAGGTATTATCATCACTAAAGATTGAAAATAGGTTCCGACCGGTCATTTAAGTTCTTTATTTATAATTCGTAATAACGAAAGCTACAAATATTTAGCAAAGCAGCGTAATGAGCCCTACTAAATAAATAAAATTATTAAGTTTTGGAAATTAAGAATAAATATTATTATATTTATGCCGTGATTGAGAAATATTTAATAATTAAAGCAAACGGATGCTTGCCAAACAAATTGTAGCTGCTATAGAAAATGATGTGAAGTTATATAGCAAGCTATATAAAACCGAGCTAACGGATAATATCCTGCCATTCTGGATGAATTTTAGTGCAGACGAAGTTAATGGCGGTTTTTTTACCTGTCTCGACCGAACAGGAAAGGTATATGATACCGATAAATTTATGTGGCTGCAGGGTCGTGAGGTTTGGTGTTTTAGCCATATGTATAGTAACGTAGCACCAAATGAGCAATGGTTAAAAATGGCTTTACATGGTGCTTCTTTTATGGAAAGGTTTGGCCGTGATGCGAACGGTAACTGGTATTTTTCATTAACTGCCGAAGGCAAGCCCTTGGTTCAACCCTACAATATTTTTAGTGATTGCTTTGCTACTATGGCCTTTGCTGCATTGGACAAAGCCACTCCAAATGAATCCTACAGACAAATAGCTTTAAACACTTTTGAAAATATTCTTGTACGGCAGAACGACTGGAAAGGCGTTTACAATAAATCTTATCCAGGTACCAGGAAGCTGAAAAATTTTTCCCTTCCAATGATCCTGTGTAACCTTTCATTAGAATTGGAACATATCATTGGTGCAGAAAGGGTGGACCGTTTCATCCCCGATGTGATACATGAAGTGATGGAAGTTTTTTATCAACCCGACCTTGGTTTGATTTTAGAAAATGTAGATGCGGATGGCAACTTTTGCGACAGTTTTGAAGGCAGGTTATTAAACCCGGGCCATGCAATAGAAGCCATGTGGTTTATAATGGACTTAGGAAAAAGATTAAATGATACAGCATTAATTGAAAAGGCTTGCAAGATAATGCTGGACACCCTTGAATACAGTTGGGATAAAAAATATGACGGCATATTTTATTTTATGGACAGTAAAGGAGCGCCGCCCCAGCAATTAGAATGGGACCAAAAATTATGGTGGGTTCATATAGAGGCCTTGGTAGCCCTGGCAAAAGGATATGCTTACACTAAAAATGAAACTTGCCTGGCATGGTTTCATAAAGTTCACCAATATACCTGGCAACACTTTAAGGATTCCGAAAATGGCGAATGGTTTGGATACCTGAACCGGAGGGGGGAAGTGCTGCTTGATTTAAAAGGTGGCAAGTGGAAAGGTTGCTTTCATATTCCCAGGGGACTGTTCCAGGTTTGGAAAACGTTTGAGTCGATTTGATATTTTAATATAACATGAAGATTAGCGTCATATACCATATTACTTTTTTGATGGCAGCATTAACTGCTACTATATCGTTATCTGCCCAAAAGCAAATTTCGACAGATGTATTGGTTATTGGTGGCGGAACCGGCGGTGTAGCCGCCGGTTTGCAAAGTGCAAGAATGGGAGTGAACACCATTATTGCTGAGCCTACAACCTGGTTGGGCGGCATGCTGTCTGCTGCAGGCGTTCCTGCTTTTGATGGTAATCATAATATGCCTTCGGGCATTTGGGGAGAATTGAGAGGGCAGATATACAAAGTATATGGTGGGGCAGATAAAGTAGCTACCGGCTGGGTAAGTAATACTTTGTTTGAACCTCATGTGGGAGATAGTATTTTAAAAGTGATGGTTGCTGCGGCTCCCAGGCTAAAAGTTTTATTCGGCCATTCATTTATTAAAGTAATAAAAAGCGGCACACAGATAAAGGGAGCTGAATTTAAAAACGAATTGTACAATAGTACGATAACCATTTATGCAAAACAGGTAATTGATGCCACAGAACTGGGCGATGTAATGGATAGTGCTGCCATACCATTTGATGTGGGAATGGAGGCTAGTGCAGTAACCGGAGAAAATGTAAACGTACCCGAAACAAACAACATCATACAGGACATTACCTATGCTGCTATTTTAAAAGATTATGGGCCAAAAGCAGATTGTACATTGGTTAAACCTGTCGGTTACGATCCCATGGAGTTTGATGGTTGTTGTAATGAATTTAGTAGCCATCCATCTAAACTCACCTCTGATGTAAGCGCACAAAAAATGCTGGACTATGGCAAATTGCCCAACGGAAAATACATGATAAACTGGCCGGGCAAAGGCAATGATATTTATTTAAACGTAATTGCCCTTAGCCA
>JBBSKH010000159.1:0-6801 GCA_038256495.1 Chitinophagales bacterium
AATATTTACTACACCCATGAAAGATCCGCCAGCAATTACTTGCTGGCGAATCCTGAATTCAACACACAAAAATTGATTTAAGGCTTAATTCAAATTCAACAATTTTCCCCTGGGATATTTTACACTATAACTCATTCGTAGTTTTTTACTTTCGCCCGGCACCAGTTGCAGTTGCCAGGTAAGCACACCTATTTCTTTGTTCACAGAAGCGCCGCTACTTTCTTCCAGCGTTACATCTATTTCTTTGGTAGTGCTGATGGGATATTGATCTTTCAGAATATAGGTCAACGCTTCTTTCTTATTATTCTTAACCGTAAGTTCATACGTGATGGTTTGTAGTTTATTGGAGCCCAGGAATTTTACACTACTGTAATCCGTAAGTTTTTCCCGTTTAACCACTACCCGCTTGTCTTTACCAATTGTAAGGTTAAGCGTATCGTTGGTGCTTGACGGATCAATAAATGAGCGCCCCACATAGGTTCCTTCAAAAATAATATTTGCCTCGCCGGGCAGTAAATTCAGCTTTTCCCAATCGCTGATCTCTGCCAGCAGGTACGATTCTTTATCAAGCTTAGGTACTGCATAAAATTTAAATAAACCATCGGCGGTGGTTTCTTTTAAGGTGGCCACCTGCTGTTTGCCATTGCTGGGCACATCATAAGGAATATCTATTTCGTAGGTTATATCCAGCTCCGACTCGGATACCGATACATAATCTTCCAATCCATCTTTTAAGGTAACCAGTACCACACCGTTCACTGCACGGGAACCATACAAGTTGCTGGCTTCCTTGTCTTTCAGCGTGCTGATGTTTTTTATAGCATCCGGGCTGATACGGGCAAAATCACCTGCATTCATCTCCAGGCCATTTACGATATACATGGGTGTGGCATTGTTGTCTAAGGAATTTACGCCTCTCAGCCTTACCGTGGAATAACCGGTAACTACTACTTCCTGCATTTGCATGCCCGCCACTTTTCCCTGTAAGGCGCCAGGTATGGTATTTGAGATGGCGAGCGATTTATTTAAGGCAGTAACCGGGTTGATATAACTTAGGAACCAGCTTTTTAATAATGGTGCGGCACCATACTGGCTGGGGATGGAAGTAGACAATGAGAGTTTCACCTTTTTCCAGTCGATACCCGTTGTTTGATTTACTTTGGCTTTGTAAATGATCTTAAGCGGACTCTTAATATTCTCCAGTTTAATATCGTAGTAGGGAACCCATGATGCGTTGGGCGTAACATAGGCAATGGTAAATTCATTTGATCCACTCATGACAGTACTCAGTTGCAATATGACTCTTCCTGCAGATGAAGTATTTTTTTTCTTCTCTTCCGCTAACTGCTGCTGCAGTTTTGCCTGCGCCAGTCTGAGTTTCGTTGCTTTTATTTTGTAAAGCGATAATGCCTCTTGCAGTTCGTTTGATTTTATTTTATAGTAATCCATCAACTTCATTAGTTCTGCTACACTCAGTCCTGTTTGCGATCCTTTGATTTCTTTATTTGACTTCAACACACTCAACAGATCTTCGGTAGTGGCAATGTTGATATTTACTGCCTGGAGGCCGGCTTCTGTTATATCTAATGAATCCTGCAGTTTGATCATACTGGCAGAAGGCTTTTCATTTACCATGTATTGGTTGCTGAATTCTACACCGAGTATGGTTACAATGGAGGGACAATTGATCTGCAGGCTGTTTATATCAATAGCATTGCTGATGCCTTCTATCACCAGTTCGCTGCTACCCTGCGGCAAAAAAGCCTTCGCCTTATGAGTGAGCTCTGCACCGTTACGGTACACCGTAACCGCAGTTACGGTTGCATTTACTGATTTAGGATCTTCGGAAGCGATTGCTAAAAAGCAGCATAGCAATAACCCTGGTAGCATTATTTTTCTCATACCGTTCATTTTTGAGTGAATTGATATGAGCAGGATGCATGCAAGCAGCCGATTACACAAGGGCAAAAATTATTCGTTGTTTTTTTTTAAAATCTACGCTACACTTTAGAAAGCCCCATCATTTTAACCATCCAGTCTGGCAGAGGCTTATTGTCTTTTCGTTTTTTAAGATCCAGGAACCAGCCCAGCTTTTTAATGATGGGAACCCGGTGCGTTTCTACCAGTTCTATCAACGTGCCATCAGGATCTTCGGTGTAGCTAAACCTGCCGCCGGCATCTTCCATTTCAAAGTAACCGTAACTATCGACGGTAAACGGATATTGCAGTTTGCTGGCTTTTTCTTTTAATTGACCCATATCATTTACATCAAAGCAAAGGTGAATAAAACCTTTATCGCCCCAGTAACGATTTCTGTAAATTTTTCTGCCTATATGATGGTTTGCTTTTACAAGGTCAATTTGTATAGAGCCCAGTAGCCGACTGAAAGCGCCCTCCCCGGAGGCAGATTTTTCAAGCTGCAGCATATCAAATGTTTCACCGGGGTATTGGGCGTCCAGGGTGCTTGCAAATTCTCCTACCTGTTTTAGACCAATAAGATCCTGGTAAAAAGCAGCGGCCTTTTCCAGGTTTGATACGCCGATTACTGCACCACAAATGCCCGCACATACATGACCGTTACTGGAAAATAATTCCCTGGCCTGCACCAGTTGAAACACTTGCTGGTACTTATCTGTAAGCCAGAAAAAAGATGCACCGTCATCGTTGCTCAACTTTGGGCTGATGCTGCAATCATTTCTGCCAGCAAAAAAACGATGTGCTCTGGCAATATCAGGACATTTTATTTTTAGTGCATATAAACCAAGATCGCCGTAGCGAATATCAAAGTCGGCAGCAGCAGTTGGCTTATCAGTAAACTGCCATAATTCAAGTCCGCCGCCGCCTTGCATGTTCATGGTGAGTATTGCCCTGCGCTGGTGCACATTACCGCCGGTATAGCGCTGCATCAGGCTGGCCTCCGCAAGGTCATCAAAAACCAGGGCCTTAAAACCAAGTAAGCTTTTATAATATTGGGCAGCATCCAAAGCATTATCAGTACCGATACCGGCCTGCTGTATTCCTGTGATCAGACTCATATGTGTAAATACGATATAGCCGGTGGCTAAGTTTGAACGAAGATAGAATTTATTGAAAATTTGTGGGCGGTCGGGAATGCGCTGACTGAGGTATGTTTGTTCAATCTTTATCAGCGCCGGGATTATTACGCTCGTAATCCCAGTCATCGTAAAACCGGTCTTCAAAATGATGTTCACTCGGGGTGCCGTGTTTTAAAACAGTATATACCATGTACAATACAAGGAATGGCGACAATATAAACATACCGATAATGAACGATTGGGAACCGGCTATAAAGGGTAGCATCTGGTAAACTACCAGGTATAAACTAACCAACGCAATTATTGTATATACTTTTTTCATTATTCTATGCCCAGGCTATATTGCTTAGTTCACAATGTAGGACGTTTCTAATTTTAATGGAACATGCCATTCCTAAGTTACAAAAAGTAAGTCCTAATTACAAAAGGGTTCCGTAGTTGGCTTGAAAAGTTTTGATGCTTATGTGCATCCGTGGCAAGCCTTTTGCAAATGGGAACTACCAGATGTTATCAAAACCGGCTCAAATATCAACTTTAATAAAATTTTACTTAGGCAGGGCAGGTTTTTGCATATTGCTATTGCTGCTGCAGCAGCATATTTTTGCAAATACCAAAAGAGTTGCCAGATCTCCAAACTCAACATTAAATACTTTAAATCTTTGTATACGGGATACATTTCCTGCAACGCTGGATTCTACCGTCATTATTCCATTTGAACATAAGCAGTCTACTTTAAACAACAGCTACACCTACCGGTTAATGGATAGTGTAGCCGATATTTTAAACGGCGATACCGCTATTCATTTTTCAGTACTTGGATATTCCCATTTTGATGAAGGCAATAATTATGTGTGCTATTGGCTATCGCACGACAGGGCCGATGCGGTAAAATCTTATCTCTTTGGCCGTGGCGCAGATAGTTTGCGAATGAGAACGATAAAAGCAATGAGCAAGGCCAGATCGCTTACTACAGGGTTTCAGGCTGAACCAGTTTATTATAACCACACAGCAGAGGTCGTATTACACTATCCCATACCACCGCCGCCTATGCATATCAATGATATGGACGGAGACGGCATTGAAGATAAAAAAGACAGTTGCGCCAGCGAATATGGGTACCCGGAAATGAATGGTTGCCCAGACAGGGAGGCCATTCTTGTTCCTTTTGAAGAAGGGCATTCAGCAATTATCGGTGCCGGATACAAGGTAATGGACAGCGTGGTAAGCCTGCTAAGAAAAGATCTTTCGCTTATGCTAATAATTGATGGCCATGCCTACCCTACCGAAGGAATACAGAGTTTCTGTGAACGTATAGCGATAGAAAGAGCAGATATTGTAAAAAGATATTTACTTACCAGGCAGATAGATTCCTCGAGGTTTGTTTCAATAAAGTCTATGGGTACAAGCAGGCCTCTAAATGCCGGTAAAAACCCAAGAGATATTGCCAGGAATTGCAGGGCGGAATTACATTTAATTCATAAAAACTAACTGGTTATTATTTCCGATATTGCTAAATGAAAATTAATTTCCTCCTGCACCAATTTTCATTTAAACCATTGCAATGAACGATCATATAAAAAAACTTACCGCACAGCTTACAGAAATTGAAACACATCTGCCTGCTAACGCCATGATAAATACTCAGGTTTCCCAGGTTTCTGCAGGCTGGCACCTGTCGCACAGCATGCTTACCCTCATCAAAATCATAGAAACAATAGCGGCATCGGACCCAGCCGGCTACAAACGCATTTTCTCTTTTTCGAAACTTATTGTATTCACTACCAATAATATTCCAAGGGGAAAAGGCCGGGCGCCAAAAACAGTATTGCCAACGGAAATAAATGAAGCAGCTTTACAACACCAGCTCCAGGAACTGGGTAAGCTGGTAGCAAAACTAGATACACTAGACCCGAACCAATATTTTCCCCACCCATACTTTGGCGACCTTAAACTACAACAAGCCACAAAGTTTATGGAAATTCATACCAGGCACCATTTAAAAATTGTGCGGGAGATTGTGGGTGGGTAGAAATTAGATTCTGTGAAGTATGTGATTGACGTGGATTATATATAAGACCATTTAACGTATAAAACAATGCAACGCTTTTTAAGGCGTTGCATTGTTTTATTTCTATCCAGTAAGATCTGATGTTTATGAAACCTTCACCACTTTAAAGATTTGTTTTACATCTCCTTTCCTGTTTTCTACCCTGAGCAGGTAAACACCGTTGCTGTACCTTCCCAAATCAATCTGTATAGTTTTAATACCCGCATTAATCGTTTTCTTATACAGGTTTTTTCCATTTACATCCATCAGGTGGAGTATCAGTACTTCGTCTTCTTCAGACAGTATGTTTACATTCAAAATACTGTAAACCGGGTTAGGAGCAATAGCAATTTTAACGAACCTGGTATGTTCTGTTTTTACAGGCAGCACAATGAGCGGCTGATGAAAGCCCTGCGTGTACCATTGTTTTTCTGACGCTAAAGCCTCAATGATCGGCTCTCCCAATGTCCACTCCAGTTGCATCTTATCCAGTACGTTCACGTCTCCTGCGTTCGCCAATACTTCCGGCGACAGAATTATTTCTGCCGTTGGCACAAATACCGGTCGTTGAGACTGAACAATTCCATTAGCGCAATTTTCAGTTATCACAAACATTGACTTGGCTGCACTTCGGCCGCAGGCAGTATTTGCTGCCACGGTAACATTGCCATTTTGAGAAGCAAGTTTTACCACGATAGATGTACTACCCTGCCCGGAAATGATCGTGGCATTATTTGGAACCGTCCAGGTATAACTGTTTGCCCCAAACACAGCTGTTGTGCTGTAAACATAATTTCCATCCTTATAGCACACTCTGGCCGGGCCTGTAATGCTGGCTGGCGTGGCGGCTCTACCACTTACTGTTATACAGGTTGCATCACTTTTGCCACAGCCATTTACTGCTTTTACACATAAAGTACCTGTAGTAATGAAAGAAGAAAATGACAGGTTTAAAGTGTTGGTACCCTGCCCGCTTACTAGTGTAGCACCTGCAGGTATTGTCCACTCATAAGTTGTGGCTGAATTGATAACCGGTGTGGTAAATGTCTGCGTGCTGTTACAGATACCGAATGCATTGCCTGATATTGATGAAGGTTTTGCCGGCAATACGTTGAGTGGTAAAACCCTGGGTACAAGGTCCCCGCTCTTCGCATCGTTTACCATTGCAATTCGAGTGTCACTTTTAGCCATTCCCGGTGTTCGTATAATGACGCTAGCGTGTTGTCTCCTGACAAGCGGCTTAGGAAATATTCCACTATTAACAGCAAGGCAAAGTCAAGCAGAATTAAAATGACATTAGGTCTTCCTGGCAGAAGACATGATCAAAACCTGAAGAACAACGAACCTGTTTTCTTACAAAAGCGTTACCAATCTTTCATCCTCATAATCATCCACAAACATCAGCACATTATCCAAATGACTGAACTCATGTTCTGAATGGTAGGTTTTTAATACCACAGCTTTCATACCTGCATTACGTGCGGCTTCCACGCCTTTGGGCGAATCTTCAAATACGATACAGCCATCATAAGCAATGGCCAGCTCATCTGCACATTTCAGGAAAACTTCGGGGTGTGGTTTACTTGTTGCCACATCATCGGCGGTAACAATGGCTTTAAAATACTGCTTCACCGGAATATTATCGAGCACATAATGTACATTAAAAGGACTGGCGGCGGTACCAATAGCCATGGCAAT
>JBBSKH010000160.1:0-6685 GCA_038256495.1 Chitinophagales bacterium
CAGCTCCGTGACACTCTGTGAAATAGCACAATTACACAGAGGAAAATCAAGAGAACCTCAGAGGGTCACAGAGAATTACTCCGTGGCGCTCCGTGTCAGCTCCGTGGCACTCTGTGAAATAGCACAAATACACAGAGGAAAATCAAGAGAACCTCAGAGGGCCACAGAGAATTACTCCGTGGCGCTCCGTGTCAGCTCCGTGGCACTCTGTGTAAAAAAAAATTACACTAAGCAAAATCAAGAGAACCTCAGAGGGCCACAGAGAGGATCGGATGGAGTAAACTGACTCCTGGATTTCGACTTTCCAAATCAACAGTAAACAAGTAAGCAACCTTTAATGACCTTCAGTGCAACCTGAAGGTTTTTTTCTGTGGCTGCATTCGCTCCGATAATTCTCCCCCGCTGGCCAGCGGGGAGTTAGAGGGGGCCCAGCAGGATTTTTATGTAATTATATGAACTCCAACATCTAACTACCAACATACCTCTATAAACAAGGTAACTTTGTAACTGATAAATTAAACAGGACCAACATGAATCAATTTAAATATCTGATCGTTTTATTTTTAATGCTACTTACCAACAATGCACTTAAGGCCCAAAACGGCGAAGACTTTTCAGCGGAGTGGAAAAAAGTAGAACAACTGGAACAAAAAGGCCTTACCAAAGATGCATTGGCTGTAGTGGTAACAATCTTTGACAAGGCTGCAAAAACCAACAATCAGCCGCAGCAAATTAAAGCTGCCATGTACCAGATGAAATACCGGAACATGATAGAAGAAGATAATGCTGAGAAAAATATTTTCTACCTGGATACACTTATCAACAGAACCAAAGCTCCTGCAAAAAATATTTTGCAAAGCATGCAGGCGGAAGCCTTTGCAGCTTACCGGAATCAAAACCGATATAAACTGTACGACCGCACCGAATTGGTATCGGAACGATCTGACGATATCAGCACCTGGAGCATCGGCAAACTAAATAGCCGCATTGCAGAATTATATAAAGCCTCGCTGCAAAACGAGGGTCTGCTTAAACGTACTGCATTAAATGAACTGGAAGCTATCATCAGCAAAGGCCAGAACAGCAGGAACCTGCGCCCCACCTTATACGACCTGCTGGCACACCGTGCACTCGATTATTTTATGAGCGATGAAAACGATGTAACCCAACCTTCTTATCATTTTATCATCAACAACGAGGCGGTGTTTGCACCCGTAAAAACATTTATAATTACAAAATTTATAACCGCCGATACGGCTTCAACTTATTACCAGGCAATCGTTTTATTGCAGGATATTTTACGTTTTCACCTAAATGACAAAAACACAGAAGCACTACTGGATGCAGATTTAAAAAGATTATCATTTGCCAACGAACACGGGGTGTTCACCAACAAATCAACATTATACGAGCAGGCATTGCTAACAATTGAAACCAATTATGCAGGTAATGCCATGGTGGCTAAAGCCATGTTCCTGCGGGCACAGGCGCTATATGAACAAGGTAGCAGGTATGTACCTATAACCAATGAAGCAAATCAGTTTGACCTGGTGAAAGCAGCAGCTATTTGTGAAGCTGCTATAAAACAATATCCAAAATCAGACGGAGCAATCCAATGCAACAACCTGCTGCAGCAAATAAAGCAGCCGGGCCTGCAGATGCAAACAGAAAAAATAAATGTAACAGATGCCGCCTTTCGCAGCCTTGTAGAATATAAAAATGCCGGTAAGCTTTACCTGCGTATTATAAAAACCAACAGGGACGAATTGAATAAAATGGAAATGGGTGGCAGTCAATCGCTGTGGCCGGAAATTGTAAAAATGCAGCCGGTAAGAAGCTGGCAGGTTGATCTGCCCGAAACCAAAGACCACCAACAACACCGGGTAGAAATAAAAATAGATGCATTGCCTATCGGCACTTATATGATTCTGGCGAGCCTTCGCCCTGAGTTCGACCTCAACAGCAACATCATTACAAGGCAGGTAACTTATGTAAGCAACATCAGCTACATCTACAATAACAAGCAAGGATTGTATGTGCTTGACCGAAGTGAAGGCACCCCGCTTGCCAATGCTACTGTGCAGCTATGGCAGCAAACTTATGAATACAGCAACAGGCGCTACATCAAAGAAAAAAAGGAAAAATTTGTTACTGATAAAAACGGCTATGTAAAGATTGACCTGCCTTCCAACCGGTCGAATAACTTCCTCCAGATTAATTATGGAAAAGATGAATTGTTTACTGATGACAGCTATTACAGCTACCAGTACAATAGCTTCGACAGGAAAACAAGGCAACAGACATTCCTTTTTACTGACAGGTCTATATACCGGCCTGGCCAAACAGTTTTCTTTAAGGGCATAATGGTAAGCACAGATGGCACCGGTAAAAAAAGTGAACTGCTCACCGGGTTTAAAACAACGGTGTTGCTCATGGATGCAAACGGTCAAAAAGCAGGTGCCATAAAAGTTACCAGCAATGCCTACGGCTCATTCGCCGGCAGCTTTAGCTTACCATCAGGCGGCCTGAATGGTCAGTTTGTAATAAAAGATTCTGCTACCGGTTCTTCCGCCTTTATAAATGTGGAAGAATACAAGCGGCCAAAATTTATTACAGAAATTAAAAAGCCCGAAGGTACTTACCGGGTAAATGATTCCATAACAATTGAAGGAACAGCAAAAGCTTACGCCGGTAATAATATTGATGGTGCCAAAGTGCGCTACCGGGTGGTACGCAGGGTTCAGTACCCTATCTGGTGGGGCTATGGTTCTTATAAAATATGGCCTCCTTATGGCAACCAGGAATCGATGGAGATCAGCAATGGCGAAACCAGCACCAATGCAGATGGTAAATTCAGCATTACATTCAAAGCCATCCCCGATGAAACCGTAGATAAGAAAGCACAGCCTACTTTTTATTATGAAGTGAGTGCAGAAGTGATTGATATTAACGGCGAAACAAGAAGCGGGCAAACAACGGTGGCGGTTGCTTACCAATCGCTGCAACTGGAGATAGTAGCAGCCGAAAAACTGGTAACAGACAGCATTCAAAACATTAAGATAAACAGCACCAATCTGAATGACTTGTTCGAGAAAGCTACGGTGAATGTAAGCATCTATGCTTTGCAGGGGCCCGACCGAATGTTTCGTGAGCGGTATTGGGAGCAGCCCGACCAGTTCATCATGAGCAAAGAAAATTATTACAAGGCCTTTCCTTATGATGCCTATGCAGATGAGAATAATAAAAGCAAATGGCCCGAAGGGAAAAAAGTGGTTGATCGTTATGATACTACGGCAGCAAATGGCAACTGGAAAATAAATGAAAAAAATATTCCGGCGGGCTATTATAAAATTGTAGCTACTACAACGGATAAATATGGTGAATCGGTAAAGGCAGAAAAGATCATTTATCTCTTCAGCAAAAAACAACCCGCAGCAGGAGAACCTGTGCTGGTAACTGTTGATGAAAAACAGGCCCAACCCGGCCAGCAGGTTCCTTATCATATTTATACAGGGTTTAATAAAATATGGTTGATTCAAACCTTGAACAAAGCAGGAGAAACATCTGCAACCAGCTATCATGCTATTTCAGAAAATGATCCTTTTAATAATAGCATTGCAGTTACTGAGCAGGATCGTGGCGGCATCAACCTGCAATATATTTTTGTAAAACATAACCGGGTATATGATGGTAATGAATTCATCAGCATCCCATGGACCAATAAAGAACTACAAATAACTTATGAAACTTTCCGGGATAAAATATTACCCGGCAGCGAAGAAAAATGGAAACTAACTATTAAGGGTAGCCATGCAGACAAGACCGCAGCAGAAATACTGGTAAGCATGTACGACGCCTCGCTCGACCAGTTTAAGCCGCATAGCTGGCAGAGCCTGCAACGATTATGGCCCAACAATTACAATAGGTTAAACTGGAGCAAGCCGGGTTTTATCGCCGTGCAATCTGATGCCAATAATCGTTTTACTATAGACTACAAGCACCCCGCACCGGTAGTGTATGATGAGTTGATGCGTGATGGCTGGCTGGATGGATATTATGGCAGGGTTGACGGAAATGCTTTGCGTGGAAAAGTTTCAGGTATAGAAGTACAGGCTATGAATGCTGAACCTGTTGCAAGTGCTGATAACGCTAAAATTTATGACAAATCAGGGCTACTTGCCCCGTCGCAAAATGAAGAAAAAATTGAAGAAATAAAAAATGACGAAGTAATCGCTCCAAAAGCTAACAACAATCCCGCCGTTCAAATACGAAAAAACTTCAACGAAACCGCTTTCTTTTTTCCGCAGCTAACCACAGATGCCGACGGAAATATCAGTTTCAATTTTACCATACCGGAAGCATTAACCCAATGGAAGTTGATGACCCTGGCGCATAGCAAGGAACTGGCAAGTGGCTACTCAGAAAAAACGGTCATCACGCAAAAGCCGCTAATGGTACAACCCAATGCACCCCGCTTTTTAAGAGAAGGCGATGCCATGGAACTGGTGAGCAAGGTGGTTAACCTGAGTGATAAAGAAATTACCGGCACCATACAACTGGAACTCATCAATGCCATTACCAACACGCCGGTAGATGGCTGGTTCAAGAATGTATTTCCCAACCAATATTTTACTGTTGAAGCCGGTCAATCGGTAGCCGTAAAATTCCCGATGGAAGTGCCCTTTAATTTCAATAGTGCTTTGATTTACCGAATAAAAGCAGTTTCAAAAGCCTACCCCGCCGGGGGAGGTTTGGAGGGGGCCTTTAGCGATGGTGAAGAAAACTTATTACCCATCCTTACCAATCGTATGTTGGTTACAGAAACATTGCCGCTAAATCTCCGTGGAACAGATCAAAAATCATTTACGTTTGAGAAGTTGCTCAACTCCTCCCCCTTCCCGAATAAGCCGGGACAGGCGGGGGGAGGCCGGGAGGGGGCTTCCACGCTCACAAACCATGCACTAACGGTTGAGTATACCAGCAACCCTGCCTGGTATGCAGTACAGGCATTGCCTTACCTGATGGAGTTTCCTTATGAATGTGCAGAGCAGAATTTCAACAGGTATTATGCAAATGTGCTGGCAAGTTTTGTGGCCAACAGTACACCAAAAATAAAAGCTGTTTTTGAAAAATGGAAAACGCTTGATACGGCGGCCCTGATGAGCACCCTTCAAAAAAATGAAGAATTAAAATCAGCATTGCTGGCAGAAACACCCTGGGTGCTGGAAGCACAGAATGAACAGGCGCAGAAGAAAAATATTGCCATCCTTTTTGATATGGTTCGCCTGGGCAATGAAAAGGCGAGCACATTAAATAAGTTGAAAGAAATGCAAAGCAGCAATGGCGGCTTCACCTGGTTTAAGGGTGGGCCCGATGACCGGTACATTACACAGTACATTATTACTGGTATTGGTCATTTAATTAAATTGGGAGCGTTGAATGCTGATGATAAAAAAGCTTTGCAGCCAATCATCAGCAAAGCCCTGCCTTACCTTGATGCGTTGCTACAAAAAGAATACGAGGACCTGCTGAAGTATAAAGTGAAATTAACTGACAACCATTTATCATATACTGCCATTCAGTATTTGTACATGCGGAGTTTCTTTCCTGCAACCGCTATTGCCTCCTCTGCAAAAAAGGCTGTAGACTATTATAAAGTGCAGGCATCAAAATACTGGTTAAGTCAGAATAAATATATGCAGGCGATGATAGCACTTGCCATGAACAGAAGCAACGACATAAAAACAGCAAAAGCAATCATTGCATCCTTAAAACAAAATGCTATTTACAAAGAAGAGATGGGTATGTACTGGAAAGATTTTACCAGCGGCGGATACTATTGGTACCAGGCACCCACAGAAAGTCAGGCAATGATGATTGAAGCTTTTACTGATATTGACGGCAACAACAAAACCATTGATGACCTGAAAACATGGTTGCTGAAACAGAAACAAACCCAGAACTGGAAAACCACCAAAGCTACTGCCGAAGCAGTATACGCTTTGCTGCTTAATGGCAGCAACTGGCTTGCTGAAGAAAAAACAGTAACCATTACACTCGGCGATCTTCGCATCACCTCCCCCTCCGGGGCCGAGGCAGGCACCGGCTATTTCAAACAAACTATCCAAGGCCCCAAAGTAACCCCCGCCATGGGAAAAATATCAGTTTCCATAAAACCTTCCAAAGCTCCCCCTCCAGGGGGCGGGGGGGTCTCTTCCTCATGGGGCGCCATCTACTGGCAATACTTCGAAGACCTTGATAAAATCACCTCTTCCGCTACGCCACTTTCGCTGGTAAAAAAACTTTACATCGAACGCAACTCCGATCGTGGGCCAGTACTGGAAGCACTAAAAGATGGTGCCACACTTAAAGTGGGCGATAAAGTAAAAGTAAGGATTGAATTAAAAGTAGACCGGGATATGGAATACATCCACATGAAAGACCTGCGTGCCGCTACCATGGAGCCGGTAAATGTGCTGAGCCAATACAAATGGCAAGGCGGCTTAGGATATTATGAAAGTACCAAAGATGCCAGCACTGATTTCTTTTTCAGTTGGTTGCCAAGGGGTAGTTATGTATTTGAGTACAGTATGTTCGCAGGACAAGCAGGAAACTTCAGCAACGGCATCACTACGATCCAGTGTATGTATGCGCCTGAGTTTAGTAGCCATAGTGAGGGGGTGCG
>JBBSKH010000161.1:0-6667 GCA_038256495.1 Chitinophagales bacterium
CCAGCCCTTTTTCGATCAGTTTTATGGCAAAGCCATATAATTCTTCAAAATAATCGGAGGCATATAATTCATGTTTCCACTCAAACCCTAACCATTTAATGTCTTCCTTAATACTGTCTACATATTCAGTTTCCTCAGTTAAAGGGTTGGTATCGTCAAAACGAAGATTGGTATAGCCGGGATACTTTTTTGTAAGGCCAAAATTCAAACAGATACTGGTGGCATGCCCCATATGCAGGTACCCATTGGGCTCCGGTGGAAAACGGGTAACAATCGACTGGTGTATACCGGCTTCAAGGTCGGCTTCAATAATGTCTTCTAAAAAATTCAGGCTTTTATCTTCGCTCATAATATTATAAAGTGAATGGCAAATTTACAATTAACGGTGTCAATAAATAATAGGGGCTCCGTTTTCCATAAAAAAACCTGTGAAATAATTCACAGGCTCTTCATGTATCATCGAAATGAATTACGCTGCGCCCATTCTTTTTAAATAGGTTGCATGAGACCATATTGCCTGTCGCATTTTCTGGTATTCATTGTATTTAACGTTAAATTCTTTGCAGGTATTTTTAATGATCTTGCTGATAGCAGGGTAGTGCACGTGAGAAATTTTTGGAAACAAATGATGTTCAATCTGAAAATTCAAACCACCCACTAACCAGGAGATCAACTTGTTCCGGGTAGCAAAATTAGCAGTTGTTTCCAACTGGTGCAGGGCCCACTCATTCTCTATATCGTTGGTTCCTTCTGCAGGTACAGGGAAAGATGTATGCTCTACTGTATGTGCCAACTGGAATACAATGCTGAGAACGAACCCGGCAAACATACTCATGGTTAAAAAACCTATGACCCAGCTTACGAAACCAACCATGTAAATAGGCAATACCACCATCATGGCCATATACCCTACTTTTGCAATCCAAAATGCAAAATGGTCGAAAGCGCTCATTTTTTTAATGGGCACATCACCCACTTTCTTGGTGAAATATTTTTTATAATCAGTCATGAAAACCCAGATGATCAACAACAAGGTATACAGGAACCAAACGTAAATATGCTGGTAGCGGTGAATTTTGTATCGCTTCTGCGTCTCACACATCCTTAGCATTGGGATCTCAATATCATCGTCAACACCATCAATATTAGTATAGGTATGATGAATGATGTTATGTTTGTTGTTCCACATAATACCGCTGGCTCCCAGCGCATTAACGGAGTAAGCTGCAATTTTGTTCAACAACTTGCTGTTGCTGAAACTGCTGTGACCACCATCATGCATCACGTTAAATCCAATAGCTGCAGTAAGGCCGCCCATCATCAAACATTCGCCAAGTGCTATCCAGTCGCCCGGCGTAAAGAATACCACATGTACATATAAGGCAATATAAAGTGTCCAGAAAAGGATTGCTTTAAAATAGAGACTCCAGTTGCCTGTAGACGCTTTCTTGTTGTCAATAAAATACTGGTTTACCCTTTTCTTCAATTCCTGGTGAAAATTGGAAGCTTTTTGATTCCTGAACTTTGGAGTGGCAAATGTGCTCATATGTGCTGTATTATGTATTTTCTTTAATTAAAACGTCTAGTGATTGTAAGCCGATCATTTTCTGCGAAATAAAACCCTCGGCATATTTTACCCCAATCATCCTGCCAAACATTTTTGCCCGGTAGATGATGCTGTCTAAAAAATCCGGTGTAGAGATATATGTTGCAGGGCCATCACCTTCTACAGCATTGAACTGTGTTTTAAATGCTTTGATGGCTTCAATCTTTTGTTCAAATACCCCGGTAATATCCACCACGAAATCGGGCTGCAAAAACCGATCCTGAATATAATTCAACACGTACTTTGGTCTCCATGCGGTTTGCACTACGCCGTTATCACTTGTTTCTACCTTCATCAGTCCCGATAAAAATGCTGCATCTGATACCAGTTTGGCCCCGCGGCCATGGTCGGGATGCCTGTCTTCCGGTGCATTGCATAAAACTACCTCGGGTTGATATTTCCTCAATGCTGAAATAATAGCCAACTGCTCCTTAACGTCGTTCTTGAAAAAACCATCTGCAAGCCTTAGGTTTTCCCTAACGTCCAATCCCAGAATGGTAGCCGATGCTGCTGCTTCCTGGCTGCGGGTTTCGGCAGTTCCGCGGGTACCCAGTTCACCCTGCGTAAGATCCAGTATGCCCGTTTTTTTACCATTCTTCTTCTCAACAAGCAATACGCCTGCACAACTTAACTCTACATCATCAGGGTGTACACCTATTGCCAGCACATCTATCTTCATATAAAACAACTTGGGATTTGCGCTGCAATTTACAGCTTTAATGCCATAGTATTACGTTTATAACAAATCAAACAACGTTGAAGCAATAAAGTTGAAGGATTAATTGTATGCAGCCATTTTTACCATTGGCTTTGCTGCATCCTGGTAACCGTGCATGCGTTGCACCTCTTTTACAAAGAATTCTATTAACGCATCTTCTTTACGGGCATTGTATGGTTGCTTTAAGTTGCTGTTGAAGAAGAAAGCGACTGTTTGATAGAACCGGGCATTAAGCCCACCTTTATATTCTTTGATGATCTCGTAGCAATTGTTGCCGGTTTCCCGGTTGATGAGCTTCATTAACACCTTACCCTGGTAAATGGAGAGATTGGTAAGTGGATTGGTAAACTCTTTTTTAAGTTCAGCTTCCCTCGAGCGGATATATTTCTTTCGTTCATCGCTTTTGCTGATGGATAACAACTTTGCGTTGATGTCATTCATCACAATTCCTGCCCGGCGGGCATATGGATAGGTAACATATACAGCATTCCTCAATCGGTCATATTCTGCTTTATTGCCCGGGTAGGCACGGTTCAGTCGGGCAAATAACCAAATACTTTCAAGTGTTTTGGCTTCAATAGTATCACCATTATAAATGACTGCATCTGTTACGATCGTATCGTTTACCCCAAACCTTAATTGTGCGTGCACCCCGGTGCTTACAACCATGCCGGTACAAAAAAGCACCAGCACCAGCAGAAACGATTTATGAGATTGCAATACAAACATTTATTAAAATTAGGGTAAAGCAGTTATACAAAAGCAGCTACTCATAATAAAGTAACCTTAAATAATAACGTAGCTAACTTCATTATTGATCTGTTTTGTGGGTAAAAAGCTGTGCCTATTGCCGAAATGAGTGAAAAAACTCAGGCATTGGCAAATAAAAACATATACACTAATGCTATTGATATCAAAACCAGGGTAACACCTGCCTGTGCAGATGAAAACTTTCCCCGTTGCACCATGCTAAGCACCATACCAATTGCCATAACAATTAAACCAAGCCACACCAGGTTTACCCATGGAAACACATAGGTCTTTACAGTTACGAAGTCTATTAGTTTATCGGATTCCTTTATGCCAATCTTTATATTGTGATCATCACTAACGCCGGCAAAACGCAGGTAAAGGTTCTGTGCATACAAAGTGTCATCCCGATGTAAGATGCCGAAAGAATCTACCTGTATTAACGGCATAGCAGCATATTTAATGGAATCTTTGCTTACTACGGTAATGTCTGCCATCAAGGCAACATCAGAAGGATTGTACTGGTACCTGGCGTTGGAAGGGTTTTTTTGTACAGCATTCAAAATCATGTAGCCGTTACTGTAAAAAGCCGTGTCGCCGGGATGCAGGTCTACAATGGTAAACTGAGCGGTGTCCTCTGACTGTGTATCATTTAGGGCATAAGAAATGTAGGTAAATATATCTCTGTTGTAATAAGACCTGGTATCTGGATTGCTGCTCATATTGTTATCCTTCATCAGGTAAACATCAGGCTTCAGCTCAAATTGCTCCTGCACCACTTTATTTTTGTCTTTCCGTTCAAAATTCAATTTGTAAAATTTCCTGCCTTTTTCATGGCCAAGGGAATCATTCTCATAAGTAACTTCATATTCACCCATAATGGTAGGCACTTTTCTTATAAGCGTAAGATTTTCCCTGGGGTTATCTTTCTGCCTGGTCATCGGATCCTGGCCGGCGGCAAAATTTATCCCATTCACCATACTGCTGCTAATGACCTTTTTGTTACCGGATGAAATTAATATCCCTATCAACATCAACGCAAAACCTCCATGTGCAATGGACGCACCAGCTGCTACAATTTTACCTTTTAATACCAGCCAGATATACATGGCATTGGCCACCAAAGAATAAATAGCGGCAAACATGGCCACGTAAATTGCACCCAGGAAACCCACGCCTTGCGTATAATAAGTAATAGGAGAAAATACTGCCAGCAATGCCGTAATAACAGCAGCCACCATTGTAGGCCAAACCAGTTTTTTCAACAAATAGGCTTTGGCTGTGTGTTTATATTTCAGGTATTGAGTTACGGCAGTTAATAAACCAATGATGATGGCAATTAGCGCAGCTACTTTGTTGTAGGAAAACTCCACATCTTCCGGCGGGGCTATCTTGGTGCCAAAGGCATAATTAATTACCGGCACCGATGTTTTTGCACTAATGAACAAAGCGCTCAGGAAAAATACCAGCGAACCAATGAACATCCAGAACTCCCGGGAATTGGTGGCTTCTTCCTTATGTATAGTTGGTATCTTTTTGTAATTGACAATGAACAACGCCAAAGAAGAAACGGTAAAAGTTAATACGAACAGCCCTATCATAACGTTGATCGCTTTTCCAGCTTCTGTAAAAGAATGGACAGAAGTATCGCCCAGCACACCAGTACGGGTTAAAAAAGTAGAGTAGAGCACAAAGCAAAATGCTAAAATGGCGAAAAGGTAAGCGGCCCTCAAAGAGTGGCCGGTGGCTTTATAAATGGCCATCGTGTGCAAACCTGCAATCAATATCAGCCAGGGCACCAGCGAAGCATTCTCTACAGGATCCCAGGCCCAGTAGCCACCAAAGCTTAGAGATTCGTAGGCCCATTTGGCTCCCATCATGATACCAACGCCCAGTATGGCTGCACTCATCAACGTCCATGGCAAGGCGGCTTTTACCCAATCGCCGTAGCGTTTGGTGCGTATGCCTGCATAAGCAAATGCAAATGGAATAATGGTAGTTGCAAAACCAAGGAACAACACCGGTGGATGAATCACCATCCAGTAATTGCGAAGCAATACATTCAGCCCCATGCCATCCTTTAGAAATGATAAGTAATTAGGTTGACTGAAAATAGGCGCATCGATCTCGTTCCTTGTTAATGTGAACAGGCTGTTGCCTATACGTACATCAAAAACGTAAATGCCCAGTATCATCAGCAGCAGGAAAAACTGCGCAAGGCTGATAACGGTCATCAGCGGGGCTTCCCAGCCTTTTACCATTGCTGATTTTCGTTTAAGTATAATAATACCGCCCAGCACCGCATGCCAAATGCTCCAAAGCAGGAAACTTCCTTCTTGTCCTTCCCAGATACACGCCAGCAGGTATTTACTTTCAAGCTCTAGTGATGCATGCTTGTATGCATACATGTATTCGAACAAGTGGTTAGAACAGATATACAAGATAACTGCAAAAGTGGCGATGATGCCCGCTAGCTGAATGAAAAATGCTCCCCTTGCAAAGCGAAGCCAGGCGCTTTCTTCAGCTACTTCTTTTTTTGCCGAAGCAATAAAATATGCAATTGTGGCAATCAGCGACGCTATGAAAGAAAGTATAACAAAAAGATGGCCTATCTGACCGGGTAATAAATGTTCGCCTGTAAATTCCATTAGGGAAAGTTATGTTTTGGATATTGTTAGTAAGCGGAGGTGCTTTCCGTTACATTTTTCTCAAGTTGTTTTTTATCGTCTTTGTATTTGCTGGGGCATTTTAATAATATCTCTTTGCATTCAAAATGATCAGCCTCCATTTTTCCCTTCATTACAATACGCTCGCTTTTTTCAAGATCGGTAGGTTTGCTGTTATGGTACACTACTTTTGTTTTTCCGCCCAGGCTGTCTATAGCATGAAAGGCAAGGTAGTTGGGGTTATTGATGGGATCGTACTCAATGGGTAAGCTCTTATCTAGCTTAGCAATGAGATGCACATATTTACCCTGCTTTTGTTTGGCCGAATTGACGGTATCATAGGTAGAAAAATCAACAGAGTAGGCTAATAAACCAACAATTACTGCTGCTATGCCAACCAGTATAATGATATGCGTTTTTTTCATCTTTTATTAATTTAAATAAGCTCCTGTGGCGAAAGAAGTGCAAAAAATAAAGCAGGTTACACAGCAAAATTTATCGCCCTTTTTACCGTGTTTTAAAATCCCTGCAAAGTTAACATAATTAAGGTTTCCTTATCACTTAATAAACGCTTTTTTAACAACCATCAAAAACTATCTTTGCAGCTATATTTGTAACACACACAACTACTTTTTGTATGACAGATCTCGCCGGCTACGATCCCAACACCGTAGGTAATCCAGATAATAATATTTTCGGGCTTCCAACTACCGAAGAAGATGCAAGACTTATAATTGTTCCCATTCCCTGGGAAGTTACCGTTAGCTACAACGCAGGGACAGCAAGGGCTCCGGAGCATATCTTGAGGGCCAGCCTTCAGGTGGATCTTTTTGACCCGGAACTAACAGATGCCTGGCGCCAGGGCTTTTATATGCGCCCGGTTGATAAAAAAATTCTCACCAAAAGTGATTACCTGCGTAAAGAGGC
>JBBSKH010000162.1:0-6637 GCA_038256495.1 Chitinophagales bacterium
GGCCACGCAGCATGCAACCGGTTTGATGGTGAAGGTTGCTCGCTTCTCCCACCGAGAGGCCTACTCTCATCACAACAGAAGCTTCGCTGGACACACACAATCGTATTGCCAATAGTTGGGCGGGACGTTGGAGCCATCAGCTTCAAGTTGCTATCAGCTTTTGTTCGCGCGGACGGAACTCTTTTGAACATTTGAATAAATTTTAAACTTTAGTAATTACATTGTACTTCGGTTACCAGGCTGGACGTTCAATGAATACCCAACCATCGGCAATACGTAACGTTGTAGGCAATGCTAACGAAGACCATCCAAAACAATTTTTTATATTAATCTAAAATGAACATTACCTTTTTTTCAAATTTATTCCTTTGGTTATTATTAATGACTTTACCAGAAATGGTATTTTCTCAATCGGGCGACTTTACCATTCAAGATGTAAAGTTTGAAAGTCAAGGCGTCACTCTAGCAGGCTCAATTTTAACTCCTAAAAAAACAATTGCAGCAGTTGTAATTATTCACGGGTCTGACCCTGTAAAAAGAGAGTTAGAGTTCGCCAAACGTCTTGCCAAAGAAGGCATTGCTGTATTGACATACGATAAACGAGGAGTTGGAGAATCAAGTGGTGTTTATGTAGGACCATCTGTTGGTACGAATAATATTGACACCACTAATCTTAATTTATTATCTCAAGACGCAAGTGCGGCAGTAAATACATTTCGAAACTGTTTGAAAGATAAAAAAACACTAATTGGATTAGTTGGCTTCAGTCAGGCAGGATGGATAATCCCAATTGCATCTAGCAAAAATCCACTAATAGAATTTATGGTTTTATTTAGTTGCCCTACCATTACAACATTAGAACAACTCAGGTTTCAGTTTTATACTAATGGAGATATTAAATTTTGGGGAAATCATACAGAAGCAGATGCTCTTGAACATACTAAAAATGACCCAGACAGGTATCAATTCGTGGCGACTGACCCAAAAGTTTCTCTGAATACTCTTTCAATTCCCGGACTTTGGCTTTTTGGTGAGAAAGACATACAAATTCCAGTAAAGCTGTGTATAGAGCAATTGAATACATTAAAAGTTCAGGGCAAACCTTTCGAATATACTTTGTTTTCTAAATTAGGGCACAATACTTCTTTTGACAATGATAAAGCACCTGTTGATATTGCAATCCAATGGATAAAGCAGAAAACTTTGAATATTAAAAATCCTAAAATTTCAAAATAAAGCACTGCCACCAATAACTAAGCTTTCGTTTTGCCCAATGGGCAAGAAATGATCCCGCACATGCGGGAGAACGGAACCTTTGGTGCCGGCTGGTTATGGAGTTGTCGGTATTATTTGTGAGACTTTTGAGCAGGCAGATCGCCTGTTTTTTTTTTGTAGAAGTGGCTGCAACCTGCAACAAGAGCAGGTTTTAGCGATTTAGTTTTCGGTCAGGCACAGAGGTTCCCTTACCCGTGCTCCAAGCACTCTGTTTTTTTTAAGTTACCAATTTTAGGTACATTTGAGGAAACTTTAAATTAAAAATATGGGACGAAATACATCTATATCACTCGGAAATCATTTTGAGGATTTTGTTGGGGATAAAGTATCAACCGGTAGATTTAAAAATGCCAGTGAGGTTATACGTGCTGGCCTTCGTCTGTTGGAAGAAGAAGAAAGCAAGATTGTAGCATTAAAAAAAGCTATTGAGGAAGGTTTTGAAAGTGGGTTAGCTAAAAATTTTAATACTAAAAAGCATCTTGAAAAACTAAAGGCCGCCAAACGAAAAAATGGCTAATTATCTTCTTACAAACAAGGCTGTTGAAGATTTGACGAAAATTTGGGATTATACATTTGAAGTCTGGACAGAAACTCAGGCTGACAGGTATTATCACATGCTTCTTGATTCTTGCCAGGAACTAGCTGATGAAAAAGTGTATGGCAAAAATTATCCTGACGTGATGGAGGAAATTTTGGGACTTAAAGTGGGTCTACACATCATCTTTTACAGAAAATCAAAAGGCAATAGAATTGAAATTGCAAGAATCCTTCACGGGAGAATGGATTTGAAAAATAGAATGCAAGACTAAAATCACCGCTCATATGGTGTTTTTCGCAAGTGTGGCGGGATGGATTTTTTGCCTTTGTTGGTGTTCTCCCAAGCCAACTAACCAGCACTGCAACCTTAAGACGCCGTCGCCTGGAGTCTACCTGTCGGCAGATAAATTGTCTCCAGCGACGCAACATTTTTAGCGTTGCCGATTCTTATCCCAAATAATGAGAAAGCATATTAAATAGCTCAATCCCTTTTTCATAAAATAGTGCTGAAGAATAATAATACGCTGCCGGAAAGTTGCAAAGACCTGCAACAACAGGATTGCTGTGAATATAATCCAACTTTTGTAAAAATACCCGTTCTGAACTAAGCTCAATACTCAGCGGTTCAGGTTTCCATATTTGGTATGTGCGATCAGCCTTATTCACCCTGCATTGCTCTATTAAAGAATTATGACCGCCCAGGTATGCAAACTTAATTCGCTGAGCTGTAAACTTCATAAAACTAAATTGGATAGTCTGTAGGTGTGACCCGGCAAGGGCTGCCAAATGATATGGATATGATTTTTCATAACCACAAAAGAATTCAACTCAATTCTCCGTTGCCGAACCATAAACCCGAGGCTGCTAACAATACTATTTTTGTATTTATCTTCCTCGAGTAATGGAATCCATTTATGAATAGAAGCAGTGAAGAATTGAGGCCACTCAGTAGCGTATAGAAAGCTCATACAACAATATAGAAAAATTTTGTTAGTCTAAGAGGGCGACCTCGCTGCTGACCATTTATCTGCCGGCAGGCAGACACCAGGCGAGGGATATCCAAAAGTTGAAGGACGGGCTCTTCTATTTTGGAGGAACACCAACGGCGTAAAAAATCGAATTGCGCTATGCTGGCTGAGGGAATAACATTTTTGGGAGTTACATCCTGCCAGCGAACAACAACTAAAAGCCTGGTATCAAGAAACATTAAAAGCTGAATGGACGAGTCCAACTAAAATTAAAGTTGAGTACCCAAGTGCAAGTTTTTTGAGTGACAATAGAGTTGTTTTCAATATCAAAGGCAATCATTATAGACTAATGGTTGAAATCAGTTACGATTATCAAATGGTTTGGATTCGATTTATTGGAACGCATGCTGAATATGACAAAATAAATGCTAAAAAAATCTAAAATGAATATCAAGCCAATTAAAACAAAAAAAGATTATGAACAAGCTCTTGAAAGACTTGAATTAATTTTTGATGCAAAAAAAGGAACAGAAAAAGGAGACGAGTTAGAAATATTGGGAATGTTAATTGACAATTATGAAAACGAGAAATTCCCAATTGGCTTTCCCGACCCAGTTGAAGCTATTAAGTTTAGAATGGAACAACTTGGTTACAATCAAAGTGATTTAGCAAATGTAGTTGGACTAAAAAGTAGAGCAAGTGAAATTCTAAATCGTAAGAGAAAACTTTCTCTTGAAATGATTAGACAAATACATGACAAACTAAATATTCCAACAGAAGTTTTAATTCAAGCTTATTAAAAAAGCACTTCTGCCAACACGAACTGGTTTTGTAAAGTGTGGCTTGACAAACAAACTTTAGCCAATTGAAAACCGAAGTTATGGTTTGGGCTGTACCAGCAACTATCACTTTAGTTCTTACTTTCAGCTTTATATTTCAATCAGTAGCGGCTGTGGGCGGACGAACACCTAATTCCACACCTGCATAAAATCGTGAATATTAGCAGCAATGTAAAAAGGCAAATTATTAACATGAAACTAAAATATGTAATCTCCTTGATATGGGCTTTAGTTATAAGCATTAATATTTACAGCCAGAAAATTATTGTGAACGGACAAGAATCAATGGGAAGGTTGAGCTGGATAGACTTTACTGGAAAGGTTGATAGGGGGTCTTCCTTTAATGCTTATACATCTTATATTCAATACAAAATTTGCTAACATAAAATTCCTTGGTGATTGTGCTGTAATTAATGGATTTGAAGTTACACTTGAATTCAATCATCAGAATAGTTGGGCAAAAATGGACTATGTGACAGACAATTTGCTCGTTCATGAACAGGGACATTTTAATTTAGGGATTTTGTGTGTAAGGGAAATAATGGCAAAATACAGAGAAGCGCATTTTACTAAAACTAACTTTAATGCATTACTCCAAAATATTATCAATGAAGCATCAAAAAAGTATAATGATATGGGGTTAAAATATGATAAAGAAACTGATCATTCGAAAAGTTCCGAGCAGCAAATAAAATGGAATAACTTTTTTTTAGAACAGTTAGGAGATTATTAATTAAAGCGTGGCATCATTGAATTAAACTGTTAAACATCTCATTGGCAATCGTTATGGCTTGACAATTTAGCATCAGTTGAAATTTAATATCGGCATTGGTTGGGGGCAGGAACGATTTTTAATTAACCTTTATCTCAAGTTAATATTTTCGTTTCAAATTTAGGATCAGCACCGGGTGGGCAAGCAATGAATGCCCTGCCCTTTGCCATTAAGTAACGTCGTACGAAACACAAAATAAAGCTTTATGAAAATAGCTACTTTATTTTTTCTCTTAACCCCTTTCATATTTTCCTGCAAAAAAGAAACACAATTTTTAGATTGTGCGAATAATTGCAAATCTTTTTCTTTACGTGGGCGTGCCTACAATGGGATTACCAACCTTGGTCTTCCGAACACAGAATTAAAATTAAGATGGGAAGACTTTGGTAATGGTTGTTTTTATTGCCAAGGGGACAAATATGAAATTTATGTTGGCAAAACTGATGAAAATGGAAATTTTAATTTTGCTTTTACTGTGGATACTTCTCGTTTCAATAATTTATCTCTAAAATTAATAACTCCTGAAAAAGAAGACTTTTACAACTCTTTTACAGGTTACGTAAATCAAACCAACTTAAATCAGCATCCAATAATAATAGTTTATTATCCTACGACTACTTTAACGCTTAAGCTTTTCAGAATACAAAACGACAGCCTGAAGTTTGTCAATATATCTCACGAATGGCGACAAGTAAATGGAACTGGAAACTTAACATTTTTTTCAGATTATAATAGTACACGTCCAATTACAAGAGGAGATGCCACCATCAAAATAATTACAGCTGCAGATATCCAAACTATTGTAACAGTAGAAAAATGGTTTCCCGATAATTCATTTCTAGATATTAGAGACTCGATAATTTGTCGTAAGAACCAAAATAATATATTAAACATGTTTTACTAAAAATGCTTCGTACAAGGGGGTTGGCTTTATTATGGCAGGACGTCGAATATACTTTTTTAAGAAACTGGATAACCGGAACTCCCAGCAAAGGTAGTGGTTGCCGCGGCCGGTTGGCTTCATGTCGCTAACGGAATTTGTTCCGGCACGACAATTACTATTGGGCTTTGAATATGTTTAAACATTAGTAATTACATTGTACTTCGGTTGCCGGGCTGGAAGTTCAATGAATGCCCAACCATCGGTAATAGGTAACGTAAGCCGCCATTTTTTCCGAACAACATTCTGACTCAAGGTTTCAAATTGAGTGACAAAAACATTGTTGTACGTTTGGACAACTTTTGTATCTTTGAAACTTGAACCCAACCAATAAAATACGGACAATCGTTTTTTTCCAAAGACTACTTTAATGACTTCTTTGTGAAACAACGACAAAAGATTAAGGACAAAATTGTTTGGACTTTTGATTTAATTGAACTTATCGAGAAAGTGCCTGAAACTTATCTAAAATATCTGACAGGCACAGACAAACTTTTCGAAATAAGAGTTCAAAGCGGGAATGGCATTTTTAGAATATTTTGCTTTTTTGACGAAGGAAATTTAGTTGTTCTTGCAAATGGGTTTCAAAAGAAAACCCAAAAGACACCGAAACAAGAAATTGAGAAAGCATTAAAAATTAAAAACGAATATTATGAAAGCAAATAAAAACATAAAGACACTTGCTCAATTTAAGGACGAACATTATGGTAAAGCAGGCACTGCCAAACGTGACAAATTAGACAAAGGATTTGAAGCATTTAAACTTGGTGCTTTAATTCAAGAAGCAAGGCTTGAACAAGGTTTGACACAAGAGCAGCTTGCGGACAAATGCGGCACGAACAAGGCTTATATTTCAAGGGTTGAAAACAATATTAAGGATGTCCGAATTTCAACATTACAGAAAATTGTTGAACTTGGTTTTGGTGGACAATTGCAGTTATCAATTAAACTTTAGGACATTAAAACGGCGGCTTACACTCGGCTTGGCATTATGGCGGGGCGACGAATATATGCGTCCCACACTTGCGGGATTCGCTATTCGAGTTCAGTTTCCGGCATACGAATAACACCAAGCAATAGAATAATCAATGAACTTTTGTTTATAAATTTAGCTTCAGTTCCGGGCGGACAGTTGGTCAATTCCCCAACTGCAGCAATACTCGAACGTTGGGCGTCACCTTTCCGGCTACTTAGAATTCTAACAAAATCCTTAAATTTGGAGTATGCAAGTACAAGTAGATATAGAATTTAACCAATTGGTGCAGATAGCGAAGAAGCTTCCAGCTAAACAGTGGACAAAACTAAA
>JBBSKH010000163.1:0-6574 GCA_038256495.1 Chitinophagales bacterium
AGTATTGACACTTTAGATTATTCGGGTACCGGCCTTAATAGTGGCAGCAAGGTGGTATTGGCAGCATATGGCGAGGTAATAAGACACCTGTGTACAGAAGTGCCCGCAGCATTGAAAGAGTTGCGGTCCTTCATAAATCCCAAGCTTGTTTTACCGGGGATAGTTGTTTTACAAACTGCGGACTTTAGCAATTACCAAAATGCCGGAAGAGAGATGAAAGAATTGGATGAGTCATTGGTTGACTCGATTGATGCCTTGCAGCAAACCGCTATTATCATCATTGCCGATGATGCAGCATTTGTTTCGGCGGCACTTAATAATTTTCTATGGGTGGCTTTTACCCGCTGCAATCCGTCACATGATATCTACGGCATTGGCGCCTTCACCAGCTTTAAACATTGGGGTTGCAAAGGTCCGATGGTATTGGATGCCAGGATAAAGCCTCACCATGCGCCCCCGGTTGAAAAAGATCCTGCAGTAGAAAAATCAATAGATGCCTTTTTTGCCAAAGGCGGCAGCCTGCATGGAATAGGATAAAAAACTTCTGCGTCTTCTCTGCGCTTTCTGCGTGCATCGGCGGGAACCATTTTCTCTTTTGCAGATTTCGTTAAAGCTCCATTTTTCCAAATAAAAAGAATTATTTTAGCAGCTCAAACGTCACTCATGAAAACTTCATTAATTGTTCCCCTCTTATTACTGTTTCAAAGCTGTAAATCTCAACAGGAAATAACGTTGCCATCTAATGATAACAACAATACATTGCTGTGGGAGATCAGCGGTAAAGGTTTACAGAAGCCAAGTTACCTTTTTGGTACTTTTCATATGATGTGCAAGGATGATATTCTGTTCAGTAAAAATCTGTCAGATGCTTTGACTGCATCGGAAGAGGTTTATTTTGAAATGGACCTGGATGATGCTTCCAATACACTTGGTGCACTTTTCTTCATGAATATGAAGGAAGGCAAAACATTGAAAGACCTGTATACCCCGGAAGAATTTAACCGGCTGAACACATATTTCAAAGATTCGCTGGCAACATCTTTAACCACGTTTCAAAAAATGAAACCCGCTTTCCTGGAAGCATTTCTTTTTCCTAAAATGATGCCGTGCAAAGAAATGAGTGGGGTAGAACAAGAGTTGATGAAAATCGCCAGAAAACAACAGAAAGAAATAAAAGGATTTGAAACCATCGCCTTCCAGGCTTCTGTATTCGACAGTATTCCTTATGCCGACCAGGCTCGTAGTCTCCTTAACTCCATAGACAGCATCCACCAATACAAAGTATATTTTGACACCATGATGACGGTTTATAAAAATCAGGAATTAGACAGTATAGAAGCCTTGTTTAACAATACAAGTTTTGGTATTAAAGATGGATTGGATATTCTGCTTGATAAAAGAAACCGCAACTGGGTAGACCAGTTGAAAACTATTTTGACCGCTAATAATGTTTTTATTGCTGTTGGTGCCGGGCACCTCGTTGGTAAAAAGGGATTGATTGCGCTGTTGAAGGAAGAAGGCTATACGTTAAGACCCATCAATAATAAAACGGTACAAAAAAGTAAACTCGAAAATTAAGAAATTTGCGCCGCTACCGAATCACCACTTCCTTAACTACCTTATCGCCCAGGGCTTCATTTACACGGGCAAGTATCGTGTCTTTCTGGTAGAGCAATTCGTTTTTAAGTGGTGCCACATGGGTTGTAATAAAAAGGGTGCTGCCGATGATCTGGATCTTTTCGGTGTACTTGGCTACCGTTTTGCCCATGATCTGTTCCCACACTTCCTCCACCTGTATAGCTTGAATATAGGTTTTGTATTTGCTGTTCTTCAGGAACTGTTGCATGGCTTCTTGTAAAGACATTTCTCCCATCTGGCAAAGCTAATTTTTATAACTCAATAATCTGGCCTTTTACATCCAGTTGTGCAAAAGCAAATTGCAGGCGCTCCCGGTGCGTATCTGTAATAAATACCTGGCCCTGGTTCTCGTTGCATACCCGGTGCAACAGGTTGTTCATGCGCTTTTCATCCAGTTTTTCAAAAACATCATCTAACAAAAGGATAGGGGCGAATCCCTTATGTAATTTGATTACCTCGTATTCGGCAAGCTTCAAGGCAAATAACAGGCTTTTTCGTTGCCCCTGCGATGCAATGGCCTTAAAGGGTTGCCCGTTCATTTCAAAAAGCAGGTCGTCTTTATGTGGCCCTGCATTGGTGCGCTGCAGCAACCTGTCCTTGTCTTTGTTCATCTCCAGCAATTGCTCAAAGCTGTTTGCGGATAACCTGCTCTGGTAGCTCACCAGCAAATTTTCATCCTTATCGGCAATATCATTATAATACTGCTGCACCAATGGAATGAATTCCTGCATAAAGGCATTTCTTGTTTCGAAAACGATCTTACCTGGTGCCAGCATTTGCTCATCCAGCACCTGCAATAATGCGTTATCAGATTTTCCTTTTTCAGCAAATTGTTTCAACAAGCTGTTGCGTTGCAGCAATACCCTGTTGTAAATCATTAGTTGCTGCAGGTAATTTGCATCCAACTGGCAAAGCAAAGTATCCATCATCTTACGCCTTGCCTCGCTGCCGCCCGTTATCAGGATCACATCATCGGGTGCTATCATTACTGCGGGCAACAGACCAATATGTTTTGATAACTTTTCGTAAAGCACATCATTCAGGTAGAATTCTTTTTTTGTGGTTACCCGGTTGATGCATACGAGTTTTTGGGCGTTCCGTTCATTTTCAAAATGCCCTTCCAGCCGGAAACCATCTTTACCCATACCCACGTTCAACTGGTCTGTACCGGCAAAATAGCTCTTGGTGAAACAGCAATAGTAGATGGCATCCAGCAGGTTTGTTTTACCCCTGCCGTTAAGGCCGCAAATACCCACCACCCTCGCCGTAAAATCAAATGAGGTAAAATCGTAATTCTTAAAATGAGTAAGGGATAATTTATTAAGCTGGAGCATTGGCTGCAAGATAAAAAGTTTTAAGAAGCTTTATTGCTATACAACCAACTGCAGTTTGATAAATACAGCCTATTTTCGCAAACTAAGTTGTTTGGCTGGTTAATGTGTGTAACATTCATTATGCCGGCCATATGACAAATGAATCATTTGAACAATTTTCTCTTATATTTGCAACCTAAAAAATTAACGCTTTGGCTACTAAATTTTCTAAAGAAACCTACGTTTACTGGTACGAATTAATGTTGCTTTTACGCCGTTTTGAAGAAAAGACGGGTCAGTTGTATGGCATGCAAAAAATCAGGGGATTCTGTCACCTGTACATTGGCCAGGAAGCAGTAGCAGCCGGTTGTATGACCGCTACTTCTCCCGATGATAAGTTTATAACCGCCTACAGGGATCATGCCCTTGCTATTGCAAAAGGTATTTCTGCCAACGCTTGTATGGCTGAGCTGTACGGCAAAGCAACAGGTTGCAGCAAAGGAAAGGGTGGCAGTATGCACTTTTTCGGGCTGAAAGAAAATTTCTTTGGTGGCCATGGTATTGTAGGTGCACAAATAGGAACCGGTGCCGGTCTCGCTTTTGCTGAAAGATATAATGACACAAAGAACGTGGTACTTTGCTTTTTTGGTGATGGTGCTGCAAGGCAGGGTATGTTGCACGAAACATTCAACATGGCCATGTTGTGGAACCTTCCCGTGGTGTTCATTTGCGAAAACAACCATTACGCCATGGGTACTTCGGTAGCCCGTACCAGTAAAACACTTGAAATTTATAAACTGGCGGATGCCTACGAAATGCCGAGCGACAGCATTGATGGTATGAGTCCAGAAGATGTACACAATGCCGTGCAAAGAGCAGTAAACAGGGCAAGGGAAAAAGGCGGACCAACTTTATTAGAGATAAAAACCTACCGCTACAAGGGGCATAGCATGAGTGACCCCCAGAAATACCGGACCAAGGACGAACTGGAACAATACAAAGAAAAAGACCCGATTGAACATGTGTTGAATATTCTTAAAAAAGATCATGGCTATACAGACGAAGCCATAGAAGAGATCAACGACAGGGTAAAAGCAGAAGTGGAAGAGAGTGTGAAATTTGCAGAAGAAAGCCCATGGCCAGATGACGATGAACTGCTGAAGGACGTATATGTGCAAGAAGATTATCCTTTTATTACAGATTAAAAAATTACCCTTAAACAATAATATCAACAACTTTAACAACTAAAAAAATGCCCCGCCTTTTAAAGTTACGGGGCAGCAATAGCAACATGGCAGACAAGAAAACAGTAGAAACCCAACCAACCGAAAATGCAGATGCTCTAGATAAAGCCCGCGGTTTCTGGGAGAATTACAGCCGGATAATTATTTATGTGGGTGTAGCCATCATTGTGCTGATAGGTGGATGGTTCGCTTACCAGAATTTAGTAGTAGCGCCTAAAGAAGAACAAGCTGCGGAATTGATATTTCCTGCGGAGAATCTTTTTGATAAAATGGCTACTGCCGGATTCAGCAAAGATTCTGTAAATATTGTACTGAACGGTGGAGACCTGGAGGGCAAAAAGATTACAGGTTTGTTGAAGATCATCAGCCAGAGCGGCGGAACACCTGCAGGCAACCGTGCAAAATACCTTGCTGGTGCAAGCTACCTGCACATTAATGAATATGCAAAAGCAATTAAATACCTGGAAGATTTTGACGGCAACGGAGCCAGCCAGGTTGAAAGCAATGCTTATATGATGCTTGGTCATGCTAATGCAGAGCTTGATAAAAAAGAAGCAGCGCTGAAGAATTATAAAAAGGCAGCAAGCGTAAATGATAAAGATGAGTTTTTTGCATCTAATGCATTGCTGGTAGCTGCGTCTTACGCTGATGCTATTGGCAACAGCAAAGAAGCCATTAATTTATACCAACAGGTAAAGAAAAACTACCCCATGAGCACCGCAGTACAAAATGGTGAGGTAGACAAAAACCTGGCAAAGCTGGGTATCCTTGAATAAAAATTAAACTAACCATTAAGGTTATGGCTACACCGTCAACTGAAATATTTGATACATCAGGCATCCAGTTAAAAAAGGATGCCTGTGTTGCAATTGTGCGTACCGACTGGAATGCACACGTAGTAGACAAACTGGAAGCTGGTTGCCTGGCAGTTTTGAAGCAGCATGAGTTGTCGTGCACAATTGTGAGGGTGCCGGGTGCATTCGAGATCAGCTTTGCCATTAAAGCTTATTGGGAAAAGAATAAATATAATCCCTGCAAACCAGCCGCATTTATAGCGCTGGGCTGCGTTATAAAAGGAGATACCCCTCATTTTGAATATGTATGCAGCGCCGTTACCAATGGCCTGGTACAACTAAATTTAGAAATGCCGGTGCCTTCCATCTATGGCATCATCACAGTAAACAACCAACAACAGGCAGACGATAGAACCGGTGGCATTCACGGCCACAAAGGAGAAGAAGCCGCTGCTACTGCTATTAAAATGATAGCATTGAACCAATCGCTCTAGCGATTGTAATATACCTTTCACCAGGTTAAGATTATGAAAGTACACTTGTTTATTCCTTGTTTTGTAGACCAGTTATATCCTTCCACCGCATTTAACATGGTTAAGGTATTGGAAAAAGCTGGTTGTGATGTGCATTACAATCCTAACCAAACCTGCTGTGGACAACCTGCGTTTAATGCTGGCTTTACAAAGGAATGTAAATCCGTTGCAGAAAAATTTTTGAAAGATTTTAGTGACACAGATTATATTGTAGCGCCTAGTGCCAGTTGTACTGGTTTTGTGAGAAACTATTATCCCAAAATTTTCGACAATGCTGCTTCCCATAACATCGCCAAAGAAACGGGCAACAAATCTTACGAGTTCACAGAATTTCTTACCAAGGTTTTAAAGATTGAAAACTTTGGTGCTGTTATGAATGCCAAAGCAACTTACCATGATAGCTGCGCAGCTTTAAGGGAATGCAACATCAAAGAAGCGCCCAGAACTTTGCTGAGTTTTGTGAAAGGCCTGGAACTGATTGAAATGGCCGATAATGAAACCTGTTGCGGGTTTGGAGGAACATTCTCTGTAAAGTTTGATGCAATATCTACTGCCATGGCCGACCAGAAACTAAACAATGCAATGGCTACAGGTGCCTCCCATATCATCTCAACCGACCTTAGCTGCCTGATGCAACTGGATGGTGTAATTAAAAATAAGCAGCTTCCAATAACCACCATGCACATTGCCGATGTATTGGCCACCGGGTGGGAATAAAAAAAGGTCCTCCTGTTGGGGAAGACCTGCTATTTCATTAAATTTTTTATCAGAAAAAGAATACCAGTTTTGCTTTGGCAAAAAATGGCGCTCCCGGTGTAAAATGTAATTCATTTACCGGAGCTGTTTCATTGCGCAATCTCGATTCCGTAGCAAACTGCGCTTCGTTCCATTCAACATTAAGCATGTTTTCTACTGATACACCGATCTCGTATTTTGCCTTCTTATAATTTAGGGCTACATCCAACAGGAAGTACCCTTTTGCAATAATACTGTTGTCTTCATTTGCCGGGCGGTTTTTAATATAGCGGTAGCTGAGTCCACCGTTAAAACCA
>JBBSKH010000164.1:0-6568 GCA_038256495.1 Chitinophagales bacterium
ACCCAGTGTCAACACAATATACCAGTTAGAATTTCATAACAAAGCATTGGAAGCAACGTTGTTTAAACATGTGGCATTGGGATTGAGCCCCGGGGGTCATGGACTTCCTCCATCGGGAAGGATAGGACCACATATGGATGTGCGCTTTTATATGACGACCCAGGAAGAAAGGTTGGCTATTCCGGCACCTCCGGCACCTGGATTTGATATAGCCCCGCCTCCGGGTTACCTGCCGGCTAACTATGCATTGAATGCTGCAGTTGCCCAGATTGGCAGGCATTGGGGGGAAAATATTTTTACACCAAGCGTTATTGTTAATCATACGATGATCTATGGTACGTGGAACGGCCAGTTAACCTTTATTAATCCCATTGTTACTCTTACCACTTTGGCAAGCGGGCAAAGCTATTCGGTAAATTATCCCCAACCGCAGTTATTTACCGAACACGGTTATTATCCTACCAGGTATAATATCTATGAAGATGATAAAGGAAGGCACTATGTAACGCTGTCTGATTTTGTTTGGCGATAGTTAAGCTGAAGCCGAATAGAAAGCAGCAAGCAAACAGGAATATAAACGAAGAAAATCGGGTGGTAGGAATGAAGGACAAGGTTTATAAAAACGGTTGACGTTACGACCTTTCTACAGGCAATTGGTCAATCTCAAATTTACCGACACCGGCAAAATATATTTTGCCGGTGATTTCTCATTTGCAGGTCCATCTGCCAGGATAGATATTATATGACAACGCTACTCATTCGTGGTCGTCCTTAGTTTAATGGTTGGTGTCCGCACCAACCATTTCATTTCGGTTGGTGCGGACACCAACCGATAAAAAAAATTTTAGGCAATTTGTAATTATGTCTTTATACTCATCTTTTCCCAGCAGATGTTTCCAGTTAAGTATAGTGGCAGTAAAAAATTGCGGCCAGACTGTTGGAAAATTCATGGGGGTAAATTTTGTCCGTATTTAAGATAATACAATTAATGAAAGCTTATATAAATCTGGCAAAAATTTGCTAAAGCGTTACCGAAATCGAGGTTGGAATATATTTAAAGCCGCTGGCCGGGAGCCCAAGCGGCGGCAACTATGTGATGATGGTGGCTTACCTACAGCGGCAAAAAAACTGTTTAACCCTGCCTGACTTTTAATTGTGGCGAATTCGCCATAATTAAAAGCCGGGTTGTAGATAGATTCCCAGATACCGAGAAATTCCAGCGTGTTTCGGTTACGCAACCAGTCTGAGATAAAAAACTCGCCGTCCTTTGCCTTCAACATATCGGTAAGCGAAATATAATCCTGCCTGTTTACCTCAATAACAGTAACAGGTATTTCCTTTACCATAATGGTTTTGCCCGTTGCCATGGATGTATTTTGATTATAAAAATAAGAAAAGGATTTTAAGACCTGCCTCATATATCTCCGCTTCAATAAAAGCTCAATAAGGCTATACCGTACAAGAGTGCGACGCCAATGAAGTTAAATAGAATTACTAAAGCTGGGCTTAAAATAATTATGAATTATGAGTTATGAATTATGAAAGCCTGATGCTTTCATTCATTATTCATCATTCATCATTCTTAATTCTGCATTATCGCTCCGTAATCCTGCTTCGACAAGCTTCCCGAAATAATCCGGGACAGGCAGCATGGCAACCTCCCTACCCCTCCTTATCCCTCACCACCACCAACTCTGCCGCATCAACGGTAATGGGAATTACGCCTACCTGCAAAATGGCTTTCTTGCCACGCAGTGCGGTAACCACACCAACCGTGGGGTTGTTCTTCATTTTTACTTTGTCGCCTACTTTAATGCTGCCGCCTACTTCTACAAACTTTTCGTTTATCTTTTTCTGCTTTTTTTCCTGCTGCATTTTTTCTTTTTGGTTAAAGAGCAGGGCCTGTATCATTTTTACTACGCCGTCTTTGTCTTCGGCCTTGCGCCATTCTATTACCATGGCTTTTAGGCGGCGCTCCATATCCCGCATGTAGGCAATCTTTTCTTCGGAGACCTGGTTCTGGTGCTTTAGTTTTTCTACTTCCTGGTAGTGCTCCTCCTTGTTAATGAGCTGCTGCATATTTTTCTTGAGCTGCTCATTTTCCTTCAGTAGTTTCTCCAGTCGGTCTTTGTCTTTGTCAATCTGCTGCAGGTCCTGCTCGGTGCGGTTCAGCAAACTGTCGAGGCGAAAGTGTTCATCATCTACCAGTTTGCGGGCTTTATTAATCAATTTTTTATCGAGGCCAATGCGTTCGGCAATGCTAAAAGTATAAGAGCTACCGGGCTTGCCTACCTGCAGTTTATACAGGGGCAGCAGGTTTTTTTCGTCGAACTGCATGGCGCCGTTGATGATGCCTTTTACTTTGTTGGCCATCACTTTCAGGTTAAGGTAATGCGTGGTTACAATACCAAAAGCATGTTTAAAGGCCAGCTCTTCCATAATTACTTCGGCAAAGGCACCGCCGAGGTTGGGATCGCTGCCGCTGCCCAGCTCATCAATAAAGAAGAGGGTTTTGCCATTGGCATTTTCTATAAAATGCTTCATGTTCAGCAAATGCGATGAATAGGTGCTGAGCTCAAATTCCAGGCTCTGCGTATCGCCAATATGTATCATGAGCTGTTTGAAAATGCCCATGGTACTATCCGGGTGCACGGGCACCAGCAGACCGGCCTGCAGCATTACCTGCAGCAGCCCTACGGTTTTTAGCGTAACGGTTTTGCCACCGGCATTGGGGCCGCTTATAACGAGGATGCTGTTCTGTGCATCCAACAACAGGTTTACAGGTATGGTGGGCTTTTGTTGTTGTTGGTTAAAGAGCAGCAGCAAGGGATGGTAGGCAGCAATGAGTTGTATATGTGCCTTGTCTACCACGAGCGGGTAATGCCCGTTCATATCTATGGCCAGCCTTGCTTTGGCTCTTATAAAATCGAATTCGCCGGCAAGGGCATGGTAGCTTTTTAAGAGATCGCTGTACACGGCAAGGTTGCTGGTCAACTGCCGCAGGATGCGGTACACTTCTTTCTGCTCGTCATGCTCCAGCGAAAAAATATCGTTGTTGAGGGCGGTGGTTTCTTCGGGCTCAATATAGCTGGTGCGGCGGCTGTCGCTCTCGCCGTGCAGCACGCCTTTTACGGTGCGTTTCTGTTCTGCAAAAACGGCCAGCACCCGCCTGCCGTTTAAAAAACTTTCTTCAATATCGGCCAGGTAACCTTGCTTGTTCATCTTGCTTACAATGCGGTCGAACACCCGGCGCAGTTCGTTGCGCTTGCGGTACAGCTTCATCCTGATGTCGGCCAGTTCCGGACTGGCGCTGTCTTTTACCACACCCACTTCATCCAGCACTTCATCTATAAGTGTCTTAATATTTTTTTCGTAATAGTTATCGGCCACCACCCTGGTAAGGCCGTGGTAATTGTTCCTGATTTCGGCGGTAAACCAGCGGAAGATGCCGGCGGTATTATCTGCCAACCGGCGGATGAGCAGGAACTGCTCTCCGCTTAAAGATGCGCCGGGTATGCCGAGCAGCTTTAATTCGTTGCTGATATTTAACGGAAAATCGTTGGGAAAATACAGGCCTGCTTCTATGATGCTTTTAAATTCCTGTGCCTGCTGCAGGTCGTTTTCTATAAAATCTTTGCGGGTGTGTATGCGGATGTTTTCGGCCCGCTGTTTGGCATAGGCCGTTTTGCAATGGGCAGATAGTAATGTTTTTACTTTATCGAATTCTAGTTGGTGGATGGTGCTTTCGGGGAAGAATTTCAATATTAATGATGAGTTATGAATGATGAATGATGAGTTAGGAATTATGAGTTATGAATGATGAATAATGAATCTGCAAGGTGCTCGCTACTATTTTGCTACTCATCAAGAACCAACGAGAAACAACTGAATTTCATTCATCATTCATCATTCAGCATTCATAATTCTACATTGTATTAATCATCCAATTTAAGCACCGCCAAAAACGCCTCCTGCGGTATCTCCACATTACCAATCTGGCGCATGCGTTTTTTACCTTCTTTTTGTTTTTCCAATAGTTTACGCTTACGGCTGATATCGCCACCATAACATTTGGCGGTTACATCTTTGCGCATGGCGCTGATGTTTTCCCGGGCAATTACCTTGGCGCCAATGGCGGCCTGTATGGCTATCTGGAACTGCTGACGGGTTAATAATTCTTTTAATTTTTCGCAAAGCTTGCGGCCAAATTCCTGCGAGCGGCTGCGGTGGATCAATGCACTGAGTGCATCCACTTTTTCGCCGTTGAGGAGGATGTCCATGCGAACGATATCACTATCCCGGAAACCAATGGGATGATAATCGAAGGACGCATAACCACGGGTCTGCGATTTTAGTTTATCGTAAAAGTCAAATACGATCTCGGTCAGCGGCATCTCGAAAGTAAGCTCTACCCTTGTTGGGGTAAGGTAACTCTGGTGGATGAGCATGCCCCGCTTGTTGATGCAAAGGGTCATGATGTTACCGATATATTCTGACTGTGTAATGATCTGCGCTTTGATAAAAGGTTCTTCAATTCTTTCGGTGCGGCTGGCATCCGGCAGCGTGGCCGGGTTGTGCACATCTATGCGCTCACCCTTACTGGTATGCGCAATAAAGCTTACGTTGGGCACGGTGGTTATTACCGTTTGGTTAAACTCCCGCTCCAGGCGCTCCTGTATGATCTCCATATGCAGCAGGCCAAGGAATCCGCAACGGAAACCGAAGCCGAGTGCCTGCGATGTTTCCAGCTCGAAAGTGAGGGAGGCATCATTTAACTGCAGCTTCTCCATACATTCCCGCAGTTCTTCAAAATCATCTGTTTCTACCGGGAAGATGCCGGCGAATACCATTGGCTTTACGTCTTCAAAACCATCTATTCTTTCGGTAGTGGGGTTAGCCACATTGATGAGCGTATCTCCTACTTTAATTTCTTTGGCACTTTTAATACCGGTGATGATATAACCTACTTCGCCACAGTTTACTTTGTCACGTTTCTCCATTCCCAGTTTCAGGATGCCTACTTCATCGGCTTCGTATTCTTTATCGGTACTAAAGAATTTTACTTTATCGCCTTTCTTTAAACTACCATTAAATATGCGGAAATAAACGATGATGCCGCGGAAGCTGTTGAACACACTATCGAACACGAGTGCCTGCAGGGGTGCTGTAGGATCGCCCGTTGGTGCCGGAATGCGATCGATGATGGCAGTTAATATCTCTTCTATGCCGATGCCGCTTTTACCGCTGGCCAGTAATATTTCGTCTTCTTTGCAACCAATCAGTTCAATGATCTGGTCTTTTACTTCGGGTATCATAGCGCCGTCCATATCAATTTTGTTGATAACGGGAATGATCTCGAGGTCGTTATCTAAAGCCAGGTACAGGTTGCTGATGGTTTGTGCCTGTATACCCTGGGTAGCATCTACCAGCAGCAGGGCGCCTTCGCAGGCAGCGAGCGCCCGGCTTACTTCGTAGCTAAAATCTACGTGGCCGGGTGTGTCTATCAGGTTTAAAATATAATCTTGGCCTTTGTATGGGTAACTTATTTGTATGGCATGACTCTTAATGGTGATGCCTTTCTCCCTTTCCAGGTCCATATCATCCAGTACCTGCGCCTGCATATCCCTGTCGCTGATGGTGTGTGTGAACTGCAACAACCGGTCTGCCAGGGTACTCTTACCATGATCTATATGTGCAATGATGCAAAAATTACGGATATTCTTCATGAACGCTTTTCTTCTTTTAGGGCGCAAAAATACGCTTTTTAAGTATGTAAAGTTGCTGTTGTAAAGGCTGGTGAGATTGAATGGGGAAGCTGTCTGCAGATATGGTAAATTCTTTGTTTATATGAGCGGGTTTATTCATGCTGCTGCCACCATGGCTCGCTGTTATAGGGTGATTGGAGCGCTGTTAATTCATCCCTCCGCGGCGTGGTCATGGTTAGGTTTTGTTTTATTGCCGCTGCGCTGAAACGCTGGATGGGATCTTTCCAGTGGTGCAGCGATAAGGGGAAGGCGGCCCAGTGCACGGGCATACAGAGAATCCACAGATTTTTCTTTCTGCGCTGTTCTGCGCTTTCTGCGGGAAACCCTTGCTCATGTGAGATGGGGTTAGTGATGGTTGGAAAAACATACCATTTTCAAAACCATCCATATTTTTTATAGTGACGGTGAAATTTCAGTTAGGCTGTGGAACCGGTTATTTTTTATTTTGAACCATCTAAGAAATCTAAGGGCAACTGAGATGGGGTTTGTGATGGGTGGAAGAAACGATTTTCAAAGCCTCAAATTATTTTTTTCTTCGTGATGTCGTTTGTTACTGTCAGTTTGTTCTTTTATGATTCAGGCGTCACAATTTATTCTCCCGCAGATTTTCGCTGATTTAAATAGAGAAGACGCAGATTTTTGTTTCTGCGCTGTTTCTGCGCATTCTGCGGGAAATTTTTTTTCATTTGAGATTGTGTTGGTGATGGGAGGAAAATAAAAGAATCAAACTACAAAAATTGTTTTTGTGTTATTATGATATTGAAATTAAGGTTGGGCTGATGAACCGGTAAGTGTTTGTTCAA
>JBBSKH010000165.1:0-6512 GCA_038256495.1 Chitinophagales bacterium
GTGCCATCATACCTTCTTAATTCCCTGTAAAACGGTGGCTGCTGATAAACACCCGCCGCCATTTTTATGATCACATCTTTTTTCCACCGCGGCTTCCAACTGGCCTGTGCTCTGGGGCTTACAAGGAATTCATTGTTCAAACTATTGTAATTATAGCGCACTCCTAACTGAAGCGTTAGTTCGTTATTTGTTTTTGCAAGGTTGATGTTATCCTGCAGGTAACCACTATATTTCTGTATGCTGAGATCGGCAGTACTGTTTAAATTATTAAACAAAGCAAGAGATGAAGCATTATACGGTAACGAATAACCGGCAGAATCCTGGTACTCCCATTGCTTTAGTTTATCGTTGATGTTGGTTTGCTCAATAGTATTACCCCAAAGTATATAATGTTTACCATTGCTGTAACTGCCCTTGTGCGATGCACTCCACACTTCTATGTCAAGTTCGTTTCTTGCATAGTTCTGGTAGTACCCGGCCCCCAGCGGATTTACGATCTGCCCAAATGAACCGCTGCTATTATCAAAGTCGCGGTCGCCAAAAACATACGCACCGGCAATATCGAAATTTTCTTTTTCTGCATCTTTAAATCGGCTTAGCATCCATTTTAATTTCAGCTTTTTTGAAGCCGTATGCACAATGCTTGCACCCACAAGGCTGGTAGAATAACTATCTCGTTCCTGTCCTTCAAAATAAATATCAAGGCCAAGGTTAGCAGTAAATAAAGGCGAAAAAACAGAAGTGGTTTTCTTTACTGATTCAGGAAAAAAAGTAAACTTCGAAGTAGAGAAAATGGATAACAATTCCAGTTGCCATTTGCGGGCTACCTGGTAAGTAAAATATGCCTGTGCATCTGCTGCCGATGGAATATAAGCACCCTGCGTCGGTTGGCTGCTCAGCAGGTTTCGGTTATTTTTATTTCGTACACCAATCAGCCAGGTAGCTTTTTCTTTCTTTGCACTTCCTTCCAGGTGAAAGCCCTGTTCCAATAAACTGATGTAAGCACTACCGCCGGCCTTTACCGGTTTTTTGTATTGAATATCCAGTACGCTGCTCATCTTATCGCCATACTTAGCCTGGAAGCCACCGGTGTAAAAATTTATATTCCTGGTAAGTTCGGGATTTATCAAACTCAACCCTTCCTGCTGACCGCTGCTCACCAGGTAAGGCCGATACACTTCAAAGTCATTTATGTACACCAGGTTTTCATCATAATTACCACCACGTACATTGTATTGCGAGGTAAGTTCATTATTGCTGCCCACCAATACTTTTATAAGTGCTTCCACGCCGCCGGTGGCGCTTGGCAGGGTAATAGCATTTTTTGGATTAATCCTGATGAGGCTGTTTTCGTTACGGTCTCTTTCATCTGTTATGATTACCTCGTCCATGGTTTTGCCGCCGCTGATCATTCTTATTTGAACGGTTTCCCTTTCGTTGTTGCTGAGGAAGAAATTCTTTTGTTGAGAGATAAAGCCGCTATGGCTGAAAACAAGTGCCAACGCTGTTTGAGCAGGCACATCAATAGTGAACTGTCCGTCTGCCCCTGAAACAATGCCCGTGTTTTTTCCCAATATCATGATGGAGATATTGGCGAGAGGATTTTCATTTTCATCAATGATGCGCCCGCTGATATTGGCTGTTTTGGTTTGAGCATTCCCTGCAAGGCTTATGAAGCTTAGCAATAAAGCAACAATTATTCTCATAAGATGAAGATAGATATTTTATTGATTGCCCAAATGAAACCCCGGGCATAAAAATGGCAATATGCTTTCATATTGCCCATGGAAATTTCGCTGAATGTTTTAAACGGCTTTCAATGCTGCAATCATAGCGGTAGGGTCAACTGCTTTAAAAACGCTGCTGCCGGCAACCAACACATCTGCACCGGCGGCAACAATGGCTGCTGCATTGTTAATAGTTACGCCACCATCTACTTCTATTTTAACATCGAGGCCACGATCTGTGATCATCTTTTTTAATGCTTTTATTTTATGCAATGTGTGAGGTATAAATGACTGCCCGCCAAAACCGGGGTTTACACTCATTACACACACCATATAAATATCTCCAATGATATCTTCTAATGCACTAACCGGTGTGTGTGGATTGATAGCTACACTTGCCTTCATTCCCAACGCCTGTATCTGCTGTATATTCCGGTGCAGGTGCTTGCATGCTTCCAGGTGAACGGATATATTGCTGGCACCAGCTTTTTTAAAAGCTTCCACATAGTTTTCCGGCTCTTCAATCATTAAATGCACATCGCAGAATTTGCTGGTAGTGCTGCTGATAAATTCTATGAGCATAGGGCCGTAGCTGATGTTAGGAACAAAGCGTCCGTCCATCACATCAAGGTGAAACCACTCTGCTTCGCTGTTGTTCAGCATCTGGCATTCCTTTTCCAGGTGCAAAAAATCGGCGGCTAGTAATGAGGGTGCTATAATTGCCATAATCGTTGGTTGTTATGTTTTGTTGGGTTCAAAATAGTTGATAAATATCCTAGCTTTTTACGCCTAATTCTGACAGGGCCTGTTTTGCTTCAATATAATTTGGATCATACAGCAACGCCCGCTGGTACATGTCTATGGCTTCTTTGTTGCGGTCAAGCTTTTGCAGGCAGCGGCCAAGGTAATAATATCCTTCGTCGTAATTGTTTTGCAATGTAACAGCTCTGTTCAACACATCAATAGCATCCTTGTATCGCCCAAGGTCATACAAAGCAATGGCTTTTTCCCGGTAGGCTTCCATAAACGTGTAGCTCATTTTAATACATTGATCAAAAAAGCCAATGGCTTTCTTTTTCTCATTAATATAACTGTAATAAAGACCCTTTATAAATAGTGCTTCTTTTTCGGCACCAGCGCTTTTGGCCATCACCAATCCATCTGCCATGGCTAGTGCCATTGGGTTTTTGGTTTGTGCATAGATAACACCTAAAGAAATCACCACATCCGGCTGTGGATTAATATCAATCGATCTTTCGAAAGAACGAATGGCTGCAAGCGTATCTGCATTTTCAAATTGCAGGGTGGCCCTAATGTCCCAGTAACGTGCATTCAGGCTATCCCTGCTGATAGCATCGTTTACAACCGAAACCGCATCCACATAGCGGTTGTTTTCCCGGTAGTATTGTGCCAGGTTCTCTACCAGTAAAGATGAATCGGGGTATTCTTTTACCGCTGCAGTAAGCCGTTGTTCTTCTCCGGGCACACCGGTATTTTCCTGCGCTTTATCGTTGTTGTTATTGCAGCCTGCAAATGCCAGTACTGCCAGCCATACATATTTCTTCATAGTTTTTTTTCTGCTGCAAAAGTAATGGATAGGCACCGGAATGACCCATTAATGACTATATTTTAAAATTGAGCCGGTATCTTTGCCATCCTTTAAAAAATTGCAATTACACTTAAAAAACTTACGATCAGTTTTATGAAATATCTTTTAGTTACTCCGTTACTTATATTGGCTTTCTGGGCAAACACACAACAGGCAAACCAGGGAGGAAAAAGCCCGGTTGGAATTACCGCAGATACGATTCACTTTGAAAACGAAGATCACTTTGCCAATGTGCGCCAACTCACTTTTGGAGGCGATAATGCCGAAGCATATTTTAGCTATGATGGCAAGTACCTTGTTTTTCAAAAAACACATGCAGCAGAAGGTATTGCTTGCGACCAGATATGGATGGGGAAGATACCAACCAAGGCGGGCGAAGTCTTTTCACCGAAGTTGGTAAGCACCGGCACAGGCAGAACTACCTGTGCATTCTTTTATCCTGATGGCAAACATATTTTATATGGATCTACGCATTTAGGTGGAAGCGAATGCCCTCCTGTACCAGACCGTGCTAAATATGGCAATAAGTACATCTGGCCCATTTATGCCAGCTTCGATATTTTTAAAGCAGATACCAGTGGCAAAATAATTAAGCGCCTTACCAAAACACCAGGCTACGATGCAGAAGCCACCATTTCGCCGAAGGGAGATAAGATGGTGTTTACGAGTATGCGGGACGGTGACCTTGACCTGTATACCATGAATATGGATGGCAGCCATGTAAAAAGGATAACCAATACACTAGGCTACGATGGTGGTGCATGGTTTAGTCCCGATGGAAAAAAAATAATCTGGCGGGCATCACGTCCTTCTACACCTGAAGAAATTAAAGAGTACAAAGAATTGCTGGCTGAGAACCTGGTAGCGCCAACACATATGGAAGTGTTTATTGCAGATGCCGATGGTAAAAATGCAAGGCAGGTTACCGACCTGGAGCAAGCCAACTGGGCACCTAATTTTACACCAGACAATAAGCATTTTATTTTTTGCAGTAACCACGAATACAAAAGAGGATTTCCATTTAATATGTACCTGGCCAATTTAGATGGCAGTAATATTCAGAAAATATCAAGGGACAAAGGTTTTGATGCTTTCCCGATGTTTAGCCCCGATGGTAAAAAAATTGTATTTAGCAGCAACCGCAATAACGGCGGCACCAGGGATACTAATTTGTTTATAGCCGACTGGATAGAGTAAACACCTCAGCTCATCTTTTAAATTTAATTCATTTTTAATAAGCGGTCTTTTGTAGATTTGAGCCTTACTAAAACTAAATAACATGGAAAGCGGATTATTGCACTTACACAACCTGTTGCGTTGGATCATTTTGATCTTTCTGGTAGTTGCCATCTTGCAGGCTTTTGCAAAAAAAGCAGGGCTCTTGAAAACAAGTTTATGGTTGCTGATTGCTTCTCATATTACTTTGTTGATTGGCTTGTACCAATATTTTACCAGTGCTGTTGGTTATAACCTTATTCGTTTAAATGGCTTTGCTGCTGTAATGAAGGACAGTGCTCAACGCTTTTGGGCAGTTGAACACATCGCCGGTATGGTCATTGCCATCATCCTTATAACTATTGCAAGAGGCAAGGCGAAGAAGTTGAGCTACAGCAGCGCTGCTATTTTATATGTAATTGCATTGCTCCTTATTCTTGCAGTAGTTCCATGGCCATTTAGAGAAGGAATAGGCAGGCCCTGGTTTCCTGGTATGTAAACCTACATGCTTGTTGTATGAATGCCATTTTTAAAAAAATGAATTACAAAGATCAGCCCGGTATAGCGGTGCTGAATGCACCGGCTAGTTTTGAACCTGCTATGGCGGAAATGGCCGCATTGGCGGATATCAAGCAATCATTGCCAGCAGCGGGCAAAGCAACTTTCATCCTGGCATTTGTTACCAAACAGCAGGAACTGGACAAGCTGGTTCCTAAAGCCGTAAAAGCATTGGCAGGCAACGGCCTGCTATGGTTTGCCTATCCAGAAAAATCGTCTAAAAAATATAGCTGCGAGTTTAACCGGGACACCGGCTGGGCGCAATTGGGCGCTCTGGGTTTTGAGCCTGTGCGTATGATTGCCATAGACGAAGACTGGAGTGCATTGCGATTTAAAAAAGCGGAGGATATTAAAGTGATGAAGCGGAGTTTTGCGATGAGTGAAGTGGGAAAGAAAAAAGTAAACGAAAAGAAATAGAAAAAGACCTGCAGCATTGCAGGTTTTTTTTTATTAAGAGATTTTTGGTCCCAACTCAATCACCTCACAATCCTTCATATCTTTTCCATCAATGGCAAACCGGATGATGGTGCTCACTTTGTGCCAGCCCTGTTTGCCGGCGGCGCCGGGGTTCATGTGCAGGCATTGCAATTTTTCGTCGTACATCACTTTTAAAATATGAGAATGCCCGCTGATGAATAGCCCGCTGTTGTTTTTGATAATTTTGTCTTTTACGCCCGCGGCATACCTGCCAGGGTAGCCCGCAATGTGGCGCATGAAAACATGGACGCCTTCGCAGGTAAAAAACAAATCTTCAGGATACATAGATCTTATACTGGCATCATCTATATTTCCATAAACACCTCTTAGCGGTTTGTTGAATGCTGCAAGTTGTTCTATCACTTCCATACTGCCAAAATCGCCGGCATGCCATATCTCATCGCAATCTTTAAAATGATCGGCCACTTGCGGATCTAGATAACTGTGTGTGTCTGATATAAGTCCTATCCTTGTCAAAACCTTTATTGATTTTTTAGCTGTAAATTTGGGTGAAGTTAATGATCTGTTTAATTTATTTGCTATAATGCCATACCATCGCAATTTTATTTATTGTATTGACAAGCGGAGCTGGAAATATTTTTTCCTGCTGATGGCATTGTGCAATGCTGATGCATAATATCATTTGCATCCATGATCATCAATTGTTAAATAAACAAATTCAACACTATGCCACATTACCAAACAGCGGGTACCATTCCGCACAAACGACACACACAGTTTCGTAAACCCGATGGAAGCCTTTACTCCGAACAACTTTTTTCAACCGAAGGTTTTTCTAACGATTATTCATTACTATACCATACTTACGCACCCACGTTAATTGTGAGTTGCGATGACCCGGTGGATGTTTCGCCAAAAATTGCAGAGGAGAAAATGCTGAAGCACCGCAGCCTGGAAGGTTTTAA
>JBBSKH010000166.1:0-6470 GCA_038256495.1 Chitinophagales bacterium
AGGTAACCGGAATCCTCCGTAGACTGCTGGAACGACTGGTACAGTTGGGCCGCTTTGTTTACCGAGCCTACCAGCGCTGTATTGAAGAAGACAGTCTTATTACTGAGTTGTTCTTTTACAACGTTCAGGAAAATCATTCTTACCAGCAATGTGCAAATAAACATTGGGAACAATACACTAAAGAATTCAAGGTAGTAGAATTCGTTGTTAGTTTTTGGATTTTTGAGTATGAAAAGGAAAAGCAACACCAGCGATCCGACAAGAACCGTACTGGCGGTGGTAATAAACTCTGCAAACCTTGATTTTTTATACAGCCCCTGGTAAGTGCCACTCATAAAGTGCAGGGTAAGCCAGCCGAGCGTATAGAACATCATCCCGAGGTAAAAACTGTTGGGAACCGTAAACTCGTACTCATAAATACGTGACCGTAAAAAGTAAAAACAATACCAGGAAAATGCGCATATAAATATGTCGGAAATAATGTACCAGCTAATATGGATGCGGGGTTGTTTCACCAATGATTTATACGGCAGGAGGTTAAATGTAGATTAATGCTGTGCATTGTTTATTTTATCCAATATCTGGTGAGCCACTTCCATTGCCCTGAATCCATCGATAACAGTTACCGGCGTTTCTGTATTTTGTTGAATGGCATCCTTGAATGCTTTTAATTCCATTTCTATGGCATTAACATCTTCTACCAAAGGGTTGGCAATGGCAATCGTTTTCTTCCCGTTGTTGGTGTCAATATCAAATGTAAAAACTGCTTTTTCTCCAGGGCTGTCAATCTTGATCACTTCTGTTTTCTTATCCAGGAAGTCGATACCAATGTATGCATCTTTTTGGAAGATGCGCATCTTGCGCATTTTCTTTAGCGATATCCTGCTGCTGGTGAGGTTGGCAACACATCCATTGTCGAATTCAATTCTTACGTTGGCAATATCAGGGGTGTCGCTCATTACTGCAACGCCGTTGGCGGAAATATAACTCACGTTACTTTTTACCATGTGCAATATTATATCTATATCGTGAATCATGAGATCAAGTATCACGCTTACATCAGTACCCCTTGGGTTAAACTGCGCAAGGCGATGCACTTCTATAAACATGGGATTAAGATCGGACTGGTCTAACGATAAAAAAGCAGGGTTAAATCTTTCTACATGGCCAACCTGGAAACGCAGGCTAGATTCTTTCGCAAGTTTTACCAGTTCCCTTGCTTCCTCCATCGTATTGGTCAGCGGTTTTTCTACAAAAACATGCTTGCCTTTCATGATGGCCATTTTGCAAAGTTCGAAATGAAAAGGCGTAGGTGCCACTACATCTATTGCATCACAGGCATCCATCAAATCTTCGGGGGAATGAAATCGTTTTAGCTGGTATGTTTCTTCAACCGAGCGTGCATTCTTTTCATCAGGATCAAAAAATCCTGCGATAACAACATCTTCAAATTTTTGCCAGTTGTTTAAATGGAATTTTCCCAAATGCCCCACGCCGAAAACACCTATTCTTAGCATATAATAATTTTAAAAAATAGAAAAAAAACACTTGCGGGCAAACCTGGTTTACATAATAGCAACACCATTGCTGTCCAGCTCTTCCCAAAAACCCATCTGACCAAATTTGTCTATGCGTTGTTGTATCCTTTCCTCAGCAGGTATTTGTTTTAACTGTTGAATGGTGGGAACCAGGTATCGCTTCAGTAATTCGGCCGCTTCATCATAATCCCAATGAGCCCCGCCTAGTGGTTCAGGTATTACGGCATCTACCAGTTTAAACTCCAGCATATCTTTTCCTGTCAGCTTCAGTTGCTCTGCTGCAGTTTCTTTTTTATCCCAGCTACGCCAAAGAATACTGCTGCAACTCTCAGGTGATATCACTGTGTACCAGGTGTTTTCCATCATCACCACTTTGTCGCCAACTCCTATGCCTAGTGCCCCACCGCTTGCGCCTTCGCCAATGATAACGCATATAACAGGAACCTTCAAACTCACCATTTCAAAAATGTTTCGGGCAATGGCTTCACCCTGGCCACGCTCTTCTGCTTCAAGGCCGGGGTATGCACCGGGTGTATCAATTAAGGTGATGATGGGCTTATTAAATTTTTCTGCGAGTTTCATCAGCCTTAACGCCTTGCGATATCCTTCGGGGTTGGCCATACCAAAATTTCTAAGTTGCCTGGTTTTGGTGTTGTTGCCTTTTTGCTGCCCGATGATCATTACAGTATCTTCTCCCAGTTGGGCAAAGCCACCCACCATCGCTTTATCATCTTTTACATTTCTATCGCCATGTAATTCAACAAAATTGCTGCACATCTTTTCTATGTACTTCAGCGTATAGGGTCTATCTGGGTGGCGGCTAATTTGTACACGCTGCCATGGGGTAAGCTGCTCCGTTAAATTTCTTTTTGCATCAACTATTTTTTCTTCCAGTTGAGCAATAGCATTGCTCATATCTGTCTTCGATTTTTCCTGTGTTACTTTCAGTTGTTCAATCTGGTCATACAAATCCTTGATAGGCTTTTCAAAATCGAGAAATTGCCTGTTTTCTAACTGTGGCATAAAATAAATTTATAATGAATGGCAGTTAAATACTATTAGATAAGATGTAAAAATAGCGGTTACAATTTTTTTTAAAAAGTTTTGTTTTGCAGAACGAATTTCCCTTATCTTTGCCGTCCTGAAAAAGGAACGGGTTGGTAGTTCAGTTGGTTAGAATGCTGCCCTGTCACGGCAGAGGTCGCGGGTTCGAGTCCCGTCCAGCCCGCCAAAGTTATGAGAGCCCGCATTGATTGCGGGCTTTTTATTTGCACCATGCTCACCAATTAATTTCCCACTTATTCGTATTTTGTTCTTGCGCATCAATAACGCTGTTTAAAAATTTATTTTTAAGATAAAATGCCACACTCTAAAACTCACATCGCTTACATCAACGGAGTTGTTTATAACGGACCCGAAATTTTAAAAGACAAAGTGCTCTTAATGTGTGGCGAAAAAGTTGAGGCAATTTGTGAGTTTGATACCATACCAAACGGTTATAACATAAAAGATGCCGATGGGCACGGTATAGCGCCTGCATTTGCAGACCTGCAGGTGTATGGTGGTGATGGAAGCATGTTTTCGTTAACGCCAGATACTGCATCTTTAGATGCAATATACCGGGAATGCCGGCAGCAGGGTACCGGATGGTTTCAGGCCACCGTAGCCACCAATTCCATTGATATAATGTTACAGGCATTTGCTGCCGCAAAAGAGTACCGGCAACAACAAAAACCAGGTTTGATAGGGGTACACCTGGAAGGGCCCTATATTAATGTGGCCAAAAAAGGAGCTCACCAGGAGCGCTTTATTCACAAGCCCACGGTGGAGGAAGTAAACCTATTATTGAAAGAAGGAGCCGGTGTTTTCACAATGATGACGCTGGCCCCTGAGTGTTGCGATACAAAAATCATTCACATGCTACGAGAAGCTGGCGTGCTGGTGAGCGCAGGGCATAGTAACGCAGATTACGAAACGGCCATCGCCGGTTTCGAAAACGGCATTACAACGGCCACCCATCTTTTCAATGCTATGCCTGCTTTTTTGAACAGGGAGCCGGGCCTCGTGGGAGCCATTTTTAACAGCGATGTTTGTTGCAGTATTATTGCAGATGGCATTCATGTTGATTATGCCAGCCTGGGTATTGCGAAAAAAATAATGAATGACCGGCTGTTTTTGATTACAGATGCCATTACAGCATGGAAGGGCGAAGGTTATCATTACATAAAAAAAACAGACAGGTATGTTACCGAAGATGGCATCCTGGCTGGGGCTTGTCTCTCCATGATGCAGGCTGTAAAAAATTGTGTGAATCATGCTGGCATCCCTCTGGCAGAAGCGATACAAATGGCCACGGTTTACCCTGCACGAGTTATGAACAAAACAGCAGCATGGGGAACATTGGAAAAAGGAAGTGAACCAGGGCTCATTTTTTTTAATGAAGCTTTTGAATTGATCGAACTTTAAATTTCTTTCAGCCAGCCGCCATCAAAACCGGCAGCTTTAAGTCCTTTGATGATATAAGGGCATTTTTTCATCGTTTTCCAAAGCAAATCACTTTTATAATTTTCTATCATTATTACGATTGGCCCCTGGTTGATGCCATAATGCCATGGCGATTCCCAGCCGTTACTTTTACCGCATGGATATACAGGGTTGAAGCTTGCTTTAAAACCGTAAGGGCGCTTATGTGGCAGGTGCAGGTTGTCTATATCATAACTGATGGATGCTAATACTATTTCCGGGGCAAAGGGAAGTGATGCGATAGCCGCCCAGGGAGAAATAGTTCCATCATCTGGTCCGAAGGGTGCACCCCTTGCCTTGTAGCCAAAAAAGCTGCGTTTTCTTCCATCAATTTGAAGCGTTTTTCTGCCCGGCCCGTCGCTGGCAGTAAGGCCCCAGCAGTTTTCATTATAGTGGTCATAGCAATTCTTGTTTTCAATTGCATATTGACGATGAACCAGGGTAGCCCTGCGGCTATTCTCAAAATAATCAAACCCAACCTGGCGGTTAAATTCATCTTGTATTCCCAGAAAATCGATCCACATATGCGAAAACTGGTGAATGAAAAGTGGCCCTGCATATAAATAAGTTGTATCGTACATATTCAACAGGTCAAATGTGCTCGTCCACTTTTTGTAGCCATCTGCAGCTATTGGGTAAGTGGGCGATCCCATGGCAAGTGTATAAAGTATCATGGCTTCGCTATATTCTTTGTCCCAGCTATACTTTAAGAAACCGCGGCCAGGCTTCCATCCATGGCTAATACAGCCTCCGGGTTTGCTAGCCCATTGCCAATTCACCCTTCTGTATAATTCGTCGGCCAGTTGCCTTATCTCCTGTTCACTTTCATCTGTTTCATTAAAGTATGCTGCTGTAGAAAGGGCGCCTGCTATCAATAATGCCGTGTCAATGGTAGAGAGTTCGCAATTCCAGGCCCGCTTGCCCGTTTGCATATCAAGGAAATGATAATAGAATCCTTTATAACCGGTTGCATCGGCTTCCTTACTTTGTTTACTGTTATAAAAAAAGCGGAGGATCTTTAATACTTTTTCCGAAGCCTCATTGCGGGATAACCAATTGTTTTCAACAGCTATTGTGTAGCAGCTTAGTGCCATACCCGTTACAGCAATGCTGCCGGGAGCTCCTGGTTGTGTGCTATCTGCCGAAAGGCCAGTAAAAGGATCTGATTTCTCAATAAAAAAATTAAAAGAATCTTCCTGCAGGTGTTTCAACATTTCTTGTTCCGTCATACTATGATTTACTATGATTTGGCTGATTAATTTTTTTTCGTGCAGCTACTCCTTAAAAATAAAAAAAATAGATATGAATCAGTTCAAGTTTAATTGCCAACAAGAAAGGGGCTGCGTTGTTTACTGGCAATATCTTTGTAGTTGAGGTATATTAACCCCTGACATGGGGCTGTACAAAAAATAAACATGTATTATTATGCCTAAGCCAATAAAAAGACATCCCCAACTTATTAGCTTATCAAGGCAGCATCATTCTGTCCTTCTTTTTTGCTGGAAGATAAGGCAGGGCTTATTAAAGGAAGTAGAATTTGGCCGACTCAGTCATTACATCCGCCATTTCTGGGACAAATACCTGCGGGTCCATTTTCACGAAGAAGAATCCATTCTTTTCAAGGCTGCGCCCGGTGCGGCATGCACCAAAGCCATTGATCAGCATATAGCCATAGAGCAATCTATAAAGGCAGTTACAAAGAGCCTCACCGATCAGGCCGAATCCTTCAGTTCGCTTGCCGACATGGTGGAGCAACATGTAAGGTATGAAGAGCGGGAACTTTACCCTGAGTTGGAAGAACAACTGGGTGAAGCGTTATTGTCAAAAGTAGGAGCTCAACTGTTGGAAGCAGAAGCGGCAATAGGCACCGATGCATATGAAGATGAATTTTGGGCTACCACCGTAAAATAGCCTCCCTGCCTTTTATTTACAAATGCATGCTTGTAAGGTTGTGGTTTATTCCCGTCAATAAATGTATATGAGTGAAAATAATTTTGACATTATTGTAATAGGTTGTGGTTCTGGTGGACTCAGCGTGGGCTTGTTTATGGCGCAAGCGGGGTTTAAAGTGTTAATGGTGTCTGTCAGCGATCATGATATTGGCGGCGACTGCCTGAATGATGGGTGTGTACCAAGTAAATCATTTATTCATGTTGCAAAAATAGCACACCACGCCCGGCAGGCAGCCCGGTTTGGGATGCAGGTTAGTGGCAATCCTGATATGAAAAAAGCTACGCAATATGTGTACGAAAGGCAGGAAGTTATAAGGGCGCACGAAAATGCTGAATGGTTAAGGAAGCAAGGTATTACGGTAGCGCTTGGCACAGCATCTTTTTCAGGAGCGGATAAAATTGTGGTGGCAGGTAAGCAGTACAAGGGTGAGAAAATTGTGATAGCCACCGGGTCCCG
>JBBSKH010000167.1:0-6433 GCA_038256495.1 Chitinophagales bacterium
CAATTTCATTTTGCCAACGGCAAACCGGCAGCGACATCTTTTCAGCCCCGACAGAGCGGCGGCAGCAACGCTTCTTCTAACGTTGAAGGACTATACCCGGCATATTTAAAGTTAATCCTATTGTTCATCGTTTACAATTCCCTCGCCCCGGTTCGTGGCACACGAAACGGAATCTATTTACCATCAAACACCTCGAAAATACTCTTCAAAAATCCGAACTCATCTAATCCCGTTTCATAAAATCTTGCAGAAGAATAATAAAACCCTAAGTCATCTTTACTTAGCGACCATTTTTTACTAACAGGGTTAAAATGCATATAATCTAATTTCTGTTTTGCCACAGCCCTGCTGTATATTTTTACACTCAACGAATCTCTTTGCCATATCTCATGTTTTTTGTTAGCAGCTTTTACTTCGTAATTTTTAGACTCACCTGTTACTTTTAATTTTTTCAAAAATTCATAGGCTGTAAATTTAAGGAAACTACCCTGTGGTGATTCTTTTCCATTTTTCTTAAGTTGCTCCCACATGATGTGTATATGATTAGGCATTATCACAAAACGATAAATGCTAAGTAACTCCTGGTCGTGTAAGTGTTTAAGATAATCTGTAATGATTTTTTTGTTTTCATCATCTGCTAAAAGATGAAACCACTTATGTATAGTTGCCGTAAAGAAATAAATTTGATTAAGTTCTGTGTGTGATTTTCGAAATTGCATAGATAAATGTCTGAAAATACATTGATTTCAATCTTATGTAAATCCATTCTCCAGGTTCCGTTTCGTGTGCCACGAACCGGGGCGATGTACAATCAGCAATAAATTTTTGCTGGTGAGATGCCGATGCCACAAGCAGATTGGATGTTGTGGTACAATTTTTAGCAACATCTCCCCAACCGCCATTTGGGTGAGCCGTGGACGTTGCGTTGATAAAAAACGCTAACGCTATTTCATGTCAAATAAACAAATTATATTTTTGGACAGGTCTCTCCTACAGTTTAAATATTTGTAGAAAACAAAGACCAATTCCTAATTAAGGCAACTTCCACAGCTTTTCACAAAACGCCTGGAGAAATGTTGCTGGGTGAATAAAGCAACTATCCATGCGTTGACTTTTCAGGATTGAGACATTTAAATTTTTCCTGGGGACCCTCCTCTCCTCGTCATTCATAGCATCACTGTTACCAAATTATTATCATATTGTAAAATTATTAATACCACTAACACCCATTTCCATATTCTCCTATTTTTATCTCTCTTTATTTTTTACACCAAATAACAATCGTTCATGAAAAAATTTCTACTGGCGTTGCCATTTCCCGGCAAAAAAATAATTAAGCTTTCTTTTATTGCTGTCTTATTACTGGCGGCAAATGTTGACCTCTATGCACAGAGTATCCCGTCCAATAACTGTAACTTTTTAACGAAAGTTGGCGGGCTGGCCAGTGCAAACGGTGCAGAAATCTCTGCTTTTGATCCGGGTAGCAAGCGGGTTTTTACTGTTGCTGGTTCCATTATTGAGTTTCATACATTGGCCATTAATGGTTCATTGACTTTGGGCGGATCTTTACCAATCGGTTTTAGTTTGCCCGCAGGTACTATTGCACTTCCCAACAGTGTTGCAACCAGTAACGGAATTATTGCTGCATCGTATGCGGTGGTAAATGCTACTACAAAAGCACAGCAACCTGGCCGTGTTACTTTTTATACTGCAGCCACAGGCGCAGTTCTTAATTCCGTAACGGTTGGTTACTTACCAGACATGATCACATTTACGCCAGACGGTATGAAATTGCTGGCGGCAAACGAAGGCGAGGCAAACAGCTACAATGATGTTATGTTCCCTTCTTTTGATCCCGAAGGTTCGGTAAGCATTATTAATTTATCTGCTGGTGTAGCGGCTGCTTCCGTGCAAACAGTATCTTTTACGAGTTTTAATGGGCAGGCTGCAGCTTTGAAAGCAGCCGGTGTACGCCTCTTTGCTCCTAATGCCACCGTTGCACAAGACCTGGAGCCGGAGTACATCGCTATCTCTCCTGATGGAACAACTGCATGGGTGACACTACAGGAAAATAACGCATTTGCCATTGTTGATATTGCCAGTGCAACAGTTACACAGATCATCCCGTTGGGGTTAAAGGATCACAGCAAACCAACAGTACTTGGCGTAGAAACTTTTGAGTTTAATAACGTGCCATCTATAGGAACTACAGTTGCGGGGCAATCAATTCCTTTGGGCGGTTTCTCCGGTTTAACTTTTGAAGGCTTTGCAACCAATGGTAATCTTAAATTCATTACCCATACAGACCGTGGACCTAATGGTGAACCAGCGGGTATTAACCGGCCGTTTGGGCTTCCCAATTTTGCTCCTGAAATCGTACGGTTTGAACTGAACCGTGGAACTGGCCAAATCATTATTACACAACGCATCCAGTTAAAAAAGAATGCAACTACTTTATTGACCGGCTTGCCAAACATTTCAATTAGTAGCAACGCCAGCCAGCCTTATAATGATGAAGTGCCTGTTGATCTTCAAAATAATGTGCTTGCTTTAGATCCACTGGGCGGCGACTTTGAAGGTATTGTGGTAGCGGCAGATGGCTCTTTCTGGATGGTAGATGAATATCGCCCAGCCCTCTATCATTTCGATCCTTCCGGTGTATTAATTAAACGTTATGTGCCTGCAGGTACCGCAGCCGCTGCATCGCAACCGGCAGGAACTTATGGTATGGAAGCATTGCCGGCTGTATTAGCACAACGCAGGCAGAACCGCGGTTTTGAAGGCATCGCATTTTATAATGGTAAACTTTATCTTTTCGTTCAAAGCCCGATGCGTAATCCAGCTTCACTAAGCAATGCCACGCTTAATGGAATGAAGAATGTACGGGTTGTTGAGTTTGACCCGGCTTCAGAAACAACAACCGGTCAATACATTTATATAATGGATAATGATCCGGCTGCGTCTGCAACCGATACCCGTGCAGATAAGATCGGAGATGCTGTATCATTAGGCAATGGTGAGTTCCTGGTAATTGAAAGAGATGATGATGCGATTGACAGCGATCCGCTGGCTGATATTAAAAAGAAAATTTACCGCTTTAGCCTTGGAGGCGCTACCAATATCAATGCACTGCCAAATGTGATCGCCGGAAAAACGGCAGACCAGATGTCATTGGCTGAACTGACTGCTGCCGGCATAGCTCCTATCACAAAATACCTGCATATTGATCTTGCAACTGCAGGATACAATACGACTGAAAAGGTAGAAGGATTAACGATTGTTGATCGTAATACAATTGCCGTTATTAATGATAATGATTTTACCATAGGAGGTTTAGCTATAAATACCACGACCGGTGCATTTTCTCCTTTTCCAAATCCTGATGGTGAAAAATCGTTGCTTGGTTTGATTACTGTTAGAAACAATGGTTTTGATGCAAGTGACCGTGACCTTACCTCAAGCACAGGGAAAATTAATATACAGCATTGGCCAGTTTTTGGAATGTATCAGCCAGATGCCATTGCCCAGTTTTCTATTGGAGGTCAGGCATATTACATAACAGCCAATGAGGGAGATTCAAGAGACATTCCGGGATATTCAGAAGAGATTCGTGTAGGAGCCGCCGGTTATGTATTGGATCCTGCCGTGTTCCCCAATGCGGCATTCCTAAAGAATAATGCAAACCTTGGTCGTCTTCAACTCACAAACGCCACTGGTAATACAGATGCAGATCCCCAATTCGAACAGATACATGCATTGGGCGCCCGTTCATTCAGCATCTGGAATTCGGATGGCATGCGGGTTTATGACAGTGGAGATGAGTTAGAGCAAATCACAGCCGCCTTATCGCCTGCATTATTTAATTCAGACGGAACAGCAGCTGGATTTGATTCACGCAGTGATAATAAAGGACCAGAACCGGAAGCTGTTACTACAGGCGTTATTGATGGTGTTACATATGCATTCATCGGGTTGGAACGTGTGGGAGATATTATGGTTTATGATATTAGTAATCCATTAGCACCGAAGTTCATTCAATATATTAACACACCCGAAGATCGTGGGGTAGAGGGACTAGTTTTTGTATCTTCTTCAAACAGTCCAACTGGCAAACCATTAGTAATTTCGTCTGCTGAGGTTAGCAACACAGTTACGGTGTATGAGGTAAATATTCCCTCTATCAGCGTTGCTGAAACTTCTGGTCTTGTAAACAATGATGGTATTATTTGCGAAGGCGCATCTGTAACACTAACCGCTAGTGGGAGCAGTCCATTCTTGTGGAGTACAGGCGCAACAACAGCTTCCATCACCGTTTCACCAGCCAGCAACACAACATACAGTGTTACAGCGTGCAACCTTACAGCAACAAAAACAATCACCGTAAATCCTGTTAATAGCTGTTCAATCACTGCAGTACCAAATAACAATATTTACACCGGGGGTATAGTTACCAATCTCTACTTAGGTTATGGACCGCAACAATTAACATTGAACGTAGCAGCAGCAGCAGCGGGCGCTCCTTACACTTATTCCTGGAGTGGTGGTATACTTAATAATTACAATACAGCGAATCCTGTATTTACCGCAACAATGGCGGGTAGCTTTACCTTTACTGCGCAGGTAACAAATCAATTTGGTTGCGTAAGCAGTTGCTCAATTACAATATGTGTAACAGATATCAGGGTTCCAGGAAGTAAGGGCAAGGTATATGTTTGTCATGCACCTCCGGGCAATCCTGGTAATGCAAAAACACTTTCGCTCCCTGTAAATGCAGTGGCTGCCCATCTTCTAAACCAACCAGATAGCAGGTTAGGTAAATGCGGTGAAACGCCTTGTGGACTTTTCAGCAGAAATAATCCTGACAATAAAATTGCAGAAATCGAAACCGGGTTTACAGTAACAGCATTCCCAAATCCAACCAATTCATACTTTACACTTAGGATATTTAGTGATAAGAATGAAGCGGTAGAAATAAGAGTGATGGATATACAGGGAAGAAGCATATTAAGTAAACGTAACGCTGCACAAGGAAATATAACCTTCGGTCAAGATTTTGTAAGTGGTATTTATATTGTTGAAGTTACACAGGGAGGCTATAAGCAAATACTGAAAATTACAAAGCAATAAATGAATAAATAATTTTAAATGTTTTGTGAAGAAAGATCCGCAAGATGCGGGTCTTTCTTTTTTTTGCTTTAAAGAGGAGGCCTCAAACTAAACAAATTTCTGGGTTCCGGTGTAGGGAGCGCTTTCGGGATTGTCACCTGAATTATCAAATGGTTGGCTTGTGAAAAATTTAAAGACTTGCGGCTGAAGAAAAACTTAACATTGGGTATATTAACTTAATGTTAATTTTACTGTTCAAAAAACTTAAATACAATGACAAAAGCATCAAAAGCACCCGCAGCAAAATCCAAAAAGACTTTGAAAAAAGAAGTAGCTGGTACTTTAACGGAAATATTCACAGACATTAAAGATGCAATAGGCGACAAGAAATTTGATAAAAAAGCAAAAAAAGCAAGCAAAGTTTTAGTTTCGGGGGCTGTAGTAAAACAACTTAATGCAGAAAAAGAAGCTCCTAAAAAAGGAAAAGCCGCCAAGCAACCTAAAGCCGCTAAAAAGGCTGCTAAACCTACTGCTAAAAAGGCTGTTAAACCTGCTGCAAAAAAGACTGCCAAACCTGCCGCTAAAAAGGCCGTTAAACGATCTGGAAAAAAGGCTGTTAAACGTTCTGACAAAAAGTAGAAAGAACAAGCAAACGCTCACAAATTTTTGCATGTAGTTACCGCAAGTATAGCCAAAACCTACGCTGCGCTTCAGACTCGGCTTTCAGAAAAATCATACGCATCACCGTAATGCCGGGGTGATATATTCGGGTAATCTTTTTTATCGTAGCCTGTATCCCAGCGGTTTTTTTGCAGCTTAATCTAGCTTGCTAAAAAAGTTTCTGCAAAACCGCAATGTGTAAAATTACTCAACAATTGCGCATCCATATTTACTATATTAGGATATGTGCCCGCTGGGAAACCAACTGACGCAACGTCGGAATGATTGACAACGAAATTACTGGTAATAGTGGAGATGAACAGTTCACTAAGCATTACACAAAATAAAAAGAGCCACTATTGCAGTAGCCCTGTTTATTGATAAAATAATTGCTCTTAATATTTCTTATATCCCTAACAATCTTTCGCAAGCCCATAGTTACAGCGCCTGCATGTCATCCGTTCAGCTTTACAGTAATTCAAACTACCATTACTAAAGTCCATTCAATGCAGCATTTGCTGTAATGAAACCACTGCCCGCTGCATTAGCGCCTTCGGCCATTGGAATAGCGGCTGACTGCAGTTTTGTTTCAGCTTCTGCTGCGGTTAGCGTAGGTTTTTTTTGTGCCATCAGAGCTACAATACCGGCTACATGGGGGCTGGCCATG
>JBBSKH010000168.1:0-6391 GCA_038256495.1 Chitinophagales bacterium
ACTACAAACGTATTGGTTGTTGTTCCAATCGGGAACAATGAACCACTTGCAAGACCTGCTGTCTGTGTAATAGTTTGACCAGGACAGTTGTCTGTTGAACTGTTTGAGTAAGTTACTATTGCACCACATGCATTGTTGTCGTTGCTCACAGTGATCGGAGCATTGCAGGTAATTGTTGGAGCTTGTGTATCGTTAACCGTTACAGTGAATGTGCATGAAGTAGTTCCACAAGAGCTAGTAGCTGTCGCTGTAACAGTAGTAGTACCTTGTAAAAATACTGAACCCGAAGCTGGAGAATATGTAATAGAAGGCGTCGGAGTACCAGTGGCTGTTGCAGCATCAGACCCGGTAAAATTTACAACTGCACTACACAATCCGGGATCATTATTTACCACAATATTTGCAGGACAGGTTATTACAGGAGCAGTATTTACCGTGAGGGTTGCTGTGCTTGAAGTTGCAGTTGAACCACAAGTCCTGGTTACAACAACGTCATATGAGCCTGCATCTGCCGTTGTTACAGAAGCAATAGTATATGTATTGCTATTGGGTGCACCCGGAATTGCCACGCCGGCTTTGCGCCAGGTATAATTGATTGAACCCGGTCCATTTGCTGTTACATTAAATGTAACTGATTCACCAACACATTTTGTCTGACTAACTGGAGATGCGCTGATCGTTGGATCTGCGCAGGCAGCTGCCAAAGCAAAATTGCTGAAACCTGTGATTCCGCTGGCAGTATAATTATTTCCATTGGCTGTTGCCGCAAATGAATTGAGCGGATTATTGCCATCTTTTAATATTACCGGATCAGATGTGCCGGGAGTGAAGCCGGTTCCGTCTAATGTAATACTATATGTATACGTACCGCCATCGACCGCAGTTACATTCCATTGCCGATTGGGAAACAAGGTTGTTTGAGCAGGCAATGTCCCTGCTATCGATGTTTCAAAAGCTTCCGCTGATAAGACACCCGTTCCTAAAGTAGTGTTAATAGTTAAAGGAAGATAAACTGTTTTACCAACCGGGAATAAATAATTCTGACCAGTTGATCCAATTGATCTTTTTAAAGTTCCGTTTACATAACCGGCACCGGTACGATCAAGATCCGAAACCGCATTTCCAATCAAAAATAAAGTATTGGCTCCAGTATTAATATTTGCTGTATTTCCTGCTGCAAAAATCAATCTGTCTACACGTACATCATTGGATAAAATTACGCTACCCAAAGATTTATCAATAATGGTAGTCCCAAAAAATTCACCGCCGGTTTTAGTAATTGATTGCGCAGCGGATCCATTTAAAAATATAGCTCGACCGTTGTAATAGAAAGTACCGCCATTGTTTATCCAGTTGCCTTTCAATTTCAAATCACCGCCAGAAACGTTTGAAAGATAAAAGTTACTACCAGATCCAATCGTCATATTCCCTCTCAGTTCACGGGCTGTGTTTTCATTACCAAAATTCATGGAACTACCTGTAGCAATTTCTACGTTAAAAGGCACCCCGGCTACATCACCAAACGTATTGGCAAACCATTCAGCACCGGCTCCATAGTTGCCTCCAGTATTATATCGTAATGTAGAACCGCTGGCATAAAATGGAGCATTGCCACCCGGAACAAATCCCCCGTTATTTATTTCCAAAACACCATTGATAGTCGTTTTCCCACCCGCACCAAAAGACATGCCTGCTAGCAGTTTCGTGGTAACATTAGCGTCAATACTGAGTGAACCCGATCCTGTTACAGCTTTTGCTCCATTGATAATTAGAAACGCACCGGGTACAGAAGAAATAATGGAACGAGCTCCGGTTACAGAAATATTACCATTGACATTATTTAAAGAAAGCGAACGCCCGTTTAGGTCCAGCGAACCAGAATTAAGCAATTGCAATACATCAACTGAACCGGCTGTATTGATGGTAACATTTTGATTCAATTGAACATTATTTGCGGATTTATTAATTACCAGGTAATCAAAAAATACATCTCCTGATGTGCGATTAATAGTTTGTGTGGAAGTGCCAACAAAAAATACAGCTTTACCGCTGTTGGTTTGTGTGCCATTATTTGTATAGTTACCACCTACGTATAAATCACCACTACCCAGCGTTAAATTACCAGCATCGACCAACACATTACCTGGAGTTCCGCGGTTACCGGATAATGAAACTGTACCACTCAGGATGGATACATTGGCAGGCACACCTAAACCTGCTGTTGGTGTAGTGTTTGCACCTCCTGTCCATTCATTGGAAGTGCCGTAAGTAGTATTATAAATTAAAGTTGATGAAGAGCCGTAAGTTGGCGTGGCTTGAAAATTACCGCCATTAATTTGAACGGTTCCATTCAACGCAAGTGATGTCCCCTGTACCGCGTTTGCACCTGCTACCAAAAGAAAAGTTCCATTAACTGTTCTTGATACACCCATATTGATACCGCCTCCTCCTTGTACGGTTACGTTCTGTGGGCCGTTAGCTGATGGCCAATAAGAATGCCCGTTATCTATTGGGCCATAAGGGCCAAAAGTATTATTGTAAACCAAAGTACCGGCAGCCCCATAATTCCATGTACCACCAGATGCAAAACCTCCCTGATTAATTTGAAAGATTCCGTCTACATTTATTGTTCCACCATTTGTAAATGATCCCCCGCCTTGAGCAAAGGTTACACCTAAATTTACCGTTGTAGTTCCATTTGCCGTGAATGCAGAACTCGCTGTTTTAGTGCCTGCTCCTGATAATCCAAGATTGCGATAAGCAAACCCAGTAAAGATGGATTGATCACTTCCTCCATTATAGTTGACTGTGCTTGGGTTGCCAATTGAAAATGTATTACCGTTACCAGTTGAACTTATAAGGTCACTTACATTTAAAGTACTATTGTTACTCAATGTAAAAGTCGAACTACCTGTATTGCCTGATGGCCCAGTGGTAAGGTTTAGCTGCGCCAATGTTAATGTGCCTCCTCCAGTAACTAAGCTCACAGTTCTATTATTGTTTGAGCTTGTGAGATTAACCCAGGAATTTACAACCAAATTGTGGCCATTCATATTTAAGCTTGTATTTCCAGTGCTTGAGGTGGCAGCAGAAACGTTTAGAGACTGGCATGAAGCATCTGCCGTTAAGGTTACAGTGTTGTGTCCAGTAATAGTAACAAAGTCATTAGGTCCCGGGTAGTTAACTCCAGCAACTGGTGTCCCTGACGTTCCCCAAGTTGCAGGACTATTCCAATTTCCTGAGGTGGCACTGGTAAAAGTGGCATCGGTAAAATTGCAATACGCTGTATCCTGCGAGTTTTGACCAATTGCAGTTACAAAAAAAGCTTTACCCAAATGACCCTGTTGAGTGATAAACTGATTCATAAGAATCTTTCCATCTAATCCGGCAGTTGCAGCATATTGCATGGCTGGATTGTTTGAGGGTATTTCTTTTATTGAAATTGCGAGCTGTTCACCAGGCGTCCAGGAAGCGCCAGTCATAACCACCCGCTCTCCTGGCAAATAATCCTCTTTATCAGTTGTTACCGTAGCTTGTGCCGAAACGTTACTGCTAAGTAACACCGTATTCAACAAGAGTAAGAATGTAAATTGTAACAACTTTTTGGCACGCTTAAGCGTGGTCGTAGATTTTTTTGCTACAAAGCACTTCGTGCTGGTGGCAGCTGATTTTTGGGTCGGGTACAAGAGTTTCATTAGTTCGTGTTTTAAATGAATGTTTAATACAAGGGCACCTATAGGGATATATGTAATCAAAACCAGTTAAATGCTTACTTTTTTCGGTAAGCAATGACATAAATGTTCAGGTTTACAAAATCCACGTTTTGGAATGGAAAAAATAATTTGTTGTTTGTAAAAATTAGTTAGCTTTTGTGTAGGATATTGGAGATAGGGCCAGTGATTGTAGGGCAAACGCCAATCACTTTGAAACGTCGAAAATATATTTTTAATTTTAATTAACAAAAAAAAAAATTGAAAAAATTTTCAACAAAGGGGGATAACAATAAACGGGAGAAGCAATATTCCATGTTTTCGGATGAATATTTTGTGCGCAGATTTAAAGCTGTGGTAAGTTGTATTTTTAATTTTTATTAAAGAATAAACTGATACCTAATTACCTGACCCGGCCCTTGAAATTTTTGTGGCATTGAGGTCATTTGCTGAATGATCAAAAACTATCGTTGGTAAGGATACCAACCATTAACAAAAAAAGAAATCGTTCTTAAATAGAAAACTGAAAACAATAACGAAATAATCCTTGTGCCTGGCCCAGGAAAGAGTCGGGGAGCAATAAGGTATTTCCATCAAATGAGGTCATTTGCCGATGAACAAAAACGGTGGGTTGATAATGATACTAACTCCCCACCAAATAGAAATTTCCCTTAAAACAAATTGCGTACCTTGAACCTATGACAAACAATGATTTAAATGAGAGTTATGGAACTCTATCAGAAACGATAAATGGATTAATGAAAGCAGGTTACACGCATGATTTCAATATCCGGGAGGAATGTTTAGTATGCAATATTACGAATGAAGTGTTGCCGCCTGAAGATTTTCAGATAGATAAAACGTATCGTTTTGAAGGGGAAACTAATCCGGATGATCAATCCATTGTATACGCAATCTCTTCAAGTAAATTTAACATGAAAGGTGTTTTGGTGAATGGATATGGTATTTCTGCGGATGAAGCTACTTCTAAACTGGTGGAGAAATTACAAACAAATCCTGGTGCAGATAATACCGTAGAAGTAAAATCCAATGAAGCTACGCCCCAGCGTCCGGAGGGTGACCGGGTAGTAAATGCGCCGCTGGTAGAAATGGACCTGGATAAGTTTATTGAACTGATAAAAAGCGAAAGCACATGGAAGGAGAGCGACCGGAATTCTATCACGATTTTTAAATCGGATACCCTGCGTATAGTGCTGATGGGTTTGCATAAGGATGCCGAAATGAAACCGCATAGTGCAAACGGTGTCATTAGTGTACAGGTGTTGGAAGGTGAAATAAAATTTAGTACTGACCAGCAAACTTGCCGTGTCAGCAAAGGGAAAATGATAGCCTTGCATGAGCAAATCACCCACAGTGTGCAGGCAGTAAAAGAAACCTTTTTGCTGCTTACACTTGCTATGAATGCAAAGCGATAAAATTATGTTCGCCTTGATTTGGTTCTTGTATTTTGCTGGGCAACTTTTGCTGGCATTTCCAAAAAGTAACTTTTGCTTCTACCGGTTTAGATTTTCATTTGGCCCGGCTTCGTCAAGCTGCTAGAGACACAGCATTAAACCTAAAGATTTTCAGCGCCATATAGCAACCCTGGTTTCGACCACTTGTCTCGCTTTACCGGAAGCCCAACCCTGACTGTTTTATTGATTCTGGTTTTCAATCATTTTAAAGAACCTGAAAAATTTAATTTGTGTCTAAGCCTTAAAGATACTATAATGAGCATGTTTACCTGGTTGGTGTCATGCGAAAGCTAACTGTTGTTTTTCCGTTCTGCTTTTTATTTAAAATGCTGTTGGGGCATTTGCCACCGGGATTATAAAACGAGCCTCCAATAATAAAAAATGCAAACCTACGACATCGTTAAGTCTTACAGGGTTGACTTATATTCTTTATCCAAAAACTTTTATAGAAACCATAAACAGGTATGTGTTCATCAACATAAAAAATAACGCCGGTAAAGTTTGAAAGAAACTGTCCTTCACTTTGATACGGGTAGCTACGCCAAGAAGCATTAATATAGCCAGGCCCAGTGATGAGATCATCAGGAAAAAAGGAACAAACAAACTGACCAACAGGCCAATGCCACCAAGTATTTGTAAGGTGGCTGCCAGCGAGCCGAATTTCTTAAGGCCAAAACGCTGGAATTCCATTTTGAAAACCGGGGAAAAGAAATAATAAAACCCATAAAACACAAAAGCAAGGCCGGTAGACAGGGCCAGGAAATTATTCAGATATTTCAAAAGTTGATAATTTTAGTGTAGTAAGCTGCAATAAACAGCGATAAAATGAGCAGGAATAAAGAGGGCAAATGTTTCTGCCAGGGGTTCTTTACTTTAAAATGTGCTGCCTGTGCGCAGAGCATTAAGAATGCCATGATCAAAGCAGGTATAGCTACAAGATCATGATACCAGATACCCGCAATGAGTAGGGTAGCTAAAGCAATTTTAGTAGCGCCAACCATATTTCGCACCAGGTCTGACAAGCCGTATTGTTTAAATTCTACGACGATATTATCGAAACGAAACACCCAGACGATGATGATGGAAACTGCAATGAAAATTTGAGCAAGTATAACTATTGTATGCATAATCTTAAAGCTTTAGATGAAGGAAACAGGTTGTCAGACCTAAAAACAGATGTAGGGTTTCAAGATAAACTTATAACAG
>JBBSKH010000169.1:0-6368 GCA_038256495.1 Chitinophagales bacterium
ACTGTCTGCCCAGGTAGTTTCCTGTTTTAGTTCACTAATAAATTTATCCAGGTCTATTTCAACCAACCTCGCATTCAACATCCGATCACCTTCTGGTCTTAAAGCGGTGGCTTCGTTTGACTTATTTTCCATTGTTTTATTTTTAGTGATGTGTTTTTAATTTTGAAATCAATTTATTGGTTATCGGATCGGAGGAAATTCCATAACCATTTACCAATAAGCCTTTTGTTCCAAACTTTGGAGAGGAGATGGCATATAATATCGATTGGTCATCAGGATTTGTTTGCCCCTCAAACCGATATACTTTGTCAATTTCAAAATCATCAGGAGACAGTATCATGCCTGCCTCCTGATGTACCAGGTGTTCCTGATCGATATTAAAGTCTATCGTATAGCCTTCCTTGTTTAAAGCATTGATTGTTTCTGATAATGTGCCATAACTTTCTTTCATAACTGACTTTGTTGCGCCGATTTATTTTTGTTAGATTCCATAACTAAATCTGCTGATCAGCGTTCATCTTCATAACCAGGCACGGTGCCTTCATCGGTAAAGCCCTTGCCGGCCTGTGGTTTTACACTGTCAACAGCGCTTGTTATAACATTGTCAAGCGCAGCAGCTGTAGTAGGTTTGCCTTCTTTAAATTTATTTTCGGGGTTGCTTCCAGCACCAGTCTCTTTCTCCACTTTTGATTCCGGGATTACTTTTTCGTCTTTTTTCATTTCTTTTATTTTAATGATTAAAAAATATATAGTTAAGAGGTATCCTCACTATGTTATGAATAAAATGATGGTTCGATTTGTGAATGGTCAATGGACAATGGTCAATGGACAATCGTCAATGGTGAAATATTCACTATTCACTATTCACTATTTTCACTTAGCTCACCACTAATAGGTCAATCCCTCTATCGGCATTGGGAAAATAAAGTCGACGAAAACATTGTGGTGTGCTTTTGATATATGTTCTTTAAATGATTTCATGCTGCGATGCATAACGGTGGTATACTCCTCTCCCAACTTCACTAAGATTTTATCGAGATCCAATAACGCTGTTTTGATAGCCGCAACTCTTTCCTCATTTTCTATGGGTAACTCCTGATCAAGTTGCAGCATTTTCTTTTCAAACACTTTATCTGCGGCTTCGTAAAATGAAGTAAGCAGCGGATCAGAGGAATAGGTTTTTATGTGAGAAAATTTGATCGCTGCTTTCTTTTCTGCTTCATCCAGTTTACTATCACTTGTAGCGGCAAGCATTGAAACATACACAGGAAATTTAAGCAGCGCTTCATATTCTTCTATCGAAATATTTTCAATCGGATTCATTTTTCATTTTTTTATTGATTAAGAAATTCGAGCGTTACAAAGGGCAATTATTCAACCTCGATGATTACTCTTCCACGGTGCAGGTGCTATACCAGAAGGCTTTTAACGTATCAATTGCACATTTAACGGCTACCTTATAAGTATCCGCCAATCCCATTACAGCGATAGCTGGTTGCACATCAAGGCTGTGTTAAAGCAAATAGTTTGCATCGTTTACTCTTTGTTTAGCCACAATTTTAATCAGGTTGATTAACTTCCAAACCTTTTATGCAGCATTAAAACCTGCATAACGCTTCTGATAATAAGTTATGTAACTTTTGAAGTCGCTATTATTACTAACGGCAAACCATGCTCCAAATAGCTGAAATTATTATTCTAAAGAAAATAATTATTCCCCTCGTAAGTAGGGTGTAAGTGTCAATATTACAAAGGGATTGAATCGGGCCTGACACGCAATATCTCCCAGTGGCATCAGGCGCTTCTCATAACGAGGTATTAAGACCCCACACCGGAGACCTAAGTAAGGTGCCAAAAAGTTTTCAAGAAAGCTCTCCAATAATTTTTCGAGACTTCACCTATTCCACGCATTTTAGTAGAAAAACTTATAAATACTACATTTTCATTCCTGCCATCGGGTCGGCACCGTTCTTAAAAATATACTCACTGTTGATAAGGTAAGCGCCGGTAATTACAATTACATCACCTTCTTTTAGACCCGACTTTATTTCTATCCTGTCGCCGATTTCCATACCCACTTCTACCATCCTGTTTTTAAAAGTATTCTTTACGGTTTGTATCCATACCGTTGCGCCCCTGCCATCCCGTATTACAGCATCAATGGGTAAGGAAAGCATATTGTGTTGCTGGTTTTTTAAAATTACGTAGGCGGGCATTCCGGGTTTTAATTGGTTACCGGGATTGGGAATGCTTACCCGTATTAAATTTATCCTGGTATCCGTATTGATTTCCGGATTTACAAATGCTATTTTTCCGGTTACCTTTTTTCCGGGAATATCCGGTAGCTGCACTTCTGCAATGCCGGCTCTGTCTATTTGTGATAGTTGTGAAGAATACACCTGTGCTTCAGCCCACACAGTAGATAAATCAGCAAGCCGCATTACGGTGCTGCCTTCCATGGCATAGTCACCTTCTCTTAATTCTAGCGTGGTAATGTACCCACTTGCATTACTATAGAAGGTGGTAGTAGGACTTGTTTTTTTTGTTCTTACCAACGCTTCTATTTGTGCATCGCTCATACCCCAAAGCGATAGTTTGAATTTTGCACTTTCTATAAGACGGTCAAAATCAATAATAGCATTATCAAGTGTACTTTTCTGCTCTAATGCAAGTACCAGTTCTTGTTTTGAATTGTTCAGTTCTTCACTGTACAAATCATACAACCTGTCACCTTTTTTAATGTAGTCCCCAATATTTTTAAAATACAATTTTTCAATTCTACCCATTACTCTTGCGCTGATGGAAGTCGTTTGCATCTGGTCTATATTTAATGTAGCAGTCAACACAATTTTATCTCCCATCATGCTGCTGTTAATAGTATCCGTATGGATATTCCCTAGTTGTATTTGTTGTTCACTCAACTCAATTTCATCCGTATTTTGATTACTGCTTTTTTTTACCGCTGTCAATTCCATTTTGCAAATGGGGCATTTGCCGGGTTTATCTTCCTTAACCTGCGGATCCATAGAGCAGGTGTAATACAAGCCAGTATCCATGCCAGGCATGTTTTCCATACTGTCATTATTCTTCATTGCCTTTGCACCAGTTTCCATATCGGTCCTATCATGACCACTGGTTACGGGCTTTTTATTATTGCAGGCAAATAGAAACAATGACATCATTAGTATCGGGAGTGCTTTCATCATCCTTTATTTAATTTTTATAAAACTTTCGCTGTCCATTAAGAATTGAGCATTCAGTGCTACGGAATCTGTAAATGACAATCCATTTAATATTTGTATTTTCCCTTTATTGGTAAATCCTGTAGAAACGATGTGCGGCATAAAACCACCGGGTGCTTTTACAAAAACCACTTTATCCAAACCCAGCGATACAATGGATTCTTTGGGTAACCAGTCTGCCATTTCCGGACCGCCTGAAATGATAGCTTTAACCTGGCTACCCACAGGAAGCTGTAGTTTGGAGTTATCAAAAAACACTCTTACAGAGAGCGTCTTATTTTCTTTTCTAAAAAAAGGTTCAATAAAATCAACTCTCCCAAAAAAAGTTTCACCAGGTTTGGTTTCTGAAGTCAACTCCACTCCATACCCCCTTTTTATTATACTTTGGTTATCAGCATAAATATTTAGCAATGCCCAAACCCTGGAGGGATTATAAACAGAAAAAATACTTTGTCCTTTTTGTATGTACATGCCTTCTTTTAAAGGCAATTCCTCCGTAACCAAAGCGATGTCTTTCATACCCGCCGGATTGTTGTTTCCGCTATTCATAATTCCGGCGGCTTCATGGATATGACCGCTGTATTTACTGTAGACAGCAATTGTAAAAGTTGTTTGCTGTTTTTTTATTACCCGCTGCAATTGCTCGTTACTCATCCCCAATAACAATAGTTTTTGTTTTGCAGTATTAATAAAGCTGCTGTTGCCTGCATCGTTCTTTAAAAGAAACAACAGGTTCTGTTGTGCCGTTAATAATTCCGGGCTATAGATATCCATCACTTTTTGACCGGCACTTATTTTCTGATACCGGAATCGAACATAGAGTTTTTCAATACGGCCGGCTACTCTTGCGGAAATGTTTCCCATATAGCGTGTGTCGTAAGCTATAGTTCCCAATGCATCTACTTCAATCCTTTCGTCGCTGCTTTCAAGCGTGGTAACTGGTATGGATGAAATAACAAAACCGTTGGTAGGTTTTAATAGAGTGCTCAAATCGATGCCAGCTATTTCCTTGTTGCCCGTAGATTTTAGTATCAATTGCATTCCGCAGATGGGGCAATTGCCTGGCTCCTCCCGAATGATTTGTGGATGCATGGAACAAGTGTATACTGCTGCACCGGCGGAAACACCGGCTTCATCCTCATGTGTTGAATGCCCGGCTGCCGTATCATTTTCTATCGCTTCGTGTTGGGAATGATTGTTTGTTTTCTTTGCTTTGCAGGAGCTGAGTGAAGTGAAAATAATTGTTATCATACACAGCAATGCCGGGAATAAATAACGATTGTATTTTTTGATTGTAAACATATTTTTTGATTAACACTTTTAGGATTAATATTTTTTTTCTCAAAGCCTTTACCGTTTTACGCTAGCTTTTATTTACTTTTTTTTCTTGATAAAACCCTTCGGCTTCGCTCAGGATGAAACAAAAAAACAAGGCTTCGAATTAAAGGCCATAACCAACCCACGTTTGCGAAAAAAATACCTGGGCCTACACTCATTTATTTAATTTGAAGTATTCTTTCTAACTGAACCTGCATGAGCAATAACTCTTTTAGTTGATTGATATATTCAAGCTGTGTCATATTCAGCGTTTCCCATGCATCAAAAAGCATAAATAACTCTTCCGTGTTTTGCTCATAGCCAAGTTGCATTGTTTTGTAATTGTTAGTCAATGCCGGCATAATATTTTCCTCGTACAATTTCAATTGCCTTTTCTTCAACGTTATTTCATTCAGCATGCCATAAGCCATGCCGCTGTATTCGTTCACCAACATTTCTTTTTGCGATTGTAAGGCATCAGCTTTCCATTTCAGGCTTTCAATATTTGCTTTGTTCATTTTAGACGACCATTTGGTTAATGGTACTTTCATCATTCCCATCAATGAATATTGCATGGGCATACCACCGAGGCCAAACATGTGCTCATACCTGATACCAAATTGCGGTTTGAGGCTTTGCCTTTCTGTTTCCTGTTTTAACCAGGTAATGTTAATGTCCCTGTCTATTGCTTTTATATCGCTGCGGTTGCTGTAAAAAAGTGAACTGTCAAAAATAATGTTTGAGTAATCCTTTACCAGGTAGCTGGTATCAATATCAAAATCAATCATCGCATTTCTACCCATCAATGCATTGAGGCGGATGCGCTTTTCTTTGAGGTCGTTTTCAAACATCAGTTGCATGTTTTGCAAATTACCCAACGCTGCTTTTGCTTTGTAATAAGCACTAATTTTTCCCAACCCGTTTTTGTAACGCAGCTCTGCACTCTTAATCATAAAGTTCAGCAGCTTTTCGTTTTGTTCTACAACGGCTAATTTTTTTTTCAGGATTATCCATTCATAATAAAATTGTTTGGCATCATTGGTCAATTCATTTAAGCTTGCATTCTTTTTTTCTTTTTCAACAGATGACATGGCTTCCATATAAGCGGCATCCGCATTTAATTTTTTCCTGTTGGCAATCATCTGCTGACCACTCAGCATGTATTGGCCCATGCCCGGCCCCATATCTGTTTTTTTCCAAAGGCGGGGATTGTAGGGTGTCATCCATAAGCCTGTGCTGAATTCTGGCGGCATCCAGCTTTTAGCACCTTTGGCTGCTTCATCCATAGAGCGGATTTCATTGTTATACATTTTTACAACCGGGTGTGAAACGGTGATGCTGTCGATGATGGCATTCAGCTCCATCGTTTGAGCAATGGCCATTTTTACCGAAAGAAAAATGATGAATAGAAAAACTATTTTTTTCATTGTGTAAAATTTAAGTACAACAGTTTTTATTTTTTTGTACCGGTGGACAAGGAACATTTCCATAAGAGCAAAACACACAACAGTGCCCCGGTTTTGGTTTTAATTTTTCCCCGCATTTTTCACAAGTGTAAAAAAACCGGCAGGAATCTGTTTGCATTTCTTCCTTCTTTTGATTACTGCAATGTGGGCATGTTATCGTTGATGTTGTTATAATTTCCATTTCATTTCTATTTATTCTTTAACATCGATTATTTCAATTTTTCCTTTCCGTTTTAATTCTCTTTGTTTTATCATTTCAAATATCACCGGTGTTAGCAGTAATACATAAATGGTGGAAGAGATGGTTCCGCCAATAAGCGGGATGGTGATTGGCCGCATGATA
>JBBSKH010000170.1:0-6252 GCA_038256495.1 Chitinophagales bacterium
CAAAACTGCCGAAAATACTTTTTATGTTTTCAATGCATTGAGTTGGGAAAGAACGGACGTTGTAGATTTAATTTATAATGGCAAACTTCCCGTAAAAGTAATTGACCAGGCCACACAAACAGAAGCACCAAGCCAGTTATTGGAGAAAGCTGGTAAAAAATATATCCGCATTCTTGCACAAAATATTCCTTCGGTAGGGTACAAATTATTTGAAATAAGGCAAGGTAGCCCGGCAGCTTTGCCGTTAGCAGCAAATGTTAGCGGAGCATATTTCAGCAATGGGTATTATCGCTTACTGTTGTCTAAATCTGGCGCCATTAAAGAACTGTATGATAGTTTGGCCAACAGCAGGCAACTGGTAAAATTAACTGACGGCCGATACGCCAATGACTTAGGCGGCAATGATGATGGCGAAGAATTGCAAATTGAAAATGCCGGCCCTGTTTCTGTTACCTTAAAGGCTGTTTCAAAAAATCCTGTGTTACACACAGTTCGTGTTACGCTGTTTGCTGCTGTTCCAAGGATAGAAATAGAAGATAGCATTCAACAAAACTTTGCTGATGTAACAACCTGGGCTTTTTCATTCAACTTAAATAACCAAACCACCAACCATGAAGAACTTGGTGCAATACTGAAAGTAAAAAAAGAATCCAGGGGTGGGCATTACGCAGATGATAATGCACGATACGATTGGCAAACCTTTAATCATTTTGTAAACTTAAGTGAGCCGGGCTATGGCATCACATTGTCAAACCTGGATTGCAGTTTTTTTAAATTAGGCAATAGCACGGTAGATTCTTTGTGGGAATCATCTGCTCAAATAAATGCATTGGCCGGCGGCAATGTTGATAGGAAATTAGAAGACAAAGGCATATTAGGCATTCTCAATCAAAATGGTCAAAAGGATTTTCAGTACCAGTTTGCCATTACCACCAATCAAACACCATTTAATGCTACCAGTGCGATGAAGTTTTCATTAGCGCATCAAAACCCATTGCTGGCATCGCCGGTAACGGGTGCTGTAAAGCCTAATTCAACTACCAGTTTTTCATTGCTTAATATTAGCCATCCTGATGTGATACTCTGGAGTGTTAAACCTGCAGAAGAAACAGGCAACGGATTAATTACCCGCTTTTGGAATATGCAAAACAGCCCGGTTAATCCAATGCTCAGTTTTGCCAGGCCCGTTGTAAGTGCATGGAAAACTTCACATATAGAAACCAATGAAAAAATGTTGAGACCACTAAAAGGCAAACTGGAATTGAATTTTGGCGCCAATCAAATAAACACGTATCGGTTGTTTTTACCAATGAATGTGTCTGGAAAATGATGATTATTATACAGGATAGTTGAATAAGTGTATTTTTTTAAAAATATTTTTAAAGCTTAAAAATGAATTTCAAAGCAATCTTAAAAAAGTGTAGAATGTTTCAGCTTGTATGCTTCATGCTCCTCACGCAAGCTGCAACAGCCCAGCCTTTCATAATTAAGGGTGACTGGAAATTAAGTTTTGAAGACAAAACAGATTTTAGCAAAACGAATTACGCTGATGCTGACTGGGAAAACCTTACTGAATTAAAATGGAGTGATGACCATAAAACCACAGCCAACCGCACTTTGTGGATCCGTAAAAAAATAATCATTCCATCAACATTGCAATCCCAATTTGCTAAAACGGGTTTACTAAGTTTAACGATGGGTAAAATTCAGCAAACAGATGAAACTTATTTGAATGGTAAATTAATTGGTTCCACATGGTCTGGCGATGCCTACAGAAATTATATAGTAAAACGGGACGACATTTTGTGGGATAAGGAAAATACTATTGCCATCAGGGTAAGCCATTGGGGTACTTTCAATATTTCAAAAGTTCCTACATTAATGGCAGCAGAACCATTTATTTTTTTTACCTACAATACCAGTATAAAAAATGGCAATGCAAAAGCACCTGTTCAAAATAAAAAACTTGATTATCAGTTGGACATTACCAATAAATCACCTAATACGATGGATGCGCTGTTAAAAGCAGACTTCTATAATTTTAGAGGCCAAAACCTATACAGTACACAAAAGAAACTGTCTCTTAATGTTGGTAATAACCCCATTATTTTTCCTTATAAATCTTCAGCTCCATTTGTAAAAATTGTATATACTTTATCAGTGCCTTCTTTTAAATATACCAATCAATGGAATGCAGAATATGGTTATGAGAATATCGTGTATCAACATACAGAACCTGTTGTAGCTTACAAGGCTCCACAACAATATGTTCCGGCAGCATTAAGCAAAATTAAAATAGAAGGTTGGTTAGGGGATAGGCTGTATGCTAATACAGTACTGCGTTTACAAAAAGTAGATGAGGATGCAATATTGGCTGGTTTCATTAATCGGCCAGGTAATCATTCATGGATTGGTGAGCACATTGGTAAATTTTTGGAAGCGGCATGTAATGCTTATGATAATAGCAAAGACCCTGCGTTTAAAATTCAAATTGACAGAAGTGCACAACAATTGATAGCAGCACAATTACCCGATGGTTATTTAGGGACCTATGATACGGCTAGCCACTGGACAAGCTGGGATGTGTGGAGCCATCGGTACGATTTAATGGGTTTGTTACGGTATTATGAATTATCTGGGTTTAAGCCGTCATTAACCGCCTGTGAAAAAATCGGCGATTTGTTGATGCAAACCTTTGGCTCCGAAAAAGGACAAAAAGATATTGTAAAATCCGGCGGGCACGTAGGCATGGCTGCTACCTGCATTTTAGAATCTGTTGCAGAGTTGTACAGGTTTACAGGAGATAAAAAATATTTAGACTATTGTTATTTCCTGGTAAAAAGTTTTGACAATCCAAAAGGGCCTAAAATTATAACAACTCTAAATGCTGAAGGCAGGGTAGATAAAGTTGCCAACGCAAAAGCTTATGAAATGATGTCTAATTTTTTAGGCATTATTAAATTGCATCGCCTTACAAATGAAGAACGTTTTTTAGAACCTTTAGAAGTTGCATGGAAAGATATTGTGGACAGCAGATTATACATTACCGGTACTACCAGTTCTTTTGAACATTTTCAAGACGATCATATTTTACCTGCCACCAATAAAGACAATATGGGAGAAGGCTGTGTAACAACTACCTGGGTGCAGTTAAATTACCAGTTGTTTTGCATCACTGGTCAAATGAAATATTTAAACGAATTGGAACGATCTGTTTATAATCATTTAACCGGTGCTGAAAATCCGCAAACGGGTGGCGTAAGTTACTATACTCCCTTAATGGGTAAAAAACCTTTTCGCACAGTTATTACCTGTTGCATGAGTAGTGTACCAAGAGGTATAGCTATGATACCTTTATTTGCAAACGGAACACTTAATAATACTCCTGCTTTTCTTTTTTATCAACCGGGCAATTTCACCACAAGTATTGCCGGAAAAAAAGTTTCGTTCACAACATCCGGTGACTTTTTAAATGGTGAAAATGTAGTTATTTCTGTAAATGAAAATAGCTGCATTTCCTTTCCAATACAATTTAGAAAACCTTACTGGGCAGGCGGGTTTTCCATCAGTATAAATGGAGCAAAACAACATATTGCCAACACAGAAACGGTAGCAATAAAAAGGCTTTGGAAAAAAGGAGATATAGTTAAAATAAATTTTACCATGCCAATGATTGTATTGCCCGGTGGCAAAAGTTATCCTGGCCAAATAGCCTTGCAGCGTGGCCCGCAGGTATTGTGTTTCGACAAAGCGCTGAATGAAACATCATCGGAAAACATATCAATACCCGATGTTTTTCAATTGCAAAAGTGGAGCGGTAAGTTGCCTGAAAAATGGATAGGCACACAAGCTTACAGCATAACAACTGAAGTAGATGGAAAGAGCGAGCTGGTTATTTTAGTACCTTTTGCAGATGCGAGCCAAACGGGTGGAGTTGTGACCACATGGATGAATAAGAAATAAAACATTTTATAAAAAATTGTATTATGCTCTATAGAAAATCTTTATTAAACAATTATTATTTTACCTTTTATATATCAGTTCTCTTAATTTTCCACAGTAAAAAAAATATTTATTCTGCTTTGAAAATAATTACAATATTTTCTTTCGTTTTTGTTTGCCAAATGTCTTTTGCCCAACAACCCATATACAAGAACAAAATAGCCCCCATTGAAAGCCGGGTAAAAGATTTGGTTAACAGAATGAATCTGGATGAAAAAATTTTGCAACTCAATCAATTTACATTTGGATTAAATAATAATCCCAATAATATTGGTACAGAAATAAAAAGCCTGCCGCCCGGTATTGGCTCACTCATATATTTTAGCGCCGATCCTGAACAACGAAATAGAATTCAGCGAAAGGCAATGGATTCTTCCCGATTGGGAATTCCTATTTTGTTTGGCTTTGATGTGATACATGGTTTTAGAACGGTGTATCCCATTTCAATTGCACAGGCCTGTTCTTTTAATCCTGAACTGGTAAAAGAAAATTGCAGAGAGGCGGCAAGGGAATCTGTATTGTCTGGGGTAGACTGGACCTTCTCTCCCATGATTGATGTAGCCCGTGATCCACGTTGGGGAAGGGTTTCAGAAGGCTATGGTGAAGATCCGTACATGAATGCAATGTTTGGTGTGGCAACTGTGCAGGGTTATCAGGGGAAAAATTTAAGTGATCCTTTTTCTATAGCCGCCTGTTTAAAACATTACGTGGCTTATGGTTTAAGTGAAGGCGGAAGAGATTATCGTTACACCGATGTATCGCCACAATCTTTATGGGAAACGTATTTACCGCCTTACGAAGCCTGTGTAAAAGCAGGCGCTGCAACTTTAATGAGTGGCTTTAATGATATCAGCGGTGTGCCTGCAACAGCCAATCATTATACCCTTACCGAAATATTAAAACTGCGCTGGAAACATGATGGTTTTGTGGTGGCCGATTGGAATGCCGTAGAACAATTAATAAACCAGGGTGTAGCAAAAGACAGAAAAGAAGCCGGCTTAAAAGCATTTATGGCTGGTGTGGAAATGGACATGAAAGATGGAATTTATTTAGAACATTTTAAAACATTGATTGCCGAGAAAAAAATACCAATGGCAAATATAGATGATGCCGTTTCAAGAATTTTGAGGATAAAGTTCAGGTTGGGATTGTTTGATAATCCTTACACGAGCGTTGTAGATGCAAAAGAAAGATACCTGCAACCTGATGCAAAAGCCCTGGCTGCAAAACTTGCAGAAGAAAGTATGGTATTGCTCAAGAATAATAACAATGCGCTTCCATTATTTAATCAAACAAAAAGAATTGCGCTCATTGGCCCAATGGCAAAAGATAAAGACAACATCATTGGCTCATGGAGTTTCAATGGCAAAGCCGCAGATGCAGAAAGTATCTACGAAGGCTTGCAAAAAGAATTTATAAATACCACCATCAATTATGCAAAGGGGTGTGCATTTGATGGCGCAGATGAAACAGGTTTTGAAGAAGCAGTTTCTGCAGCCAACCAATCGGATGTTGTTGTTATTTGTTTAGGCGAATTAAAAACATGGAGTGGCGAAAATGCATCCCGTTCTACGATTGCTTTGCCAGCTATCCAGGAAAAATTGGTGGAGGCATTAAAAAAAACAGGTAAACAAATTATATTGGTTTTATCCAATGGGAGGCCATTAGAATTAGTTAGACTGGAACCAATGGTGGACGCCCTTGTGGAGATTTGGCAACCGGGCATTGCCGGTGGTACTGCCCTGGCTGGCATACTTTCCGGAAGAATTAACCCCTCTGCAAAGCTGGCAATTACTTTTCCATTAACTACGGGGCAAATTCCTACTTACTATAATATGCGTAGCCCGGCAAGACCGGCCAAAGAAGGCTTTTACCAGGACATTGCAACTGATCCTTTGTATTGGTTTGGGCATGGATTGAGTTACACAAACTATGAATATAGTAATGTAATTATTTCCAAAAAAGAATTTAAGCAAAATGAAAAAGTAGTTGCCGAAGTAACCGTGAAAAATGCTGGTAGGCTAAATGGCAAAGAAGCTGTTTTATGGTATATCTCCGACCCCGTGAGTACTATTTCAAGGCCCATGAAAGAATTGAAATATTTTGAGAAGAAAGAAATTAATGCTGGTGAATCAGTAGTATATAAATTTGAAATAGACCCATTGAAAGATTTGAGTTATACCGATGCAACTGGGAAAAAGATATTGGAAGCAGGAGACTATTTTATTTATGTTGGTAAAGAAAAAATAA
>JBBSKH010000171.1:0-6061 GCA_038256495.1 Chitinophagales bacterium
ATATACCCCATGAAATGAATCTCGATGATATTTCCCTAACAAGTATTAAAAACCCGTAACAGCAAAATGTTCTTTTTACAGGCATCAAGTACATCTGATGTGTCGAAGCTTATGTTTATTGGTTCTATTGGCATGATAACCCTTGCCATAGGGATCATTGTGTTTGTAATAATGCACCAACGTAAAGTTATTCGTTACCACATTCATATGAAAATGCTGGAGGCCGAAAAACAGCAGATTTACCTTAATGCATCTATTCGTTTTCAGGAAGAAGAGCGGCAACGTATAGCTGCCGACCTGCATGACGATGCCGGCCCATTACTGGCTACCGCCCGCTTATATTTAAATGAGAACCTGGTAAACCAGGAAAAGGCTCAACAACTGCAAAGTATTTTCAGCGCCAAGCAAATCATTGATGACGCTATCCTCCTAATAAGAAACATCAGCCATAGCCTGATGCCACCAACACTAAAGAATTTTGGGCTGGAGAGTGCTACCACAGATCTGTTCCAAAAAATAAGTGGAAGTGGCAGCCTGAATGCAAGTGCCCGCTTTCATGATTACCGGCAACGGCTGAAGGTAGAGCAGGAATTGCTGATCTTCCGGGTTATCCAGGAACTAATCAACAATGTTATTAAACATAGTAATTCCGGGTTTATTCATTTAACCCAAAATGCAACACCAACTCATATCTATATCCGATTGCACCATGATGGTAAAGGAATTGTTCAGGCAGAATTTGATAAACTCAACCACATTTCTCAGGGCCTTGGTTTAAAAAATATTGCCAGCCGGATGAAGGTTTTAAATGGGCGGATATTTTTTGAGATAGACAATAGTCACACTTATTATAAAGTTACCCTTGAAATACCCAAGGAGCCACTGATATAAATTAATATAGATTATTTTGATCGCTGGACTATTATCTCTCCAGATGTCTTAATTTTACCGGGTATGGTTCAAGATGAAATTAAAGTAGCAATAGCCGACGATCACCAGATTTTCAGGAAAGGCGTTATTCTTTCCTTAAGGCCTTATAGTAATATTCGGTTCATTATGGAGGCTGAAAATGGCGAAGATCTGTTGCAAAAAATTCCAGATGCGCAACCGGATGTTATCTTATGCGATTTGAAGATGCCAATTAAAGATGGCATTGATGCCACCAAAGTTATTACAAAAACTTACCCTAATATTCGTGTTATCATTCTTACTATGTATGAAGACGAAAGGTTTGTGGGACACCTGATGGATTGTGGTGCGGCGGGTTATTTACTTAAAAGCACTGAGCCCGCAGAAATAAAGCGGGCCATCATGGATGTTATGCGTACAGGATTTTACCTTAATCCATTTGTAAACAAAGTACTCATAAAGAAAAATTACAGCAAGCAGAAGTTCAATCCTTCCCTTACATCTGAAGTTGTACTTAGCGAAAGAGAAAAAGAAGTGCTGACGTTGGTATGTATGGAATTTACTGCCGCAGAAATTGCCGGTAAAATGAGCATAAGTGCCAGAACGGTAGAAGCTATTAAAGACAGGTTGATGGAGCGCTTTGGTGTAAAGAACTCCGTAGGGCTGGTGTTTTATGCTATGAAAAATCAGTTGATAGATTAGGTCTTTCTGCCGTTAGTTTAAAATAATCCAAACAACTCAGAGTCAATTTTTGTAATAATCTGTCCCAGGTCTTCTTCGTTCTCAGCAAATTTATTGGTATCAGAATCAATTACCAGCAGGGCACCTTCCTTGTAATTGTCTATCCAGTTATTATAATATTCGTTCAGCTTTTTTAGATAATCAAGTCGAATATTCTCTTCATATTCACGCCCACGTTTTTGTATCTGAGATACCAGTGTAGGTACTGAGGCTTTCAGATAAATTAACAGGTCTGGAGGCTGCACCATCGTTTTTAATGTTTCGAAAAACTTATAATAGTTCTCAAAATCACGCTTTCCCATCAGGCCCATATCATGCAGGTTGGGTGCAAAGATGTTGGCATCTTCATAAATGGTTCTGTCCTGTATCACTGTTGCTGTTCCATGTTGAATTTCCAGCAATTGTTTAAGACGGCTGTTTAAGAAATAGATTTGGAGGTTAAAACTCCAGCGGGGCATATCCTCATAAAAGTCGTTCAGGTAAGGATTGTGGTCCACATCTTCAAACTGTGGAATCCATTTGTAATGTTTACTTAGTAACTGGGTAAGCGTGGTTTTTCCTGCACCAATGTTCCCGGCAATTGCAATGTGTTTTGGTTTTTTTATTTTAGCCATACCATTTTTTCGCCAGGGGCGAAACTGATTTTATTGTATTATTAAATATGCTTTTTCTATTCTTGGTTGAATGTAAGAAATCTTAGCGGTAATTGATTCGCTTTAATTTACTTGACTTCAACTATTGCGTCTGGCAACCTTAGCGCCTAAAAATATTGTAAGCCTATTGCTTTGCGAACAACCTCCAGGGTAGCCTTTGCGCTTTCGCCGGCTTTATGGGCGCCCATTGCAAGCACGTCCTTCAGGTAACTTTCATTTGCCAGGATATCCATGGTTTTTTGCCTGATAGGCGCCACAAAATTCACCATATCTTCAGCCAGTTGCTTCTTAATATCGCCGTAACGAATATTGCAGTTATTGAAATCCGATTCATATTTTTCAATCACTTCCGTACTGCTCACTAATTTCATCAGCAAAAAAATATTTTCAATATAATCTGGCTTGTCTTCATTCATACTGGTGGGGCCGGCATCCGTCTTTGCTTTCATGATCTTTTTACGGATACTGTCATCTTCATCTGCAAGATATATAGTGGCCATCTGATTTACGCTTTTACTCATTTTGCCGGTACCATCCAGGCTGGGAACTTTAACCAGTTCGCCAGAAAAATTGAATGCCAGGGGTTCAGGAAATACTTCACCATACCGATGATTAAACCGGTTGGCAAAATTGCGGGCCATTTCAAGGTGTTGCTCCTGGTCTTTACCCACGGGTACCAATGCTGCCCTGTGCAACAAAATATCGGCAGTTTGCAAAACAGGGTAGGTTAGCAATCCTGCATTTACATTATCCGGATGTTGCCTTACTTTTTCTTTAAAAGTTACTGTTTTTTCCAGTTCGCCTTTGTAGGCCATCATATTAAGATATAAGTAAAGCTCCGCTGTTTCGTGTACCTGGCTTTGGCAGTAGAGCGCCACTTTCTCAGGGTCAAGACCACAGGCAAGGTGTTCTGCAACTACCCGAATAACACTATCACGTAATTCTTTTGTATCAGGATGTGTAGTTAAGGAATGCCAATCGGCCACCATGAAAAAGCACGGATAATTTTCCTGCATTTTTACATAATTGCGAATAGCGCCAAAATAGTTTCCCAGGTGTAGGAAACCTGTTGGCCTGATACCGCTCATAACTATTTCCTGCTCTTTACTCATATGCTATATTGCTGCCAGAATGATGATGGTTTCTTCAAAATTATACAGGCGGCGAAGATAATACAAGTCTGCCTGCGAAAGCCCTGTGAATTATTTTTTTTGCAAAAAACCATTTGTATAAAATAGGCCGGGCTGTGCATTGAAAGCTTTATTTTTGTTTGATGGAGGTTAACGATAACATGCTGAATAAGCTGGCCACGCTGGCAAAACTTCGTTTTAATGATGAGGAAAAAGCTGCCATTAAAACTGATTTGCAGAATATGATTGGTTTTATACAGAAAATGGACGAAGTTGATACTAACGGGGTTGAGCCATTGCTGCACATGAGCAGCCGCGATAACAACTGGAGAGAGGATACAATAAATGGTAGCTGCAGCAGGGAAGAAGCGCTCAATAACGCCGGAATGCACAACGATCAATTCTTTATGGTACCTACCATGATCAAAAAATAAATTATGAATTCTTCAATACTTCACCTGGAGGCAATCAGGAAAAGTTATTACCTGGGCAAGCAGGAACTTCCTGTGCTCAAGGGCATATCGCTGGATATTTTTAAAAATGAATATGTTGCTTTGATGGGCCCCAGTGGTAGTGGAAAATCTACACTGATGAATATACTGGGTTGCCTTGATTCACCTACCGGGGGAAAGTATGTGCTGAATGGAAAGGATGTAAGCCGGATGCCCGATGATGACCTGGCGGCGGTAAGAAATAAAGATATCGGTTTCGTTTTTCAACAATTTAATTTGCTGCCCAGGCTTACTGCGGCAGAGAATGTGGCCTTGCCTTTGATTTATGCAGGCATAAGTAAAAAAGAAAGAGCAGACCGTGCGGCTGCCGTACTGGAAAAAGTAAAACTTGCCGACAGGATGGAGCATAAGCCCAATGAACTGAGTGGTGGTCAGTGCCAGCGGGTGGCAATTGCAAGGGCGCTCATAAACGGTCCTGCAATCATACTTGCCGATGAACCCACCGGTAACCTTGATTCAGTAACTTCTCATGAAATTATGGACATCCTTGGTAAAATTCATGCAGATGGTAACACCATCGTGTTGGTTACCCATGAAGAGGATATATCAAATTTTGCCCACCGTGTTATACGGTTAAAGGATGGTTTGGTAGAGTCTGATAACATTAACAGTAATCCTTTAACTATTGCTGCCTTCGTTTAGTACGAACTTTACCTTCGTGTTTTTGTTGAAACAATACATTTAAGTAAAAGACTAATATTTTACCTCATTTTCATGGCATTTAAAATTTATACTAAAACCGGCGATAAAGGCAGCACCAGCCTGATAGGAGGAACAAAAGTTCCCAAAAGTCATCTCCGGATTGAAAGTTACGGCACCGTCGACGAACTGAATTCTTACATTGGACTTTGCGGGGTTTATATTACAGATGATCACTCCAGGCTGATGTTAAAAGAGGTTCAGGACAGGTTGTTTACAATTGGCTCTACATTGGCTTGTGACCCGGAAAAAGCTTCACACATGAAGATCCCGGATTTAAAAGCTGAAGATATCACCCTGCTGGAAACAGAAATGGATACAATGGACGAGACATTGCCCGAAATGAAATCGTTTGTGTTGCCAGGAGGAAATGAAGCTGTAGCAACCTTGCACATTGCCCGCTGCGTGTGCCGCCGTGCCGAGCGTATCTGTGTACATATGCAGGAAGAAAAGCTGTTCATTGCTCCAATGGTGATTCAATACCTTAATAGGCTTAGCGATTACCTGTTCGTATTGGCCAGGTACATCGGCCAGTTGACTGAAGCCCCCGAAATACCCTGGAAGGCAAGAATTAGCAAATAATTCTTAAAAATTGGGTTGTTTACAGTTGAAATCCATTATTTTTGCCGCCCGTTTAACAAGGTATATGCCTTATAAATGGTGTAACAGGCCGGGGTAGCTCAGCTGGTTAGAGCATCGGATTCATAACCCGAAGGTCGGCAGTTCAAGTCTGCTCTCCGGTACAAAGACTAGCCCCTGCAAAGGGGCTTTTTATTTGTTTTAATAATAATACTATTATAGGGGCCTAGGGATTCGGCAGTTCAAGTCTGCTCTCCGGTACAAAGACTAGCCCCTGCAAAGGGGCTGCTATTTTTAGTTTTTTTTTATTTTATGGAATTTACAGTTTACATATTGTACAGCGTTACCTTTAATAAAATTTACATAGGTTATACGAGTAACCTGATACAACGTTTTTATTCCCACAACAAACTTGGCACAACGGGCTATACAAAGAAATTCCGACCGTGGGAGGTAATTTATACTTTGCACTTTGCTGTTAAATCAGCCGCTATGAAGCGGGAAAAAGAACTAAAAACTGCCAATGGCAGAAAATGGATTTGGGAACAAATTAAATTACAATACCGGGCATCCGGACGGCAGTTCAAGTCTGCTCTACTTTATAAAAAACAAACCCCATAAGTGGGGCTTATTTTATTTTTACTGTTTAATTTTCTTTTTTGTTCGCCAATTTATTGGCCGTGCAGGCTCATAAGTAAATTAACTCATCTCCGTAAAATACTTATGGAAGTAAGGGATTGTTTCAATGCCTTTATAAAAATTGGCCACATCAAATTTTTCATTTGGGCTATGTAAGTTGTCGCTGTCTAAGCCAAAACCGAGGAATACAATTTTAATA
>JBBSKH010000172.1:0-6006 GCA_038256495.1 Chitinophagales bacterium
GATTTGGTGATTTGGTGATTTGGTGATTTGGTGATATGGTGATTTGGTGATTTGGTGATTTGGTGATTTGGTGATTTGGTGATTTGGTGATTTGGTGATTTGGTGATTTGGTTTAACTCCGCAAGTTCAGAAAAAATTTACAATTATTGAGACCTGATATTGACTATTGACTGTTGACCATTGGCTAATATCCCCTCACATTCTTTCCCTCTACATAATTCATAAATGCTTTGTTGCAAACTTTGTTACCGCCAGGTGTTGGGTAGTTGCCAGTAAAGTACCAATCGCCTTTATTATTGGGGCAGGCTTCGTGCAGGCTTTCTATCGTTTGGTAAATAACGTCTACCGGTATATTGATGTCTTCTGGTGTTATCAGCTCCGCAATTTTCTTCGACATCTGGCTTAGCGTAAAAGGTTTGTAAACCTGCCTCACGAGGTTTTCTGTGTGTAATTTATTGTTGCGTTGCAGTTCCTTGCATTTTGCCAGCAAGTCGTTCAGCAAATCTTCCTGGCCACTTTCTTTTAACAGCGCCACGGCGGCTTTGAATGCAATAAAATCGCCCATTTTACTCATGTCAATTCCATAGCAATCCGGATAGCGTATTTGTGGTGCCGATGAAACGATAATAATGCGCTTAGGCTTCAACCTGCTTAGCATGCGGATGATACTTTCCTTGAGGGTGGTGCCTCTTACAATGCTATCATCTATTACCACCAGCGTATCAATATCTTTTTTTACAGTACCATAGGTAATGTCATATACGTGTTGCACCATTTCGTTCCGGCTGCTGTCTTCTGTAATAAAAGTGCGTAGTTTTACATCCTTGATGGCTATCTTTTCAATCCTTATGCGACGATTAACCATTTCGGCAAGTTTCTCATCATCGTAGTCTTTACCCCAGCTAAGGATGCGTTCTATCTTTATCTTATTTAAATAGTCTTCAGCGCCTTTAATGAGTCCGTAAAACGCTGTTTCGGCAGTATTTGGTATAAAAGAGAAGATAGTATTCTTAAGATCGTAGTCCAGTTTCTTCAGAATGATATCGCTTAACTGGCGACCCAGTTCAGTTCGTTCTTTGTAAATTTTTTCGTCACTTCCGCGGCTGAAATAAATTCGCTCGAAGCTGCATGCCAGGCGTTCTTTTGGCTCAACAATTTGTTCTATACTTACACTCCCATCCGCTTTTACGATGAGTGCATGGCCGGGCAACAGTTCCTTTACTTCATTTTCTTCCAGGTCAAAAGCCGTTCTTATGGCGGCCCTTTCGCTGGCACCCACCACCACGTCATCATTAATAAAATAATAAGATGGACGAATGCCATGTGCATCCCGCATCAGGAATGCATCACCGCTGCCCGTCATGCCACCAAAGTGGAAACCGCCGTCAAATAATGGAACGGCTTTTTTCAGCACATTGGCTATATCAATCTGGCCGGGTGTTTTTTCGTCTTCCTTAATTAAAAAATGATGGATCACTTCCATCATTGCCGCCAGGTCGCTTTGGCACTGAAATTCACCCGGCGCCATATTTACCAGGTCGAAGAGTTCTTCTGTATTAACCAGGTTGAAGTTACCCGCCAGGGCAAGGTTGTGTGCGGGAATCGTATTTTTCTTTATGAAAGGGTGGCAGAATTCAACATCATTTTTTCCTTGTGTGCCATAGCGTAAGTGCCCCAGTAATATTTCTCCCATCACGCCAAGATGACCCTTCATCAGCCCCGGATGGTTCTTAATATCGGGCTGGTATTTTTCAACTTCGCTTATATCGTTGCCAATCTGCGAAAAGAGATCGGCAATGGGCTGACTTGCACTACTTCTTAAACGGTAAAGAAAAGGGTAGCCGGGCTCTGTATTCAATTTCACGGCCGCTATACCGGCGCCATCCTGGCCACGGTTATGCTGCTTCTCCATAAGCAGGTACAGCTTATTTAACCCGTATAAAACCGAATGGTGTTTTTGCTGATAATAACTAAACGACTTACGCAGTCTGATAAAGGCTAGACCGCATTCGTGTTTTATTTCGTCACTCATTGTAATTGGTCCGGAATACCGGTGTTATAGTGAGGTGCAAAACTAGCTTATTGCAGCATGCAAAAAAAATCCCCCGGCAGGCCGGGGGATCATAATGCTGTTAAATTTTTTAAAGGCCGCTGATTGTGATGCCTATCTGTAACCCCTTGATCTCTGGAGCCACACCACTTTTGAATGTTGAAGTGAGGTCGTATGCGCCAAACAAACTTAATATCCCATAACCCACACGTGCAGTAGCTACTATCCTGGTAGAATTAAAGTAGCTTTTAGAATGCACTTTATCGGTCCTGTTATTGATCACATTATCGCTGGCATCCCGCAATGTTTTACCTTTTGTGTGGGCACCAATCATAGTTCCCAGCTTAAGGCCCATGGCAGCTTTAAATGTTTTATTGGTATTTTCCGGGTCGTTCATAAACCTAAGTTCCAGCGGAATTTCCAGGTATGCAGTATTCAATTTGAATTTCTTGTAATTCTGTGCACTATCTACAACACGGAAAGGCAGGATCGTATTGTTGGAACCAATATCAACGATCATCTTCTTAAAATAAATGTTAGATGTTCCTACTCCTATGCCGGCACCAATGCTGAAACGGGGATTGCCCTTAAAAGGTTTGTCTAGCATAATATATGCATTGGCACTCCTTTGGAAACCACTAATATGGCTACTAATGCTGTCGGGGGCACCCTGCCAGCTGCTAAGGCCTAATTGCAACATAAAATGATCTGCAGCACGTTTACTAAGATCAAATTGTTTTTTTTCTGCTGTTTCTTGCGAAAAAGAAGCAAAAGACGTTGCCAGGATAGCAAAAACCAGGAATAATTTTCTCATAATAAATTCTTGTGCGGCAAAAATACTTGGCCCCACGGTTAATGAAAGGTTAAATGATAAATGTAAAAACCAGCCTGATAGCCTGCTAATCAGTAATTTCTGTTTAATGAAGCAGCCGGTGTTTCAAGTGGGCGCAAAAGTAAGATTTTAGCTTGTTTTTCAATGCGATCCTACGGAGTTTATTATAAGGGCTGGCGATAAGTTGAGATGTGGATAATATTATATTCAAAAATTCTTGATATACCCTATTTTTACATTCTCAACTAAGGTCCCCTAAGACCCCCAATCCCAAAATCCTCTGATGAATCCTTACACATCGATGTTTACCATATGTCCTGTATAACAGGAATCTCTTCCATTTTATCCTCTGAGATGCCGTTTCAATTTTAAAGAAATGAAGGCAATATTTAATTATATCACAAAACCTCAGAATCATGAAAAAAACACCTACCTGGCATTGGCGCAAAGCCATGCAGCTTCGGCTATAAACAGCCGGACTATTTTGCACCTGATTAATATGCTGCGTACAGATAATATAAGTACGCAGAATCTTTCACTTAAAACAAATGATATGGAACAGACATATACCTGGACTTATAACGTTATTAAAAGCTGTAACAACGATTTTCATTTTGGATGTGCTGACACGCTTATCCAGTTATTCAGCCGCAAATACGGCGAATCTTCGGAAATGGTATACCATTTAAGGCAGCTACGCCAGCACCAATGGGTGTCAGTGCACGGAATTTTAATATAACGTACCACATTTTTATCGCCTTAAAAATGCCCCGGATTAGCGGGGCATTTTTTTCTTGATTTACTTTGTTGTGTCTTTTACATTTTCCTTTACCCAACGCAGGCATTCCGTATAATTTTTAAAGATATGCTTCATTGGCACCAGGTCAGGGATGATGTCTATCTTCTCCATCAGGTATTTGGGCTGGCCCGAAATATTTACGAGCAGTACTGTTATGCCTTGTTTTACAAGTGCGCTCAGTACATCTTCCAGGGCATATAAACCCGACTGGTCAATATAGGGCATCCTGCCCATTCTGATGATGACCGTAGTAGCTTCTTTCGGTATCTGCCGCGCCGTACTTTGAAAATCGCTGGTAGAGCCGAAGAAAAGCGGACCATTAATATGCTTGATAAATACTTCCTGCCTGAGGTTTTCTGGAAAATCAAACTCGTCCTCCCATGGTAGTTCTTCGCTAAGTTTGCTCACCTCCGAATCTTTGGTAGTAAGGTCTCCAATCTTCTTCATGAACATGAGTGAAGCAATCACGAGTCCGATACCAACGGCATATACCAGGTTCCAAAGTGACGATAACACGAGCACGGTGATCATAATCACCACTTCACTCTTCGGCATATACCGCATAGCTTTTATGCCTTTATAATCCATCACGCCAATGCCCACCGTTATCAGGATGCCGGAAAGCACAGCAGCCGGAATTTGCGAAGCAACGGGCGCCAATGCAAGTAAGATGATCAATACGAGCAGGCCGGCGATCATACCAGAGAGTTTTGTTTTGCCACCTGAATTAATATTAACAACGGTTCTGATGGTAGCACCAGCTCCGGGAATACCTCCAAAAAAAGCAGCAAGACTATTTCCGATACCCTGGCCAACCAGCTCTTTGTTGGGGTTATGGGAGGTCTTGGTCATATTGTCAGCCACTACCGAAGTTAGCAGGGAGTCTATTGCGCCTAAAAATGCTAGTGATAATGCGGTGAATAGAAAGGGTGTAATACTGCTTAACTGGAAACCCGTAAATATTTCGAAATATGCCTTGGGTAGCCCAAAAGGGATCTCTTCTATGGGAATATACTGTAGGCCGAAACCATAGGCAATTCCACTCATCAGCAGGAGCGCTACCAGGGTGCTGGGTACTTTGGTGGTAATACGTTTAAATCCATAGATCACCAGGATGGTGCCTGCTGCCAGCGCCAGTTCCAGCCAGTTAATGTGTTTTAATGCCCGGGGTAATATTCTTAGCGAGCCTACTACTCCTGAGGCATTATCGGCGGCCAGGGTCTGCGATTGTTTCAGGATATCAGCCTCAGTTATTTGCCGGGCTTTGGTGATGGTTTCTTTAAAATCTTCCGCCACTAATATATCTGCGCCGTATTCCTCTTTTAATATACTGGTAACTATCACTCCTTCTGCTTTTTGCTTAAACTGGTTTACAAAGGCGGTATCCTGCTTGGGGTAGTAACCCAATGATGGAATTATTTGCGTTACAATAATAATAACGCCAATGGCCGTCATAAAACCTGAAACCACGGGGTAAGGAATATACCTGATGTATTTACCAACGCCTAGGATGCCCATGAGTATCTGAATGATGCCCACTAGTAAAAATATGGTGAGAATGATAGGCAGTGCCTTAGTTACATTGCCATCATTACCAGCAATAATACCAGCAATAAGTACCATGCTGATGGCTGTCATGGGTGCTGTTGGCCCAGAGATCTGGGTGGGAGTGCCGCCAAACATTGCTGCAAAAAAACTTAGAAAGATAGCACCGTATAACCCGGCACTTGGCCCAAGACCTGAACTTACGCCGAAAGCAAGGGCCAATGGTAGCGCCACAATGCCGGCGGTGATGCCACCAAAAAGGTCGCCTTTGAAGTGCTTAAATGTAATCATATATAATTATGTTAGAGTTAGACAAAGTTTAAGAAAAAAAACGGCACACAATAATTTGTTTGTGTCCAGCCTGCTGGAAAGAGATAAAAGTTAATTGTAGAAAAATTCCTTCTTATGAACAGGTGCGTAACGGCCATCAACGAAACATGCGGAATATTTTCAACAACAAAAAATTAAAAAAAAAGAAAATGGTTACCTTGTTTTTGTGGGCCCACCTGGGCTCGAACCAGGGACCACCTGTGCTTCCGATAGCTATCGGAACTAATCGGCAGAGTCAGGTGCTCATAAATATTTTTGTTTGAGTTTTTCTATTATCTCAGGATAGGTTTTTAGGTTTTGAATATATTTTTTACTTTTCATTTTTTTAATGTGCTTTTCTATTTTCATAGAGAGTGAAACGGAACTACAGGGAATTACTAAATAAATTTCCCAGTCGTAAGCGGAAGAAGTAAAGTGCTGGCCATAGCCAGATTGGTTGTGCATGAGCAA
>JBBSKH010000173.1:0-5950 GCA_038256495.1 Chitinophagales bacterium
AAACCTGCAGCCATGCAGGTATGTTTGAGTTGGGAAAGAAAGGTTTCAGCGTCGTGCTGAGCCAGTAAGTTTGCCCATTGTAATCTTTTAAAAAACGTTCGGGTTCGCTGCTGCCAAATAATTCTGTGCTGCGCCTGTTCAGCATAGGGTCGTTATAGGTTTTGCGATGAAAGGACCATTTCATCTGCACCCGCTGCTCATCCCAGGCAAGTTCCTGTGCTACCAACATGCCGCTGCCGGTAACGTTTGCCGCAAAGTCGCCCCAGCTAAAACCCCATTCGCTGCTAAACCCATCCAGAATTTCTATTGCAGTTTGGTACATTGCCCCGCTCATACCGCCCAGCCATATACGCTTTTTTCTGCTGATGCCTGTCCAGCGCCACAGTTCCATGCTGGCTTTGCTTTCGGCATAAGCACTGTACACATGGCCCAGCTTATCCATTTGTTTCCATTCTTTAATATCATTATAAAAATGAAATTTGCTTTGCGGATAATCTTTGTACCAGGCATGATAAAGCCCAACCATGGCAGCGCTGTATCCTACGATGTTGGCTGTTGCTACAATTCGAATGCGGCGGTCAACGTCCGCTTTGCTCAAAACGTTCGTATCAGCATAAGTATTGGGTAGCGCTACTTGTAAACCCGATTTATCAACCGGTGCTGGTATCCTGCCGGCAAGTGCATCAGTTACATTTATTGGTTTAAAAATTAGTAAACTGTCTTTACTAACCTGTTTTGAATGCTGAGAAAAACAATTGGTAGTTATAAAAAAAACTAAAAAGAAGCCTATAATAAATTTCATCGAGCCCATGTTGAGACACCGTACCCTTTCGCTTTGCGAAAAAATTGAATGGGATAATTGATGTCCTGCACGGTTCATACAAACAAAAATAGCGGTAAGTTGCATTATTCAGGTACGAATATTATATTTTTGAAGATGTATAAAATAAATAAATAATGGAAAAAGCAATTCAACAAAAGATAGATAAATGGCTGGAAGGAGATTATGACAAAGCAACCAAAGATGCTATCAGGCAAATGGAAAAAGAAAATCCTGATGAACTGGCCGATGCCTTTTATAAGAACCTTGAGTTTGGTACCGGTGGCTTGCGTGGCATCATGGGCGTGGGTACCAACCGCATTAATAAATACACCATAGGCATGGCCACACAGGGTTATGCCAATTACCTGCTACAATGTTTTGGAAAAGATACGAGTGTTGCTATTGCACACGACAGCCGTAACAACAGCCGGGAGTTTGCAGAAATAACTGCCAATGTTTTTGCAGCTAATGGTATAAAAGTGTACCTGTTTGAAAGCCTGCGGCCCACGCCTGAATTAAGTTTTGCCATCAGGTATTACAAATGCCAGGGTGGGGTGGTGTGCACTGCCAGCCATAACCCAAAAGAATACAATGGTTACAAAGCGTATTGGGATGATGGAGCACAGATGGTGGCTCCACATGATAAAAATGTAATTAAAGAAGTAGAGAAAATTGCCAGCGTTGATGATGTGAAATGGACGGGTGGTGCAGACCTGATTCAACTGATTGGAAAGGAAACAGACGAGGCCTACCTGGAAATGGTGAAGGGGCTAAGTGTGTACCCTGATGTGTGCAAGGCGCAGCATGATCTGACCATTGTTTTTACACCTATACATGGTACCGGTATTACCCTGGTGCCGCAGGCTTTGGCTGCTTATGGTTTTACCAATGTGCATTTAGTGGAAGAACAAAGTACACCGGATGGTAATTTTCCAACGGTGGCATATCCCAACCCGGAAGAAAGAGAAACGATGAGCCTTGGCCTTAAGAAAGCAGCATCGCTTGATGCAGATATTTTGCTAGGTACAGATCCCGATGCAGACAGGGTAGGTGTGGGTGTAAAAAATAATAAAGGAGAATGGATATTGCTGAATGGCAACCAGACGGCTTTGCTTGCTTTTAATTACATGATAGAGGCACGTAAGGCAAAGGGTGTGGCTACTGCCGATGATATGGTGGTAAAAACGATTGTAACGACTGATATGATTGATGTGATTGCTGCAAAGAACAATGTAACCTGTTACAATGTGCTTACCGGTTTTAAATGGATTGCTGCATTGATAAAAGAAAAAGAAGGGAAGGAGCAATACATCATAGGTGGTGAAGAAAGTTTTGGCCTGATGATAGGCGATGCCATTCGTGATAAAGACGCCGTTAGTGCTGTTGCCATTATTTGTGAAATGGCCGCTTACGAGAAGAACAAGGGCCGGACCCTGTTTGACAAATTACTTGACCTGTACGTGGAATATGGCTTGTATAAGGAAAGCCTGATCAGCATTACTAAAAAAGGAATGGATGGTGCTGCTGAAATTGCTGCCATGATGGAATCTTACCGCAAAGATCCACCTAGCGTGATTGATGGCGTAAAAGTGAAGCAGGTGCTGGATTACGAAACACAAGTAGGAAAGAACCTGGCAGATGGTTCAACGTTTGATATTGACCTGCCTAAGAGCAATGTATTGCAGTACCTGATGGAGGATGGCAGTAAGGTATCGGCAAGGCCAAGTGGAACTGAGCCAAAGATTAAATTCTATTTTAGCGTGAACAGCACCCTGGATGATGTGAAAAATTTTGATGCAGTAGAGCAGCAACTGGATGAAAAAATTGAAAGAATCAAAAAAGATATGGGGCTTGATGGTTAAGGTTGTTTTGCCTTAATAATAAAAACGTGCCATGCCGGGATAATTATTCAGGCACAAGAGTTTGGTTATCTGCCGATATTGCCGGGATAATTATCCCGGCTTTTTTTATCTTGCAGGTTCTGCCAAAACTGAAAGGGAGCTGCTTAAACATTTGTAATGCCTTTGCATGGCTGCCACCAAATTTATGAGAAAGTTTGAAGATACATATCGCCACAAAGGCCTGCGCAAAAAGCTCATCGCCATACTAAGGGAAAAAGGCATAACAGACGAAAATGTGCTGGAGGCCATGAACAATATTCCCCGCCATTATTTCCTGGATACAGCGCTTGATAATATTGCATACGAAGACAGGGCATTTCCTATCAGCGATGGGCAAACGATTTCACAACCCTACACGGTGGCTTACCAAACCCAATTGCTGCAGTTAAAGCCTTCTGATAAAGTGCTGGAAATTGGTACAGGTAGCATTTACCAGGCCACCGTGCTGGCCGCCATGGGCGCCAAAGTGTTTACCATAGAGCGCCAGAAGAACCTGTATGAAAAGTCGAAAAATTTTGTGCTGAAAGCGTCTTATCCCAATATTAAATTCTTTTACGGGGATGGCTTTGAAGGGTTACCGACCTATGCGCCATTTAATAAAATTATCATTACTGCTGCTGCTCCTTTTATACCGCCTAAGTTAATTGAACAACTGAAACCCGGCGGGTTGATGGTGATACCGGTAAATGAAGATGAACACCAACGTATGCTGCGGCTTACTAAAATGGAGGATGGCAGTTTTACAGAAGAGGCGTTTAAAAATTTTAGTTTTGTACCCATGCTCACTGGCAGGAACGGATAATGCTGTTGCATTTCGCTACAGGTCTATGCCAATCTTTTTCATCAGGATAGATGCATTCATGCTTTTGCAAACACCTTCTTTTAATTTATAATCAAAGTACAGTTCATCGTCTTCTACCTGCACATCAAAATGTACATTGTGTATATGCGGAGTGTGAACCTGCTCTAGTGCTGCCAGTTCTACATCGTGGGTGGCTATGATGGCTGCAGCCTCTTTTTCCAATAATTGTTTTATCAATGCTTTGCTGCCCGTGTGCCGGTCCATGGAGTTGGTGCCACGCAAAATTTCATCCAGCAGGATAAATACTTTCTCACCGTTGTTAACCATATCTATGATGGTTTTCAGCTTTTTTAATTCTGCATAAAAAGTGCTGGTACTTTCTTCCAGGTTATCGGCAATGCGCATACTGCTTACCAGTTGCACAGGCGATAATTCAAAAGAGTTGGCACAAACAGGAGCACCTGCCATTGCCAGCACTACGTTGATGCCTACGCTGCGCAGGTAAGTACTTTTGCCGGCCATATTGCTGCCTGTTACCAGTAAAATGGATGAGCGTTGTTGTATAGAAATATCATTGTTAACCCTTTTGCCCGCAGGTATCAGCGGATGCCCCATATTATTAGCGTCTATATAAAAATGCGTTTCATGCAAACGGGGGAAAGTCCAGGCGGAATTATTGAAATGAATAGTTGCTAAGCTCGCCAATGCTTCAAAACTTCCCAGCAGGTTAAACCAGTTAGTGAGCCGCTCATCGTTGTCTTTTTTCCATTTGTCTAAGGCCAGCACCTGCTGAAGATTCCATAAAAACAGGAGGTTTATGGGGAATACAAGTAGCAGGTTAAACCTCAGGTCAAGCCTGTCCAGTATCTTATTGAGCTTTTTTAGTTGCAGCGATGCTACTTTATCGGTATCCCGGAAACCGGCCTGCATTTGCTGTAACAAAGGGCTGGAAAATTTTTCGTTTTCAATGCTGTGAATACTTGCCGACAGGCTTTGTAACTGTGCGGCCATGCTGGATAATCGTGTATGAACCAGGCCGATCTTTTTCTCTAATGGAAACGCCACCAGGGCCATCAACAGCATGGTCCAGTAAAAAATATTCAGAGGCAGAAATCCAAAAATCGTGGCAATAGTAACAGAGACGCTAACAACCGGTAAGAAGTAACGCAACCAATGCCAGTGTTTAAACTGGCTGAAGGAGGGAGGGTCTTGCATCCATTGTTGTAAGTTATCCCTCGTTTGTAATTTTATAGCAGACCGTTCGCCCAAACCACGCAATTCCTGTGTCCAGGTAATTTTTTCAGCCAGTTCTTTTATAGCGGCCTGTCTTTCATAAATACTCAATTTGCTTGCAGGTACCTGTAACCATTGGGCCAGTTGTAATGATCCCATTTCTGACACCGTGCGGTTGATCAACTGAAAGAGGGAGGCATGGCCGAAGATATCCATGTCGTTGGCATATAGATGATCTTTTGACAGGTGCCGGCTACCATCGTCAAACTGGAAGTACTCATGGCGCAAGGCTTTTAATTCATTCTTGTTGATGGTTAATAACAAGGCGGTGTACGAAAGGGCTTCTTTATTTGCGAGGTCTTTGTAAACAATTCTAATAAAAGCTGCCAGCAGCAATGCAGCTAAAGGAACGGTAGCAGCCCAGCCGAGGGTTCCGGAAAAATAAAGTGTGGCTATGATGAGGATAATACCAGCCAGCCGCATATAGGCCAGCGTTTTCTTCCTGCGCAATAACCGGGTTTCAAGGGCTGACAATGTAATTATTCGTTGATCGTAATATTGTTCGGGACTCATCAAATAACGGGCTTGTTAAAACGGAAATATAGCAATTAAAATGCTGTGTTTAATTAAAGAAAGTAAGACTGGTATTTTGAAGTTATATTATGGACTGCGTTTTTGTGAAAGGAGGATTAAATACCCGCCTGTTTTGTGAAGCGGATGGTAAATAAGTTCAGCAAATAATTGGCGTAGTCTTTTATTCAGTATTTTTGCCAACTGTTCCTGCATGAGCTACGGCGTAATGCAGGCCATTCAACTGGGGCCGTTTTGGTTTTGACAGCAAAGATCTTTGTAAGTGTAAGCATGTAGTGCGTTGCGTAATTAGCACTTTAATATGAATACGAAAACTTCAAATGGCAATACACAGTATGCCATGGCTGCTTAATTATTAATTAAGTAACCATTAGGGCCGCCGCACAGGATTTCCTGTTTCCAAGTGTCGCCGCCGACTCAAAACAAATACAGGATGCTGTAACCGAATGAAGTGACGGTTACTTAAGCACATTCTTCTAAGGGTAAAGTTGGTTTGTTATGTTCCGGCTTTACCCCGACAAACAATACATAAATAAACATGTAGAAAGCTTATGGCGATTTTGTTTGGACACCGGTTCGAGTCCGGTCGGCTCCACGAAA
>JBBSKH010000174.1:0-5883 GCA_038256495.1 Chitinophagales bacterium
CCACTGATTATTTCTCTAAAAAAAATCCCGGTAAAAATCTTTACCGGGATGCTTAAAAATATATATTGCTTAATTGAAAACAGCCGTAACACTTATTTTTGGATCCTTCGCAACTTTTCCTGCCCCTATAGCACCACCATTAATTTTGTAATCTGCAAGCTGCACAGAAAAATCGGTAGTTGTTGTTATGCTCTTTCCTTTTACCACGAAAGTTGCTGTGGTACTTACCGGGTTTGTTTCGCCATGCATGGTTAAATCCCCTTCTACCTTGGCGGTATAAGTACCATCTTTTTTAAAATTTACATCAGCAGGATTCACTAATTTACCTTTAAAAGTAGCTGTAGGGTATTTTTCTGAATCCATCCAACCTTCGTTGTTGAAGTGCTCCTGCATTCTTGGATTTGTAAAACTAAAACTCTTGATAGCCGCTTCAAAAGCTACTGTACCGGTTTTAGCATCCATACTGGCCACTACGGTTTTGTTATCTGCCTTTGGCAAATTATCAAGACTAGTGGTAGCATCAAAATTGATGGTAGCAGAAGTAGTGGTTAACTTTTTTTGTGCAAAAGAAGCGCTGGTAGCCGCTACCAATGCAAATAAAAGAATCGATTGTTTCATTGTAAGTGTTATTTTTTTTGAGGTGATAAATTTATTAATTGATGGCACATCGCTTAAATGTGATGGCCTGCGTTTCCAGTATCTGGCTGTAAATGCCACCACTGCAGGAACCTTTTATACTTACACTATCGCCTGCCTCAAATTTGGTGGCAGTTGTTGCATCCTGTGGTTGAAATGCGAAAATGATGTAAGCTCCGGTGTTTTCATCTTCCATTTTTATATTCACGGTGCTATCTACTTTTTCTGTTGCAGATACCCGGCCGTTTACGGTGAGAATTTTATCAGCATACTTTGCATTGGCCAAAGAATCATTTTGCTGAAATTCATTAATCAACTGCATAGCACTTAATTCGAAAGCAGCTTTTTGTTTAGCGGTATCCTCAAACTCTTCCGAAAAAATATACCAAACTACTGCCGCACCTGCCAACAGTAATAAAAAGCCGCCCACCATTACTTTTTTCTTCCACGGCTTCATCGACCGCTCTGCTCCTGTCATTAGTTATTTTTTATGAAGTAAATATACAATGTTTAAACTTTAGTTTAATTTCGAGTGTTTTATTAACATAAAAATGACATTTAATGTTGGCGGCTGTTTTGTTATTTGCGGCAACCGGAACAATCAACAGGTGCTATTGATTCCATCGTATTTCCATGTAAATTTGCGCCAATTCAGTCAAAACAGTGCTTTTCCTTTAAATACTAATAAATGAAAATTTTACTTAAATACCTCCATCCATTCAGGGGGCTGATGGCGTTCACGTTGTTTTTGGCAGCCATAAATATATGTTTTTCGCTCATCGACCCCATCATCCTTGGTAAACTCGTGAACCTGGCCGCTACCTACCAAAGTGGTGAACCCGGTGCTCCTACCAACCAGAAAGAATTTTTCGGCAATTTCGATTGGGAACATCCGGGCGTAATATTCCTGTTGGTATCCTCCATTACCGTGGCTATGATAAGCAGGATCGCCAAGGCTTTCCAGGATTATTTCCTCAACACCATTACCCAGCGTTTTGGTGCCAGCGTTTTTACTGATGGTTTAAAGCATGCTATGAAGCTGCCTTACCAGGAGTTTGAAGACCAGCGCAGCGGCGAAACACTCAGCATTTTGCAGAAAGTAAGAATAGATACAGAGAAATTCATCTCTGCCTTCATCAATATTTTATTCCCCGTTATCGTAGGTATTATTGTAGTGGCCGTGTATGCATCCGCCATACACCCCAGCCTGCCATTCATTTATTTTGGAGGTATTGGCATACTGGTTATCATCACCAACTTCTTGAGTAAAAAAGTAAAACGTATTCAAAAGAGCATTGTGGCACAAACCACTTCGCTGGCCGGCGCCACTACAGAAAGCCTGCGCAATATTGAACTGGTAAAAAGCCTTGGGCTAACAGAACAGGAAATTGATCGCCTTAATAAAAACACCTTTAAAATTTTAGGACTGGAGATCACCAAAGTGAAACGCATCCGCACAGTGAGTTTTGTGCAGGGCACTTTCGTAAATACCCTTAGGCAGGTAATCTTGTTTATGCTGATGTGGCTCATCTTCAAAAATGAAATGAATGCCGGCCAGTTGGTAACTATGCAGGTATTTTCGTTTTTTGTATTTGGCCCTTTGCAGGAAGTGGGCAATATCATTCTCTCCTACCGGGAAGCAGAAGCATCGCTTAACAATTTCGACATCCTGATGAAGAAGCAGCCGGAGCCGGTGGCCTTATCACCCAAACACATTGGTGAGGTAGACTCGCTGGTTTTTGAAGATGTAAGTTTCAAACACAGTTCTGCTGCGCAGAAAGCCATCAACAGCATCGGCTTTAAAGCCCATAGCGGGGAAACTGTAGCTTTTGTAGGCCCAAGTGGCAGCGGAAAATCTACACTAATGAAATTGCTGGTGGGCCTTTACCGCCCGCAGGAAGGAAGAATTTTGTACAATGGTATTGATGAGAATAATATCAGTTTTGAAGACCTGCGCAGTCAGATTGGTTTTGTAACACAAGATACAAATTTGTTCAGCGGCAGCATCAGGGAAAACCTGATGTTTGTAAACCCGGTTGCCACCGATGAAGATTTAAAAGAAGCGTTGGAAAAAGCATCCTGCACCAACCTTGTTGCCCGTGCAGAAAAAGGCCTGGATACGATGATAGGAGAAGGCGGTTTGAAACTGAGTGGTGGCGAAAAACAACGCTTGTCAATTGCACGTGCATTGTTGCGTAAACCCAACCTGCTGATATTTGATGAAGCCACTTCTGCGCTGGATTCACTTACTGAGGAGCAGATCACCAACACCATTAAAGATATTTCTGCCAGCAAGGACCAGATCACTATTTTAATTGCACATAGGCTAAGTACCATTATGCACGCCGACAGGATATATGTATTAGAGAAAGGAGATGTGGTAGAAACCGGCACCCACGAAGACTTGGTGAACGAAAAAGGATTGTACTACGCTATGTGGCGTCAGCAGATTGGAGAACGCAAAAAATCTTTGATTTAAACCCATTAATAGCAACAACATGGATTATATAAAACTGCTGGGGCTTGCAGCCGGTACTATCAGCTCCATCACATTTTTACCCCAGGTAATTCGCATCTGGAAAACCCGTTCTGCAAAGGACCTGTCGCTTAGCATGCTGTCCCTGTTAATTCTGGGGGTAAGTATGTGGCTGGCCTACGGCATAATAGTAAAAGATGTGGCCATCATCTACACCAATAGTATGGTGTTAACCATGAGCTTTGTGATGTTGTTTTTTAAGCTACGGTTTAAATAACTGCATGCAATAAGATGATACAAAATTTAAAGGATATGAAGAGTGATGAAAAGAAAAGACCCACGCCGAATTATTTATGGAGTTTGCTAAGCATGCGCTGCCCAAGGTGCCGCCGAGGCCCGATGTTTAAAGACCCGAATGCTTACCGCAAATTAGGCCTTACACATATTTTTAAAATGCACGACACTTGCCCGGTTTGTAACCAACGCTTTGAAATGGAACCGGGCTTTTGGTATGGCACCGCTTATGTGAGTTATGCACTTGCTGTTGCCATTTCGGTAGCCAGTTTTGTTGCATGGTGGGTATTGGTAGGAGTGTCAACCAGCGATAACCGGGTAATATGGTGGTTGGCTTGTAATGCAGTTTTGTTAGTAGTATTGCAACCCTGGCTGATGCGCCTGAGCAGGTCCCTGTATATTCGCTTTTTTGTAAGTTATGATCCCGATTACGAACTGCACTCGCCCAAAGAATTTGATTACTAACTACTATAAACTAAAAGAGGAAAAACCATTACGTTTTTCCTCTTTTAGTCGTTCTTTCAATTTTTAATCAATATTTTCTATAATGCCGGCAATGCCTTGCCCACCGCCCACACAGGCTGTTACAATACCGTATTTCTTTTTTAACCGCTTCATATCATTTACCAACTGAATGGTGAGTTTGCAACCGGTGCAACCCAATGGATGCCCCAATGCAATGGCACCACCATTAATATTTACGATGTCGGGGTTTAGCTCCAACTCACGTATTACGGCCAGGCTTTGAGATGCAAATGCTTCGTTTAATTCGAACAGGTCAATATCTGCCAATGTCATACCAGCCTGCTTCAGCACTTTGGGCACCGCCTCTACCGGGCCTATGCCCATAATGCGGGGATGTACCCCGGCGCTTGCGCAGTTTACCAAACGGGCAATTGGTTTCAGCCCCAGTTCATTAATCATTCTTTCGCTCATCACGATTACAAAGGCAGCTCCATCGCTGGTTTGCGATGAGTTACCTGCTGTTACGCTTCCTCCCATTGCAAAAGCAGGTTTCAATTTAGCCAGGCCATCCACAGTTGTATCTCGTCTCAGGCCTTCATCTGTATCCACCACGTATGACCTTGTTTTGCGTTTACCATTATCATCAACATACACCTGCTCTACATTTATTGGTAAAATGCCCGACTTAAAATATCCTTCGTCAATGGCTTTGGCTGCCTTTGCATGACTGTTGTAACTAAATGCATCCTGGTCTTCACGGCTTACGTTAAAGTCCTTTGCAACCGCCTCTGCGGTTAAGCCCATGCTGAGGTAATAATCTGGTTCATCTTTGGCAATGGAATAGGAAGGCACCGTTTTCCAACCGGCTGTTGGCACCAGGCTCATGCTTTCTGTTCCCCCGGCAATGATACATTCTGCCATTCCTGTACGGATCTTAGCCGTGGCCATGGCAATACTTTCCAGTCCGCTGGCGCAATACCTATTAATGGTGATACCTGGAACACCAATCCCCACTGCCTTAGCGGCAATGATACGGCCAAACTGCAAACCCTGCTCTGCTTCTGGTACTGCATTTCCTACAATTACATCATCAACCCTGGAAGCATCCAGTTGCGGCACACTGGCCAGCAAACCCTGAATCACTTCAATGGCAAGATCGTCAGGCCGGGTAAACCTGAAAAAACCCTTCTTACTTTTCCCGATGGCCGTTCTGTAACCGGCTACTATATATGCTTCCTGCATGGTAATATTTTTAGCCCCCGGACCCCTAAAGGGGAGCTGGGGTAATTTGCAAATTAAAGACCCCTTTAGGGGGTTGGGGGTATTGGTTGTTTATGCAACTTTATCAACCAAAGTTATAATTTCCCATTCAAAGCAAAAAACTAAAATCCTGCATTACTTTTGCGGCCAATATGTATAAACTTATACGCTCTATCCTGTTTTTAGCCGATCCTGAAAAAGTGCATTATTTTTCGATGAACTTGTTGAAAGCGGCTTGTAGTGTACCTATGCTCCGATCATTAATAAGCAGCATGTACAGCCCGGCAAAAGGAACTTTGCCAAAGACATTTGCAGGCCTTCGTTTTAAAAACCCCGTGGGCCTTGGTGCCGGGTTTGACAAGAACGCCTTGTACCTGCGGGAACTGGAAGCGCTTGGTTTTGGTTTTGTAGAAATAGGTACGGTTACACCCATACCTCAGCAAGGGAATGAAAAACCCCGTTTGTTTCGCCTGCCGGCGGATAAAGCACTCATCAATAGAATGGGGTTTAACAATGATGGGATGGAAGTGATTGCGGAAAGATTAAAAAAATGGCGAATGGCAAGTGGCTACTGGGAAATGGGTAGTGACGAACTTAAAAACAATCAACAAGAAACGAACTACGAACAACGACAAACGACCAACGACCAACAACCAACGAGAAACGAGAAACGAGAAACGACCAACGACCAACAACCAACGAGAAACGAGAAACGAGAAACGACCAACGACCAACGACCAACGACCAACGAG
>JBBSKH010000175.1:0-5853 GCA_038256495.1 Chitinophagales bacterium
ATAATCTTGTAATGACAGGATTTGAACCCTTTTCAAAAAAATCTTTTTTTAATTCTATTATATTCAACCCGGCCCTGTCTGCCGCTACAAGTACCCTGCCATCGGGCAAGCCTTCTATCAACCTAATGGCATTGCCGGAAATGCTGGATGCATCCGCCAGGCGATGCTGAATGCGAAAAAAATGACCGGTCTGCTTATCATAAACATTCAATCCGGCATCTTCTGTTCCCGCCCATATACGACCCCTTGAATCTTCAAATAATTTTACAATGGTATTGCTGCTAAGGCTCCTGTCGTTGTATGCATCATTTGAAAAAACTTTGAAACCGTATCCATCATAACGGTTCAGTCCATTTTTGGTGGCTGCCCAGATGAACCCTTCCCTATCCTGCAACAGGTCAAATACCATTCCCTGCGACAAACCCTGAGTCGTGGATATGCTCTCATATTCCGCAATTTTTTGTGCAGGTGCCCGCCATCCAAAAATTATGATGATGGACAATACAAGTATTGTTTTTAAAACAGTTATTCGGAGCAGCATGTGTTGCGAATGAAAGATGCAAAGTGATGTCGGTAAGTATGTTTAAACAGGAAAAAGAGTGATTACAGACAAGCTACGAAATAATCCTGACCAAGTACAATTTGTCCTCATAAAAGCTGAAAAAGTACAGAAAGTTGATGAAAATATCCTCACACAAAGAGGCCTTTCAGTAACATCTTTATAAAAGATTTAGTGCAGGTTGATAGATTCAACTGAACAGGAAAACGTGTAACTGAAGAGACCTATGCAGATATTTTAAGTTGGTAAAAAAGCAGGTGCTAAGCACAAAATGCGGTAAAACCTTTTTCTATCTAAACGAACAATTGTAACAACTAAACGCTGAATATTTTTTGTAATTCATTTTTATCACTATTAAACATTTAACATGAAAAAATTATTTTTCCTGCTGTTACTACTCCCATTATTCGGAATAGGACAGACCAAAACTTTGCTTACCTCACACAGGTTATTCGTTAAGAACGACAAAGTATCCGAATTTGAAAAAGCACTTACCAACCATGCACAGAAATATCATACCGGCGATGTAAAGTGGCGGGTATGGAGTATTGAATCTGGTCCTGATGCAGGTGGCTACATGATTACTGAAGGTCCCAGCACCTGGAGCGCTTTGGATAGCCGTGGCGACATAAGCGCAGAACACACAGCCGATTGGGAAAAGAACGTTTTTCCATTTACCACGGAAAAAGGGCAAAGTGGATATTATGATTTCCAGGCTGATTTAAGCACTATACAGCTTACTGATTATTCGGACAAGATCATTATCAATCATATGACAGCGAAACCTGGGATGATAGTTAAAGTACAGGACCTAATTAAAAGACAGAAAAAGGTTTGGGAAACCGGGAAGGAATCTGTTGCAGTCTACTCTCTAGTTTTTTCTGGAGAACCTGGCTTTATTACAGTAACCCGTTTAAAAGATGGTTTAAAAGAATTAGCCAGCGATTACCGAAAACCTTTTGCAGAAAGATACAATGCAGCATATGGAGCCGGGTCATTTGATAAATGGTTAAAAGATTATGCTGACGTAGTACAAAACCGCTGGTCTGAACTACTCATCTACAAACCTGATTTGAGTTCAAAGTAATTTAAAAATAACCTCACCATGCTTTGAGACGGGATTCTATTACATGACTTCTTACCTCAAACATTTCTAAATTATAAACGTCTTTATTCATTCAACTAAACAAAAAAAAAAATGAAAAATTTTAAAATTGCCGAATTATTAATTGGTTTTTCAATTATGGCCATTAGCTGTAGCCAACCTTCAGCAGCCAACCCTACAGAAGCAAAATCAGACGTAACTGAAACGGTGACTGCAACAACAAATGCTGCACAACTAAAACAAGAAATACAGGAACAGGAAACAGCCTGGTCTAATGCAGATAACGCAAGGGATGCCAATGTACTGGCTGCTTTTTACTCTGACGATGCTATAAGTATGGGAAGCGACAAGCCTATGATTGTAGGAAATGCTGCCATTAAAAAAGATATGGAAGAATCGCTGGCAAAAAAACCTAAAGGAGCTAAAATTAATTATGAAACAATGGAAGTATATGGTTCTGGAAACTATGTTACTGAAGTGGGTAAAACAACAAGGACGGACTCCACAGGTAAAGTATTATCAAGAGCTAAATACATGGCCATTTGGGAGAAAAGAGATGGCAAGTGGGTATGCATTCGTGATATTGGCAATGAAGATGCAAAAGCTCAGTAAAACGCATTTTGATTTTTAGCTAACAAAACAAAGACGAAGTAGGAAAACCTCCTAAAGCTTTTCAAGTCTACACCGTCAACTTAAATGCATTGGATAGAAAGTTGGCGGTGTCTTCTAAAATGAAAAATTAGATAGTTTAAAACTGAACACAATAAGCAAATAAATAAATATTATTAAGATGAAAAAAATCTTTCTTCTCTCTACACCATTGATATTATTGATTGCAATTTTTCATCTGTCATTGATCATCCCCGGTTGTACAGATACAGCAAAGGTAAAAGGAGCTGTATTGGAGACAGAATCACCTGAGTATTTCGCTTTGCGTCCGGAAGTTGAAAAGGCATTTGGCTATACCCATGCTGTAAAAATTGGGAACGATATTAAGATCTCCGGTGCAGTAAGTATGGATGATAAAGGTAACCTAACAGCACCTGGCAGCATAGAACAACAAATGAAGAATTGTTATAACGACCTCGAAAAAATATTACAACATTACGGATACAATTTTGACGATGTAGTGGTGGAAAATATTTTTACCACCAATATGGCAGCGTTCATCAACGTTTCAGCCTTTCGTAATTCCATTTACAAAAAACAATTTCCCACAGGTACATGGCTGGAAGTAAAGGGCCTTGCCTTACCCGGCCAATTGATAGAGATAGATATGGAAGCGCATAAAGCGCAATGAATGACAAGATTTTTAATGACCTAATGCAATCCTAAAAAATGTATACTCAGCAACGCTTACGTATGGCAAGTCCCGCTGAACAGCATAATTACGCATCTGTTGCAAAACGTTTAAGAATCACAAATAAAAATGAAGGCTGAGTTATTTATAGTTTAAACCTTATCAACATTAAATAATTACACTAATGAAAAATGTACAAAATTCATTTGCGCCCATTATGCAGTCTGACAGGATTCAATCGCTGGACATCATGAGAGGAATTGTGTTATTTGGAATTTTATTAATGAACATCAACGGGATGGGACTTGCCCATGCTTATGAAGATCCTACTGTTTCCGGCGGTGCTACAGGATGGGATTTGTATACCTGGATAACTACCAACATGTTTTTTGAAGGAACCATGCGTGCCTTATTTTCCCTGCTGTTTGGGGTGGGCATGTTTGTATTGCTGGACAGGCTGGAGAAAAAAGGTGCAGGAATTAACGCTGCCAATATTTATTTCAGAAGACTCACATGGTTGCTGGTTTTTGGATTGATCCATTGTTACCTACTGCTGTGGGTAGGTGAAATATTGTACAACTATGCATTGATGGGATTCCTGGTCTTTTCTTTCAGAAATATGGCACCCAAAAAATTGGTTATCATTTCGGTTTTATTGTTTTCTGCAGGCACATTCTGGAACTATGCAGACTATAAAAATGATATAAAGTTAGTTGAGCAGGTAGCACTGGTAAATACCAATAAAGCAGCAGGCACAGCATTGACTAAGGAGCTGAAAGAAGCAGACGAGAAATGGCAAAAACGTGAAGCCGAAAGAGCGCCGGCTGCGGTTGAAGAATATAATACCAACATGCGCAAAGGTTATTTTCAGGTAGTCAGTTTTCTTGCACCTGTTAACATGCATTATAACGAACACTTTCCTTACCGGTATGATCCTTTCGATGTGTTGAGCATGATGTTGCTCGGCATTGCACTTTTTAAATTGAATGTACTTTCTGCTCAAAAATCGTATCGCTTTTATGGCATTATGGCGTTAATTGGATACAGCATCGGGCTGGCTGTTAACTATTACGAAGTAACGATGATTATAAACAGCAATTTTTCATTGCTTGGATTTTCTAAATCTTACTTAACCTACGATGCGGGCAGAGTTCCCATTGCTATGGGTCACATTGCAGCCATTATGCTGCTTTGTAAATTACCCCTGCTACAATGGTTGAAAACAAGACTTGCTGCAGTAGGTAAAATGGCGCTCACTAATTATATCATGCATTCAGTTGTTGCAATGTTTTTTTTCACCGGTGCTGGCTTTGGTATGTTTGGAAAGTTGCAACGGCACGAGTTGTTATACGTAGTTTTTTCTATCTGGATCTTCCAATTAATCATAAGTCCTGTTTGGTTGAAATATTTCCAGTTTGGGCCAATTGAATGGCTTTGGAGAAACCTTAGTTATCAAAAGATGCATCCATTTAGAAAGACAAAAATGGCTCCATCAAATATGCCCGATGTGCTGCATGGAATTGAAGTGGTGCCTGTTTAAAAAAACGATAGAGACGCTGGTTGTATAATGGTGTTGAGTGCACCATTCAAATTGTAAACCCTTTTAAAACCCCTTTTATAACCGCTTAAATCAAAAGAGATGAGTGAAACTATCCTGCATCAAAAAACAAAAGAATTACCTGCACTTTCTGAAAATCGATTTCTCCGGTATTTCAGTTTTTCGTTTCTCTATATTGCGCAAGGCATACCAGAAGGTATGACCTATTTTGGCATACCTGCGTGGATGGCAATGACTGGTAAAACGCCAGGCGAAATAGGTGCTTTCATCGGGGTCATTGGCATTCCGTGGAGTTTTAAAATTGTTGTGGCCCCGTTTATGGACAGGTTTAGTTTTTTACCCATGGGAAGGCGAAGGCCGTGGGTGATTTTTGGTCAATTGGGATTGATGGCAAGTTTTATCGCGATGTCTATGGTGCCGGATCCGCTTAACAATTTATCAATCCTGATGGCTGCAGGATTCTGCGTTAGTTTTTTTGGTGCCTTCCAGGATGTTGCTACCGATGGTATGGCTATAGATATTGTGCCCATTCATGAACAGGCCAGGGCCAATGGATTGATGTGGGGCGCCAAAACTGTTGGCATTTCTCTCTCTTTGGTGGTGGGCACCTGGATCATTAATCATTATGGGTTTCAGCAGGCAATCCTTACACTGTCCGTTGCTGTTTGCCTCATTATGCTGATACCGCTGTTTTTTCGGGAACGACCTGGCGAAAAATTGTTGCCCTGGACTAATGGAGAAACTACACCCGAAGTAGCCAATATTCAATTGCACAGTTTTGCTAAGATCTTTAAAAGCCTTTTCAAAGTATTCACCTTGCGATCCAGTTTATTAATGGGTGGAGCCTTCTTTTTATTCAATATTGGCATTGGCTTAAATGATGCCCTTCTCCCGGTATTTACCATCCAGGAAGCAGGGTGGAGCAACGAAGGGTATTCAAACATCTTTTCAATTGTAAATATCATTAGTGGTGTCCTGGGTATGGCGGCCGGCGGTATCCTGGCAGACAGGTTTGGCAAAAGAAGAATGATCAGTATTTACCTCGTTGCATTCGTAGCGGTATTTATAGCCATGGTTTTACTGAAATCATATTGGAACCGGGAGTTTATAATTACAGGTTTTATGGCCTTGTATTATGTGCTGTATGTTTTTATTAGCATAGCTTCTTTTGCCATCGGAATGGAATTGTGCTGGCGCCGTGTATCGGCCACACAGTTCACCCTCTATATGGCCATTGCTAACATGGGCAGGGCATTAGGCGCCTCCCTGCTCGGTCCACTAAAAGTTCAATTCGGCTGGCAATATGTAATACTTACAGTTGGCCTATTGGC
>JBBSKH010000176.1:0-5775 GCA_038256495.1 Chitinophagales bacterium
AGTCCGTTTAACAGTACCATCTGTAAAAAAATCAAACAAAGCATACGCTGGTTCAAAATTATTAAAAGCACCTTTCCACCAATTACCGCACACAGCACCATTGCAATAATAAGGTATGCCAAAATAATGTATTTCATCCTGCATGTGTATGTGACCACTAAGGCAGGCTTTAATGTTTTTAAACCCGCTGAATAATTTTTGCAAGTCTAAAAAATCTGTATGCATTAAGTTCCGCTGAATTTTTAGATCGCCGTTCTCTTCTGTTTTATTAAAATATAAACCTGCGCAAATTGATAGCAGGGGAATATGGGATATTAAACATATAAATTCATTGGCAGGAGTGGCTGCTAATTCCTGTTTTAACCAACTCATTTGTTCTTCATCTAACCTGGCAATGTAGCCACCTTTGGGGTTTTGTTGGGTACTATCTAAAACAATAAACTTCCAGCTTTTATGTTTGAAGCTATAAAAACGCTTTGGCATTTTCAACGTTTCAACCACCCAGTTTTTTGCAAAAAGTGGATCAGTCAGGGGTTTGGGATCAGGTAAAAACCAACCCCAAATATCATGGTTACCAATTGTGTGGTAAATTGGTAATTGATTATTCTCCTGTAAAATTTTTTTAAAAAGGCTCCATTGCTCAGCCGTATATTCTTTGCTGGCATTTAAGGAATCCATAATGGCATCGCCACCATTTACAATAAAATCAATTTTATTTTTGTGTTGGTTAATATGTTGTAAGGCATTTGCCAACCCCTTTTCGGGTATGCTTCCCGGTAGTACGTGCACATCGCTCATAAAAGCAATTGTGAAATTTACCTTGTTGGATGCTGCCCTACTATTTGAGAAAGGAAGCATGCCTGCGGCGAGTGCAGCAGCACTATTTGCAATAAAAGACTTTCTTTTCATAAACCAACGTTTAAATATATTTAGCCAAAGCCTGCCAGCCAATATAACCGGGAGGTTCTATGCCGTTTAATCTATAATATTCTCCACCGTGGGTGTTCATGCCTAAACCTAGGGGTTTTAAGCAGATGCCTGGAAAAGTTTAGTACAAGACAATGGGTACTATCAATATTGCCGGATTGTAAACTTCCACCCTGTATAGTAACCTTACTCCGCTCTTTTGTTCTTTCTGATTAATAGTTAAATTTAGTGAAAAGCAAACTTAAGCCGTGTATAAGGCATTGTCGGGTCTGTTCTTCTCCAGAAAATCCTCGCAGATTTTCCTGCGGAGTTTTGTACTTTCAATGGTACGATACGAAACACGCAACGGCTCATACACATAAACGTTGTATTTCATTATATCTCAGACAACATAAATAAGAAATTTTAATTTAATGACACTTGATGAAAAATTCAAAGCTCTGGAGGCAAACAATGCACCGGGTCAGGAAGCCAGACAAAATCCAGGAAATCTGAATTCCTTAATGCGTGGCGATAAACTTGATGGTACTGCTGTTGATTTCTCACACGGTGATGTAGATGCTTTTCCCCCAACACCTGGCGCTGATGTGATTTGGAAACAAGGCTTTGACAAAGGTGCTAGTCAAGCATATACTGAGTATCGAGGATTGGCTGAAATAAGAAATGGATTGGCGGGGCGCCTGGGTAAATTTACCGAACGACTTATTGCAGCAGATAGCGAATTGATTATAACCCCTGGCACTCAAGGTGCTTTATTTTTAGCATTAGGTGTAACAGTTGCTGCAGGCATGAAAGTGGCTGTAGTTGAACCAGACTATTTTGCCAACCGCAAACTGGTTAAGTTCTTCGAAGGTGAAGTGGTACCTATACCCCTTAATTATCTCAATTCTCTATCTGAACATGGTCCAGATCTTAATCGACTTAAAGAAGCATTTAAAAACGGGACAAAGCTGTTAGTCTTTTCTACGCCTAATAATCCCACAGGACTTGTATATTCAAAAAAAACATTAATAGAGATTGCAGCTCTCGCAACACAATATGATGTTACTTTAATAGTGGATCAATTATATTCCAGAATGCTTTACAGCGGAGAGGATTTTACGCATCTTCGTTCTCTGGATATTCTCCCAGAAAATTTAATCACTATAATGGGACCATCAAAGACAGAATCTCTTAGTGGATTTCGTCTTGGCGTTGCAGTTGGTACACCCAAATTAATTGAAAGGATGGAACGCCTTCAAGCAATCGTCTCTTTACGAGCTGCTGGTTACAATCAAGCGGTTCTTTCTACTTGGTTTCAGGAACCTGCAGGCTGGTTGAAAAAACGAATTACCGAACATCAGGCTATTCGGGATGAGTTGTTGAATATTTTCAGAGCTGCAAATTTACAGACAGCAACCCCACAAGCGGGGAGTTATCTTTTCCCTCAACTACCACCTCTAAGCGTTGACTTATTAACTTTTATTCGATTGCTTCGTATTCAGGCTAACGTGATAGTTACACCAGGTACCGAATTTGGCCCTGAGTTTACTGATAGCATACGGCTGAACTTTTCACAAGATCATACTGCCGCAATTGCGGCAGCAAAACGCATCGTAAAAATAACAGAAATTTACAGCCTATGAGTAAGCTTATACATCAACCCATTCCGCAGTAAAAGTATTAGTGGATGTCTACGGCTGCAGGGGAATATCCTCGCCTTCGTTCGTAGCACAAGAAATATGACTCTCTCGTGTGCTACGAACCGGGGCGACAAATTACTAAAAACATTTGCGGGTTTAAAAGCTAAATGCAGAGAGATAAGCAAGTGCAACGATTAAAGCTAGCAATACTAAGCCTAACGCAACCCAACCTAAAATTACTCCTGCTTTTGCCTGTCCATCATTTGGATCTTCTTTTTTTGCCTGATTACCGAATACTATAGCAAGTATAGCTAGTGGTATAGTTGCAATACCCACATACGGTATAACAAGTACTCCCAAAGCAATAATTCCCAAAATCATGGAAGTTTTTCCTTTTTTGCTTTTAGTTCCATCTTCGGCTTTTGTTTTAGATTTTTCTTTCCACTTATATATTTTCAGCGCCAGCTTTTCCTTGAAGCTGAGTTTTCTTCCCAGCAAATTTTCAATTTGCTTTACTTTCATCGACTTTAATGATACCGGCGCATCCGTTTGAGGGGTTACCTTTGTTTCGATACCGGAAATGGTTGGAATTACGTTTACTGCAAAAACAGGAGATAAGCATAAGATGCCACACAGCAAACTTGCAGTTAAAAGAAATTTTCTCATAATTAAGATTTAAAATTGTTTTAGTAAAACCGGCAAAAGTTTGAATAAGGTTTTGATAATGGAAAGATAGATAAATAATTCGTTTTATATTTTTCTTTTAAAAATAATTTGCTCCCTTATTGCTTCGACAATCTGTTGACTTTTCTCCCATCCGCTTCAATATAAGTTGCGGGTTGGTATGCGACCCAAGTGACCGCCCGGCTGAAGATCCCGCCAGAATAATTTCGTCGGGCTGGCGTTCGGACGGGAGTGACCCCCGAGATCCCCAGCGTTCATCGGGGCAGGCACAACAATGTAGCCATGAAATACCAACGCTGGTAAACAAAAAATAATTTGAATTGGTGGTAGTAATGTATTCAACAAGTAGGCCTTCCAGTTGTCGGCTCGCCCTGCAATAGCACAAAAGCAATGGGGCGTAAGCTGAAAAGGACAAAAACCAGCGTGGCGCCAGGTTCGTCAAAATTAAAAGTGTAAACAATTCCTGCTAAATTTTTATGCCCCCTATCTTCAATTTTGGCTTAAATAAAACTTCCCCGCAATTGCAGGGGAGTTTTAGCATACGGGCACATTTAAACCTTTGCCACATCAAATGCATTTTGAAGATCATTCTTAATGTCGTCAATATGTTCAATGCCCAAAGAAATACGCAATAGTCCGGGCTCAACACCGGCAGAAATTTGTTCGGCCTCACTCAATTGTTCGTGGGTAGTGGTGGCCGGATGTATAATGAGTGTTTTGGCATCGCCCACATTTGCTAAATGGCTGATGAGTTTCAACTCATTTACAAAAGTATCTGCTACCGTTTTTCCACCTTTTATTTTAAAAGACAACACACCACCAAAGCCACGCTTCAAATATTTTTTAGCCAGAGTGTGATACTTACTGCTTTCCAGCCCGGGATAATTTACATACTCTACCTGTGGATGTGCTTCCAGCCACAAAGCCAGGGCCAGCGCATTCTCTACGGTACGTTCTACCCGCAGCGACAAAGTTTCCAGCCCCTGCAAAAATAAAAATGAATTGAACGGACTTAAAGTAGGGCCCCATGTGCGCAGGCCTGATACCCGCAGCCGGATGATATAGGCGATGTTGCCAAACGGGCTGCCGGCTCCAAATATTTCCCAGAATTTCATACCATGGTATCCTTCATCCGGCTCCGTAAACTGTGGAAATTTACCATTGCCCCAATCGTAATTTCCTCCGTCTACTACCACACCGCCAATGCTGTTGCCATGGCCGCCAATCCATTTGGTAGCAGCTTCTACAACAACGTTGGCACCATAGTCAAACGGCCTGAATAAATAACCGGCAGCACCAAAAGTATTGTCTACCACCAGCGGTATATCGTGTTCTTTTGCAACCGCTGCAATGGCTTCAAAATCGGGAATGCTAAAACCCGGGTTGCCGATTGTTTCTAAAAAAATGGCTTTTGTTTTGTCGTCAATTTTGGAGGCAATGCTTTCGGCATTGTCACCATCTGCAAAACGAACTTCTATACCAATGCGCTTAAACGAAACCTTAAACTGATTGTAACTGCCGCCATATAAAAAGGAAGAGGCTACAAAATTGTCGCCTGGCAACAGTAAATTATGCAATGCCAAAAACTGGGCACTCATGCCCGACCCTGTTGCAACTGCACCTACACCACCTTCCAATGCAGCAACCCGTTTTTCAAATACATCGGTTGTTGGATTCATAATGCGGGTGTAAATATTTCCAAACTCTTTTAGGCCAAACAGGTTGGCCGCATGTTCTGAACTTTCGAAAACAAAAGAACTGGTTTGATAAATCGGAACCTGCGCTGCATGGGTGGTAGCTTCCGGCGAATACCCGGCATGTATCTGCAGGGTTTCAAAACGTAGTGGTGTTGTAGACATGATTATATTTTTGTTATTTAAAGTCTACCAAGTTAGTATACTTGGCGAATAAAAGCAGATTAAAGATGGGAAATATTTTTAATCTGGCGAAATTGAGCCGAATCATCGCTTGATTCCGGTTAGTGCAGCAGTGATTTCCGGAATGCTCCTGCACAGGTGCATCAGGGAATTGAACAACGCCATTCAATCATCATTGCTATAAACCAATACTTTTGCCGGTTAACCATCACAGAATAAATGTTTTTTCCGTTGTGGGTGTTACCCATCTTCCGCAAGCCAATGGTTACAGGCAGATATGCAGCAAAGTTATTGTGCAGGCGTAACTGCGCCACTCTGTTAATAGTTAGTATCTTGATTGGCAAAGAGCAGTACTATGTGTGTTGAAATGTTGGAGTTGCTATGCCTATATGACTATTGGGGACTTGTATTATTGGGCACAGTAAACATAAACATGACCTCTAAATAATTGTGTAGGCTGTGATTTTCTACTCGTGTTGATAACCTTCCTGCCGCCACTGGTAAGAAGTTGCCTCCGTATTGCCAGCAATTGTCATGATGGTAATGATATATTTAATGTGGTTTCAAGGAAAAGCTGGTGGAAGTCAAAGGCGCCAGGAAGGAATTTGATATTACTGGACAAGTATCCGACATAGGGCTATTCTATGTAATTTTAAAGACAGATA
>JBBSKH010000177.1:0-5767 GCA_038256495.1 Chitinophagales bacterium
AGCAGATACACTTACCTGGTGGGAAATAACAGGACGCATTTTTAGTATGGGTTTATTGTGCGGCACTTTTGGTATTAATGTAGCACATGAACTTGGACATAGGGTAAAAACATACGAACAGTTTTTTGCAAAAGCACTTTTACTCACCTCGCTTTATATGCATTTTTTTATTGAGCATAACAAAGGCCATCATAAAAATGTGGCAACTCCCGAAGACCCAAGCAGTGCCCGGCTCAATGAACCTGTTTTCAGTTTTTATTTTCGTACGGTCATTTTTTCTTACTTATCTGCATGGAAGATCGCCAACCAGGAAATGAAAAAAAAGGATTTACCGATCCTGCATTGGAAAAATGAAATGCTGCAGGCCCAGCTGATCCAATTGCTTTTTGTAACCGCAATTTTTTTGTGGTTTGGCTGGCTGGTAACCATTTATTTTTTAGCCGCAGCAACCATTGGTTTTTTATTGCTGGAAACCGTAAATTATATTGAACATTATGGCTTACAACGCAAACAAAAAGCGGATGGAAATTACGAACGTGCCATGCCCCAACACAGCTGGAACAGTAACCATATTTTAGGCCGCCTTATGTTATTTGAACTGAGCCGCCACAGCGATCATCATTACCTGGCAAGCAGGAAATACCAGGTGTTACAGCATCATGAGGATGCACCGCAATTACCTACGGGGTATCCAGGCAGCATGATACTGGCACTCGTTCCTCCATTGTGGTTTTATGTGATGAATAAAAAGATAAAAACATTACAGGCAGAATAATAGTTTCCCGTTCATCCTTTACCAACATAAAAATTTACTGCTCTGGCTTTTTAAATTTATATTTAAACCCTGCTTCAATTTCTTGATTTATTGTAATACTAAAACCTGATGGTATGAGAAAGATTAAACTCGCTTTTTGCTTTGCATTGCTATTAACAACAGAAACAGCAATATCTCAAACCATGTGGAAATATTTTTCACCTGATGATTTTGCAGCCCGGCGTAAAAAAGTAATGGAACAGATAGGCGATGGTATTTTGGTTTTACAGGCAGCCGAATTGCCCGAAGCCTATGTTAAATTCAGGCAGGATAATAATTTTTATTACCTCACCGGCGTTGAGATTCCCGATGCTGTTTTGATCATAGATGGTAAGACCAAAGAATCAATTTTACTTGTGCCCGATAACATTCCCAATGATATTAAAACAGAAGCTTTCATAAAACCGGGTAAAGAAGCTGCCGCCGAATATAAATTCAACAATGTTCTTTCCAAATCGATGCTGACTAATTTTTTACATCAATACTCCGAAACGGGGCGGCCTTTTTATTTGCAGCAATCGCCACAGGAAACTACAGAAATGAGCCGTGACCGCTGTATGCGTACAAGGGCCAACAGGATAAACAATCCCTGGGATGGACGTGTTTCAAAAGAACTTACCTTTTATAATAAAATAAAAGAGCGTTTTCCTGCCACTGTTGTTAAAGATATAACTCCCATACTGGACGCCATGCGCTGGGTAAAAGATAAAAAAGAAATTGCTGTCTTAAGGGAATGCGGACGTATCGGTTGCCTGGGTATTAACGAAGCCATTAAAGTAACAAGGCCCGGTATTTATGAATATCAAACTGTAGCTGCCTGCGATTTTATTTATGGAGATATGGGTACTGCAGGGCCCGCTTATTATGCCATTGCCGCATCGGGTGAAAGAGGATTGATATGGCATTATAATGCAAACAATCATTTACTGGAAGCAGGAACTGTATTGCTGATAGATTATGCACCCGAAGTAAATTATTATGTAACAGATATAACAAGAACATGGCCTGTACTGGGAGAATTCAGTACCGAGCAGCTTAAGTTTTACAATTGTGTAAGAGAAGCCCGTGATGAAATAATAAAGGCGATGAAGCCGGGAGTAACATACAAAGACCTGCAAAAGGTTGGTGAGGCTGTGTACAAAAATAACGGACTGGGGAAATATTGGTTTGGATATGTTGGCCATTTTGTTGGCATGGCCGTGCATGACGTAGGAAGTTATGATGTTCCTTTTGTTGAGGGAGTTGTTTTTAATGTTGAACCTATTCTTGAAGATAATGATAAAAAGATTCATATCAGACTTGAAGATACCATTGTAATTACAGCAACAGGATCTGAGAATCTTACACCGGGATCACCTGTTGATGTTAAAGCAATTTATGCATTGATGAAAGAAAAAGGGGTTGGAGAAAAATAACCCCTTATCAGTTTGTAATTTTTGTACTGCCAAAATAGCTATGCAGTACAGCCGGTAAATCTACCGCGTTTTCAGTTTGATTATTTTCAAGCAGGCAGGCTACGATCCTGGGCAATGCTAAAGATGAGCCATTGAGTGAATGCAGGAGTTGGCTTTTTCCATCATCATCTTTAAATCTTATTTTTAAGCGGTTGGTTTGAAAGCTTTCGAAATTACTTACCGAACTTACTTCCAGCCATTTTTTTTGTGCAGCACTGTACACTTCAAAATCGTAAGTGAGTGCCGATGCAAAACTCATGTCGCCGCCACACAAACGTAAAATACGGTAAGGTAATTCCAATGCCTGCAATAAATTTTCAACATGGCTTACCATTTCTTCCAATACCTGGTAACTTTTTTCAGGGTGAACTATCTGCACTATTTCCACTTTATCAAACTGGTGTACCCGGTTTAATCCTCTTACATCTGCACCAAAACTTCCTGCTTCCCTTCTAAAGCAGGGTGTATAGCCTGTCATTTTTAAAGGCAGCTCTGTTTCTTTTAATATCTCATCCCTGTAAATATTGGTAAGCGGAACTTCGGCTGTGGGTATTAAATAAAACCCATCTGCAGTAATATGGTACATCTGCCCTTCCTTATCAGGCAACTGTCCGGTGCCATAGGCCGATGCTTCATTAACCATCAAAGGCGGTAAATATTCTGTGTAACCTGCTGCGATATTATAATCTAAAAAATATTGAATTAATGCCCGCTGCAGTTTTGCTCCTTTGCCCTTAAATAAAGGAAAGCCACTGCCGGTAATTTTAGCACCTGTTTCAAAATCAACCAGGTCGTATGTTTTTATAATATCCCAATGGGGTACTGCTGAGGCTGCCAATACTGGTTTCTTTCCGCCTTCTCTTACCAGTTCATTTTCTTCGGGTGTTTTACCTTTTGGTACAGATGCATGTGGTAGGTTAGGTAACAATATCAATTCATCATGCAACGTTTTTTCAGCATCTGTCAACTGCTGTGTATGGTTTTGCAGGTTTGATTTATGCTGGCTTACTGCCTGTTTTTTATTTTCAGCAGCATCTTTATCACCCTTACCCATCAGCATACCAATTTCTTTACTGGCAGCATTAATATTAGCCTGCAAAGCTTCAGTTTCAGTTTTTAATTTACGCAGCAGCTCATCTGTTTCCAGTAATTTATCTACCAAAGAAACATCACTGTAATTTTTTATGGCTAATTTTTGTTTTACTAATGCTGTATGTTGCCTGATATAACTGATCTGTAACATTTGTATGTTAAAATTTGGGCAAATATACAATTTTGATTTTGGTGAATTAAAGAACCGGTTTTACTTATTTGAACCCATATAGAAACATAGGTTCATAGCCTATGTTAATTTCTATGTTACTATGCTTTTATGTGGTTTAAAACCTAATTGCGTCTTGTTGCAGATAAGAATTTAACAAAAGGAATCGGTGTTAATCTGTTTAATCTGTCGCATCAGCGTTTCATTATTTATATTTGCTGCATGGAACACGTGAAAGACGACCTGCAGGTACGCTGGCTTAAATTACGGATAAAACTAAAAGAGCGTTTCGGCATTAAACCCGATATGGACGGTATACTTTTTTTAATTGGCATACAGGAACTGGGCAGCGGCAAACAGGATTTTAGCAAAGAAGAGAAACAGGACCTGATGCATATTGCAGTTTGCACCGTACTTTCGCTAAGCGGCTATTATGTACTGGAAGGAAACGATGAAGAAGGCTGGCCTCATTTTAAACAATTAAAACCCCTGCCGGGATTTATCTTAATAGAGCAGGAAAATTTTTTAAAGGATCATATTCTATTATATTTTCAAAATCAAAAATTTATTGACTAATTATTTTATGCAAAAGATGAAAACTATTATTACACTTGCCTTAGTATGTTTTTTTGTAACCCAGGTTAATGCACAGACAAAAACTACAAAACAGTCCACAAGAACTGTAACTAAGAAGCCCGGATTAAAACCTGGAGCTCCCAAAACTAAAGCAACCGTTATTGCGAGACCTAAAACAATTAAGCTACCCGGTACCAGAATAAAACTAACCACCGACTCAGGTGTAATAGTAATACGACTGTATGACAAAACTCCTTTACACCGCGATAATTTTATCAAACTGGCTAATGAACGTTTTTTTGATAGCCTTATCTTTCACCGGGTGATACAGGGCTTTATGATACAGGGCGGAGATCCGCAAAGTAAATACGCTCAACCCGGTCAAATGCTTGGCAGTGGAGATGTAGGTTATACCATTCCTGCAGAATTTGATACAAGCTTATACCATAAGAAAGGCGCACTGGCTGCAGCCAGAACCAATAACCCCGAAAAAGCCAGCAGCGGCTGCCAGTTTTATATTGTACAGGGTAAACAATACAGCGATGCCGAACTGAATAATATGGAAATGTCACGTGGTGCAAAATACAGTCCGGCTCAAAGGAATATGTATAAAACCATTGGAGGAGTGCCCTTTCTTGATATGGGTTATACCGTATTTGGCGAAGTAGAAAGCGGATTAAATGTTATTGATAAAATTGCTTCAGTACCAACAGCTCCAGGCGACCGCCCCTTAGGTGATGTACGCATGTATATAGAAGTGATAAAATAGTTCATCCCGATAGCAATCGGGATAATACCTTATTTTGCATCCAATTCAGTTAACATCAAACTAAATAAAATGAACTTTCCTGAAAATCTCCGCTACACCAAAGATCATGAGTGGGTTTTATTAGAAGGCACAACGGCAACCATAGGCATTACCGACTTTGCACAGCGTGAGCTTGGCGATATAGTTTATATTGATATTAATGCAAAAGGGAAAGCTTTGTCTGCAGAGGAAATCTTTGGTACCGTAGAAGCCGTGAAAACAGTTAGCGATCTTTTTTTGCCTGTTGCAGGCACAATCACCGAAATCAATCCATTGCTTGAAAACCAACCCGAACTTGTTAATTCAGATCCCTATGGTGATGGATGGATGGTGAAGATGACAGTTACTGATGCGGCCGACATTGAAAAACTGATGAATGCTGAAGCCTATTCAGCCTCTGTTGGATAGTAATTCCGGATATGCAAAACCAGCAAACTTCATTTAACGGGCTACAGGTAAAAAAGTTTATTCCCGGCATTGCCTGGTTTTTGATTGTGCTCGTGTTGATATGTTTACCTGGCTCTGATATTCCCACTGTAGAAACCTGGCTTAATGATATTTACTTTGATAAATGGGTTCATGCAGGTTTATTTGCAGTACTTACATTGTTGTTCATCTACCCGGTTTCAAAAACAAGTTTACCCTTACCTGCAAAAAAGAATATGGCAGTTAAAATTGCAATTGCAGCCTGTATATGGGCTTTAACTACCGAGTTTATCCAATTGTTTTTTATACCCGACCGCAGCTTTGACATTTTTGACTGGACTGCCGACAGCTTTGGTATTTTAACTGCCTATATCTTTTGTTATAAAAAATATTTTGCATATAAAAAATAAAGTTTTATATTAGTATAA
>JBBSKH010000178.1:0-5764 GCA_038256495.1 Chitinophagales bacterium
CACTCATAATTCATCACTCATAATTCATCACTCATAATTCATCACTCATAATTCATCACTCATAATTCATCACTCATAATTCATCACTCATAATTCATCACTCATAATTCATAACTCATAATTCATAACAACTCTTCCCTCACCACTCCGCCCTCGCACCCGGTATAATATCCAACGAAGCAAAATCGCCCGCCAGGTATTTGTAGTAGCCGGTGATGGCTATCATGCCGGCGTTATCGGTGCAATATTCAAATGCAGGTATATAAGTATTCCAGCCTAGTTGGTCACCCGTTTCTTTTATGGCCGCACGCAGTCCGCTGTTGGCACTTACACCACCCGCAATACAAACTTCCTTAATGCCCGTTTGTTCGGCTGCTTTCTTCAATTTATTCAAGAGTATGCTGATGATGCGCTGTTGAATGGATGCACAGATATCTGCCAGGTGCTCATCAATGAAGCGCTGCCTTTCTTCAGCTGTGGCAGTAAATGCCTCTTTGTACACATTGGCGGTGCCTGCATTCTGCAGAAAATAAAGTATAGATGTTTTGAGTCCGGAAAAACTAAAATTCAACCCTGCAATTTTCGGCTCGGGAAATTTGTATGCGTTAGGGTTGCCATCCTTTGCATATTTATCAATCAACGGTCCGCCGGGATATGGTAATCCGAGCAATTTGGCAGATTTGTCAAAAGCTTCACCTGCGGCATCATCAATTGTTTCGCCAAGAATTTCCATGCTGGTGGCAGCATTGCAGCGTACGATCTGTGTATGGCCGCCACTAACGGTGAGGCACAAAAAAGGAAACGCCGGTTTTGCATCGCCAATCAGGTTTGCCAACACATGTGCCTGCATATGGTGCACGGCTATTAAAGGTTTGTCTAATGCCAGGGCCATAGACTTGGCAAACTGTGTGCCCACCAGTAAAGCGCCAATTAATCCCGGTGACTGGGTAAATGCGATGCCATCAATATCGTTTATGTTGATGCCTGCTTTTTTTATTGCTTCATCCACAACGGGTACAATATTTTGCATATGCGCCCTGCTGGCCAGTTCCGGCACAACGCCGCCATAGGCCTCATGTATTTTTTGCGTGGCAATGATGTTAGAGAGAATGGCTCCGTTTGTGCAAACTGCTGCAGCCGTTTCATCGCAGGAAGATTCTATAGCAAGAATAGTAGGCATTAATGATGATCGTGATTTTTTAAATTGAAGCTGCAAGTTAAAATAATTGCAATGGAAAAAGTCCGCTACAGCAAGACAAAAAAAGTTTATTTCGAAATGTATGCTAACTCCTGATAGCCACCACCGGATCTAATTTAGCAGCTCTTGATGCTGGGAAAATACCTGCCAGTATGCCCACCACAAGGCAAACGATAATACTAACAATGAGCATCGGCGTTGAAATGAATATCGGGAAATCCAGCAGGCTGGATGATATTTTTGTTCCAATAAATACAAACAACAATCCAATAGCACCGCCCATCAGGCAAAGTATCATGGCTTCCAGCAGGAACTCAAATAGGATACTCCGGCTTTTTGCACCGACGGCTTTCTTTAAACCGATAACTGAAGTACGTTCCTTCACCGTTACAAACATAATATTGGCAATGCCAAACAGGCCAACAATAAGACTGATACCGCCAATGATGCTGCCCACAATATTGAGGATGGAGAAGAAACCACCAATAGCTTTACTCATGGCTTCAACAGAATTTAAAGAAAAATTATCATCCTGCCTTGGGCCAAGTTTTCTTACCTGCCGCATAATGCCCTTCAGTTCGTCGCTGAGAGCTGCCGAGGTAACGCCTTCTTTGCCTTTAGCAATCAGGATAGGATTACTGTTATCTTCTTCAAATATTTGTTTGGCAAATTTATAGGGCAACATCACGCTGGCATCATAATCCCAGCCTATGAAATTTTGCCCTTCTTTTTTTATAACGCCAACTATAGTTGCTCTTTTGCCTTTAATGTCTATTTGTTTTCCCATGGCCCGGGCCGTTGTGCCAAAAAGGTTTTCAGCATTGGTAAAGCCTATGATGCATACATTTGTTCCGGTGTTAAACTCTGAGGGCGAGAAATACCGGCCTTCCTCAAAATTAATGGGCCGTACATTTATCTGTGCAGGTATAATGCCGTACACACCTGTACCGGTTATTACATCATCATTATGCGATATAGATGCGCTGGTCTGCATCAGGTAAGCAATATCATCCAGCAGAACCGCTCTTTCTTTTATCATGCCAGCTTCCTCGTATTTCATTACGGGCCTTGCCCTGAATTTCCAGAAAGGAATATCCGGCCCACCGGCATAATCCCATTTATCAATATAAATGGTGTTGGTACCCAGGCTGCTCACTTCATCTTGTATATTTCTTTCCAGGCTGTTTACAGCCGCCAATACGCCGATTATACAAAAAATGCCGAAAGCCACGCCGGTTAAACTAAGGCCGGTACGCAATTTATTCACCCTCAATTCCTGCAAGGTTAATCGCATGGAATTGATCAGTATGTTCACCGTTTTTAACATGGCTGCAAAGTTAATACTTGCCGCCGGCATGGCTGCGTAAAAAGTATAAATGGCGAAGGAACAGGGAGAGTGGCCACCGGGGAAAGGCCTGCTTTTGTGATAGCACTATCCTTTGAAGCTTTACAGGCGAAATACTATCTTTGCGCCCTTTATGAAATATACAGACGAAATCAACAGGCGGAAGACCTTTGCTATCATATCTCACCCGGATGCAGGTAAAACAACTTTAACGGAAAAATTCCTGCTATTTGGTGGTGCTATTCAAACGGCGGGCGCTGTAAAAAGCAATAAGATAAAGAAACATGCTACCAGCGATTTCATGGATATAGAGCGGCAGCGTGGTATTAGTGTGGCCACCAGCGTTATGACCTTTGAATACGATGGACACCTGATCAACCTACTGGATACGCCCGGTCATAAGGATTTTGCCGAAGATACTTTTCGAACCCTTACTGCGGTAGACAGCGTGGTACTTGTGATAGATAGTGTGAATGGAGTTGAGGAACAAACCCGTCGTTTGATGGAAGTAATCTCCATGCGGAACACCCCCGTGATTGTTTTCATTAATAAAATGGACCGGGATGGTAAGAACCGTTTTGATCTGCTAGAAGAAATAGAGAATGAACTAAAGATCACCCTGCATCCAATGACGGTGCCCATCAACAGCGGAAAGGATTTTAAAGGTGTGTACGACCTGCACGCTAAGAGCATCGTTTTTTTTACGGCGGGCACCAAGGCAAATGACGAAGACGTATTGGAGATCAGCGATTTGAATGATGGCATCTTAGATAAAAAAATAGGCACTTCTGATGCCAACACCCTGCGGGAAGATGTGGAATTGATAGATGGTGTGTATGGTGAACTAAACGTTGATGACTACCTGCAGGGAAAAACGGCACCGGTATTTTTTGGTAGTGCGGTAAATAATTTTGGTGTAAAAGAGATGCTTGATACTTTTATCCGGATTGCACCCACACCAAGGCCGAGGCATACTACCACCCGGGATATTAAGCCAGAAGAGCCAAAGTTCAGCGGTTTTATTTTTAAAATACACGCCAACCTCGATCCTAAGCATCGTGACAGGATTGCCTTCCTTCGGGTTTGTAGTGGCAAGTTTGCCCGCAATACTTACTACAACCATGTAAGGCTGGAGAAAGATGTACGTTTCAGTAACCCGTACAGTTTCCTTGCCCGCCAGAAGGATGTAATTGAAGAAGCTTACCCCGGCGATGTGGTGGGGTTGTTTGATACCGGCAACTTTAAAATAGGCGATACGCTTACAGAAGGCGAGCAGTTTTTCTTCACAGGAATACCCAGTTTTTCGCCTGAGATATTTAAAGAGGTAATCAATAAAGATCCATTAAAAACCAAGCAATTAGAAAAAGGTCTGCGCCAACTTACAGACGAAGGGGTGGCACAATTGTTCACCCAATTTGGTGGCAACAAGAAGATCATTGGTTGCGTGGGTGAACTTCAGTTCGAGGTAATTCAGTATCGCTTGCTGCAGGAATATGGCGCATCGGTACAGATGAATAACCTGCCTTATTACAAAGCCTGCTGGATTACCAGCGAGGACCCAAAAAAGCTGGACGATTTTATAAAGTACAAGCAAGCTAATATTGCCGAAGATAAAGATGGCCACCTGGTGTACCTGGCACAAAGTGAGTGGTTCTTAAATACCGAACGCACCAATAACCCCGATATTGAATTTCACTTTACGAGTGAGATACATAAATAAAGATTTATATTTGGACATGTACAAGATGGATAAAACAGTTTCGAAAGCACGCTCTCATGCAGATGCTGAAAAGGACAAACTGTTTCCAACTGATACACCACTTTCAGAAAGATTGCAACAAGCTTGGTACCTTACTTGTATGGCGTTTGGAATTGATCCGGAGAATCCGCCGAAGATGGAAAAGAAATTGACTTACATGGGCAAACACAGATAGAATGCCGAATATTTTCAACAATGATTTCAGGGACTTTATAAGAGCGCTCAATAAAAACGAGGTACGTTATCTTTTAGTGGGAGGCTACGCTGTTATTTTAAATGGTTACAGAAGATCAACCGGCGACATGGATATATGGGTAGATGTTACGGCTGACAATCATAGAAAAGTATTGAAAGCATTTTACGAGTTTGGTTTACCATCACACGATATATCTGAACACAATTTTTTATTCAACGATGATTTTGATGTATTCTCCTTCGGAATGCCACCAGTAGCAATTGTTGTAATGAAAGCGTTGAAAGGCTGCAATTTTGACGATGCATATTTGCAGAGCAACGAATACGAAGAAGATAATTTATTTCTTCGCTACATAAATATTGACACCCTTATTCAATCTAAAAAAGCAGCCGGGCGTCACAAAGACCTCGATGACGTTGAAAAACTGTCTTCTTAAATTCCTGTATAATTATACGGTGTAATAGCTTTCAGTTCTTTTTTAACTGCTGCGTTAACTTTCAATTTACCAATAAAACTGTGGATGGCTTTTTTGTCGATGGACGTTTTTCCTCTTGTCAATTCTTTCAATGCCTCGTAGGGTGCCGGGTAATTTTCTCTTCTTAAAATGGTTTGAATGGCTTCTGCCACTACTGCCCAATTGGCTTCCAGGTCTGCTTTTAGTTTTGGTTCGTTAAGGATCAATTTGTCCAGGCCTTTTTCTATGGCTTTGGTAGCAATAAGCGTATGTGCTATCGGCACACCAATATTTCTTAATACAGTGCTGTCAGTAAGGTCTCTTTGCAAACGGGAGATAGGTAGTTTGCCCGAAAGGTGCTCCAGCAACGCATTGGCAATACCCAAATTACCTTCTGCATTTTCATAATCAATGGGATTTACTTTATGTGGCATAGCACTGCTGCCTACTTCCCCTTTTTTGGTTTTCTGTTTAAAATAATCCATGCTAATGTAAGACCATATATCACGGCAAAGGTCTATTAGAATATTATTGATGCGTTTAATGGCATCGAAATGAGCAGCAAGGGTATCGTAATGTTCTATCTGCGTGGTGTATTGCTGGCGCTGCAATCCAAGTTTTGTCTCCACAAATTCATCAGCAAAAGCCAGCCATTTGTATTTGGGGAAAGCCACATGATGTGCATTGAAGTTCCCGGTGGCGCCACCAAACTTGGCGGTAAAAGGTATGTAGCTGAATAATTGTACCTGGTTTTCCAGCCGTTCTACGTACACCATTAATTCTTTTCCTAATCGTGTAGGCGATGCTGCCTG
>JBBSKH010000179.1:0-5613 GCA_038256495.1 Chitinophagales bacterium
TAACCATGCATATAAATTCCACGACTTTCAATATTCCTGAAATTAGTCATTGTCTGCACCGGTACCTAGAAATCGATCTACAAAGTAGTCAATAAATAGCCCATTACCTGACCAAATGAACTGTACGGAAGTTAGGATGCTACAGACAAAAGAGCTGGTTTCCTATATTATTAATGGGGAAAAAGTTTTTGGGCAAGTAAAGTCGGATTTGGGTTGCTGGCCAGTCGAAAAGCAGGCTGAGCTTGTAGAAGCCGGGTTTATCAATTCTCCTTCGATAAGCTCAGGCTTACAAGGGATGTTGATATAATAGCCGGAACCAACTGGCTCCGGTTATTACAATTAGTTGTTACAATTTATTTCTTCTTCATTAAAATTTTAGCATTCGTCCAATCATTTGCGGCATCAGTAAATGCAATGATATTATCCCAGTTTTTAGCCGGTTCAAAATTATGATTGTATGTTTTTTGAATGCGAATGGTAACCAGTTTATCAGTGGCAGAAGCCGTAGTAACAAACGACCCGCACTCATTCTTAACCGTTTTATTCAGTGCAACAATACCTTCTGCACTATAACCTTCCGGAATGGCCAGTTCCACATCGTAAGCAATGGTACGGGCATAAGGCATAAATACATCAATGTTTCTCTTGCGTTGCTCTTCTTTAACAACCAATGGCTTTCCCTGTATTTTACCAATCTCAATAACAAAGTTGTTGCCTGCTTTTTTTACCAGTCCATCCAGCTTAAAGCTGCTGCTATACACAAAGTCCGGTGCGGTATGGCGTACACCCATATTTACAATTTTGTAATCTTTCACGTCGGTAACATCCTGCTCAAACCACTCCTTGGCTTCATCAACAAATGCATCCTTCTGTTTCTTTCTAGCTTCTGCAAATGCACTTTTTACTTCATCTACAAATTTCTTGCTTTTTTTACCGTCTTCCAGTTCTTCAATAAGTGATTTTTCTTGTTTAAATGCCTGGCGTTCTGCTTCGTAAAAATCTTCATACAATATAAGTTCTGCCTGAGTATGCCTTTTGTAAAATCCTTTTAACGTGGTGCTGCGGATTACGGCCAAGCTGTTTTTATCGGCTGTAAGCGCCAGGGAAAGTTTATCAATATGCGCATTGCTTTCAGCGTAAGAGACGGGTACTTTTTCACCATTTTCCAATTGCGCCAGTTTAAACATTGCCATTCCCATAACGGCGTTAGGATGGCGGAAGGTTACATTTTTAGTGCTGGCCAACCCTTCAATATCCTGTGGAATAGTGAAGGGTGCATCATAAACAGAGCGGATAGAAAAATATTTTTTGACATCGGGCAGGTAAGCTGTCATAATAAAATCATCCGGTTCCATTACCTCTTCCATACGGTAACCGGTACGATCTGTTGATAGCATAATGGCAGGATCCAAACCTGCCGCCTTCAGCGTACTGAACAGAACAAAGGCAAAGCCATCGAAATTATAGTTGCCGATGGCCAGCGTATTGCTAAGCCTGCTGATATCAAAATTTAATAATTTGGTAAACCGCAAAGTATAAAAAAGGTAGGCTGATTTTTCTTCATTACTTAATTCTTTAAAATTGATACCAGCTTTTTTAGCCTTTGCCTTTGCATCATTTTCTATAGCATCATATTCTGCTTTGGCATACTTCATCCAGTAGCCTTCGTAGTACTTCCCAGACAAATCTTTGCCTTTAAGATTGATTACTTCTGTTGCATCTTTATTCTCCTCTACTTCGCCCGGAGCATTGGCCCCCATTGCACCAGCACCCGGCCCCCTGTAGCCCATCGCAATAAACATGCGAATGAACGGTAGCTGCTGTGCAGGTGCCGTCCACAGGTTGGTTTCAAAAGCCGGGATGTTTTCTTTCTTTACATCAATAATAATATCCTTATCCTCGTTCTTGCTCACCTGCAGGTCTGGAGCCCCATTATAACTCCGGTACTGTACGCTGTATTTTTTTCCCAGCTGGCTATGGAACGACATATTCATTATCGGCGCATCATCAAACAATAAAATGCGGTAAGACTTTTTGCTCACATCATTTGAAAGTTGCTGTTCAGTAGCAATAAAATAATCAATGATGTCGCCCGGCTGCAGGTCCGGAATGGCCAGCTTCGCTTTCTTTAGTTTTGTTTCATTCCTGGTAAGCACCATTTCGTCTGCATTTATTTCTTTCATGCTGCCGTCTGGCTTAATGATGCGCACACCCACGTAAGTTGTTGTTTTATCGTCATGATAAAAACCACTAGAATTTTCAAACTGCGTAAAACTTAGTTCAGAATAATAGTTTATTGCATTCTTATCATTCAGCTTTATCATTTCCCTGGCTATTTCTACTATAGAGAGCGACTTGTTTACACCAATACCCAGGCCTGTAAATTTCACTTTCGATTTACTGTCTGCAGTAAGCTCTGTATGCCTGGCCAGCACTACTTTTGAATATTGTTGATAGGCTGCCGGTATAGGCTTTACCACAAATTCATCTTTATAACTATCCCAAACCTGTTGGCGCATTTCTGCCGAAGCCTTGCTGTATTTTTCATCTGCCTTGCTTTGCGCAGTAGCATGCATATTGGCTACAACAACCAATGCCAGGGCGGTAATAAGTGTTTTCATCCGTATTTATTTTTTGCTGGTAAGTACAATTTGTTGATTATAAAAATTGTTAAGGGTGTCAATGTCGGCGTTCCATTCTGCAAATTGAGCAGGATTCAGTGCTGTGTTCTTTATTGTTAATTCACAATTGTAAACCAGCGTTCCGGCGTTAATGGTATAGGAACCGGTAAAATCATAAGCTGGTTTATGTATGATCATTTTACCAGGTAGGCTGTTGCACTCCATACCAGCAGGAAGTTTGATCTCTGTTGTAAACAGCAGGTGATCTTTAAAGCTAAACCAGAAGGGTAATTTACGCTTAGTGCTGTCTATCCTGAATTTAGAAAATGTGCGCCTGTTATCAATATCCAGGTAAGCCTCTTTGTCAAAAACGGTGATGGCATCTTTCCACTGCATATCATATTCTACATTCAGGTCCCTGTTATAATCCGACAGATCGGTGGTTTTTAAATTACTGATCTCGAAGCGCTGGTCGTCTTCGGCCAGGTACTTTTTTAATGCAACCTCCTGTTTGTCCTGCTTCATTTCGTTAAGGCCACTTAGCATAAACTCTTTATTTTCTCCCTTCCAGGTATGGCTTACATGGCCTTTAAGATGAGTGCCTTCAATACTTAACACTCTTTTTTCTGTAGAGGTATTTTGCAGGTAACTGGCCGATGGAACCCGGTCTAACACATAATTATCTCCGTTCTCCATCAAGGTTTGCCTGCCTTGTATGCGCTCTGCAATTTCTCCCAGCCCTATATATTTTTCTGTAGCATCCAGGAAAACAGGTTTACCTTTGTTCATCCAGGCAGCTATCATATGGTTATCTACAGAGAGAGATGGCGTACTGTAATCATACGCAAGGTGGCGGGTGCCTATCCAGCAGCGCCGGGCATCAATACCCTGGCTCTTTATTAATTCAGTTACGAGGTTGGCCATGCCTTTACAGTCGCCGTATTTTTTCCTCATCACCTCCTGGGCACTTTCCGGTTTAAAGCCCGCTATACCATTCTCAAAAGCGATGTACCTGATATTGTCCTGCACCCACAGAAAGATTTTCTTTACCTTGTCTTCTTCGGTGGTAGCACCTTTTGTAATTTCCGCAGCTTTTTCCTTTACCAGTTTTTCATCATTCCGGGTTTGCAATATCAACTGATGATACCATTTATACTGGTCTTTCAATGTATTAAAATAAGTGTAATTCACTCCTTTTGGTGCTGCAGATTTACACATCACCAACAAGTGTGGCGCATAATAACTGCTGCCGGGCGCTGCGTTTTCAGATCGTAGTGCAGGCAGATTTTTAATATTGTAAGTGTAGATAGTTTCGTCGCCGGAGGTTGAGGTGGATTTTTTAATATCATATTTCTCAAAATTAAATTCCTTCAGTTCCAGCTTCATCCACGAGGGAACAATAACTTTCACTTCCTGCTCTTCCACGGGTATAACATCCATAAAAAAGATCTTTGTAAAGTACTTCGGGTCTAAAAATGTTTTCTTCAGGTTTACTTCTCCGGTAACCCCCTTCTTAGGCAGGGGCACTGAAAAATAACACACCCTGGCATCAGAAAAGAACAACCCATCTACATCATAGTAATCATACTTCGGGTAAACATTATGTTTTTTTGAATTATCTATCAGGATATTCACATCATCGATAGTCTCTGTATCGTTGTAAAATTCTGTAAAACCAGCCCTGGAGCGGTAGTTGATGCAGGTATACAACCGGTTGGATACTTCTTTAACCTGCACCGGGTTTTCACTATTGCCCGCCACAAACTTAAATGTTCGGGTAACTTTGGTTAACACAACATTATTCTCTTCGCTTTCTTCTTGTGCTTGTAACAATAAGTTGCTCAGGAGCAATATTGCCATCAGTAAAGTTGATCTCATAAAAACCAGTTATAATAAAAGTTGAATATTTGCCGATCCAGCTATTTATTTTTCAACGGATATTCAGCCAAACGCAACTACCCTATATAGTATTGTATAAAGTGTTGAACGGTTTCAGTTAAGTTTTGGTTAAGCACCCAGATCGAAAGCAAACCTATGGCATTTATAAATAAATTGTTCAATCGTTAATAAATATTTATATGTACTGAACGGTTGCCTGCATGTGGTTACAGGCCACTATAAAATCGAAATTTTAATGTGATACCCAAGCAGGAGAAATCTGCAGCGCCATATTGTAAGATAATGGGCTGAACATAATATCAGTGTGCATCCCAGTATATAATTTCTTACTCCAACAATTCATTCTGCCTGCGTAAAAACCTGCTTCGTAAAGCTGAGCCTGCAGCAGTCAGTTTATTCTGGGTAGTAAGGTAGTGCAGCACTTTATGCTCTAGCCAATGGTGCAAGGGCAGCAAGATAGCTGCAAGGCCGATCATAAAAAGCAGGTCCATCCATGGTTCGCCATGGGTGATGGCGTATATATTTTTTTTGAAGATGAGAAAGATAAACTCAAAGAACATCAGGAATGCAAAGAATCCTACCATTTTAATAGTGCCGGCAGATACCCGGAACATACCAAACAGCACCATCAATAAAAACAGGGTGACAATACCAATTGTAATACCGAGGTATTGAATATTATTGCGCTGTCGCTTTTTTTCGGCAGCTTCTTCTGCGGCTTTCAATTGCCGGGCCTGTTCGTCCTGCGCCTCTACCTGCGCCAATTCTTTTTCTTTGTTGATTGTTTGTATAATGTCTATATACTGGTAGTATGCTGTAGAGAAAATTTTTGACTGTTGATAATTTCCAGTTCTGCTATACAAGGTATCCAGGTTTTTTTTGCTGCAATACCCTTAACAGTCAGCAGCAGGCCGATGGCTTCTTTACCTCCGCACTGCTTTGTTGAGCCGTACATATGCAAAAGCTGGTGTAAAGAAACCTCCGAAACACCTGCGCCCTATGGAAGGTATGAGACCAGCAATTGAATCACCCCTTTTTTAAGTTTCCTTATTTCTTTATATCCTTCAACTGTGTTTCAAACATCTTAATATAA
>JBBSKH010000180.1:0-5586 GCA_038256495.1 Chitinophagales bacterium
CCGAGGCCAAACGGCAAGGTAACATCCAACAATAAAAACACCGGCATCCGGTGGGATTATAATTTGTATCCGGCTGAACAAACTATTTACAAAGGGGCGAACGATATTGTTGCCGACCCGAATTTTGCACGCATTGACTCTTATTTAAACAGCCATAGTTTTAAATTAAAAAAGGAAAGCAAAGCAAGAAACAGTGGTACAAACGACACCCCACAAGCCTTCGATATTAATGGAAAGAAAAGGCCGAAAGGCATTAGGGACAGGGGTGCTTTTGAACAGTAAATAATGGATAACTACTTTTTCAAATTAGTGAAATTCCTTACTCAAATTCACTTTTTAAAATAAGTTTTATTTGCTTTTCTAACTCACTCAAATCCTGTGCGGCAAAATAAATCCTTTCCATTTTTACCCCATGATATACATGGATAATAAAATTTCTAAACGACCGTGGTATATGCCAGGGATAATTATATTTGGCTAGAATACCGGTGTCTATATGGCTTATAGCTTCACCAATAATTAAAAACTGGTATTGCACAGCACTTTGAATTTTAATGTCTCGCAAAAATGAAGCCTCATCTATACCATTTGTAAAATCCCTTATTAATTGTATGGCCTCCAATATATGTTCTACCCTTTCTTTTGGAGTTGGCTTATCCATAAATTTTTATTAAGTCGTTGGATGCTGTTTTAATGGCAAAATCTTTTAGACAACCTTTTTCTACTAAATCTACCTTTCTATTAATTTTATTTTCAATAATAAATGCAATGTCTATTAAATCGAACATAGAATATTTTTTTTCATTGTTCATTTCTATCATAATGTCTACATCGCTGTTTAGATTTTCTTCTTCCCTGGCAATAGAACCAAATAACCATGCCACCGATACACGGCCATCTTTTTTTAAAATGGCTTTAATCATGTTGATTACACTCGTTTTACTATCTTTAGGTTTAGTGTTGTAAGCAACTTTTTCCTCAGCAAGTTGCAAAGCTTTTGAAGCAACTTCTTCATCTTCCAATTCGTAAAAAAGTTTATCACTTAGCCATGATATTAGCAAATCATTTTCTTTTACCTTAAAAAACGCTGCAAGTTTTACCACATGTTCTCTTGTCGGCTTTCGTTGTCCCCGTTCAAATTTGCTGAGTAGAGCCTGGTCAATGTCGAGGTAAGTTGCCACTGTGCGTAAGGGCAGTTGCTTTTCTTTTCTCAATTTGCGTATAGTGTCGCCAAAACTGTCCATTTTAAATATTTTTATTTTGACACGGTTTGTCAAAATTATAATTTGTTGCCCATCTAAGCAAAGATTTTTTATTGAGATTTTCTAAAAATTGTTGTTGATATTCACTGCCAGGGTGTGTGTGAACAGTGCTGCTGGCACTGATAATTTTTTGTCCTGAAAGCTTACGAAATTTACTTCAATTATAGCTTTTTATACCTTCTTCCACGGATTAACGGCATGCTAAAATAGCATAGGATTGGGCGACAAAGTCATAAGCAATCTGCACATGAGTAAGATGTTTTTATCGGGGCACACAACAGTGAAAAATGAAAACCTATTGGACAAATTGTTGTGCGTATAAAACAAGGCGTATAAATGTGTCTTTAAAAACAATACTACTTGTTTCACTTTAGCTGTTTACAAACCGTCCACCAATCCCTTTATATAACCAATTCCAAATAAGTTTCCTTTCATTTCATACCCAACATGCTCGTTGTTTTCACCTGCCATAGTGGGTACATGGTCGCTGCGAAGTGGGCCGGTAAAACCGATATTTTTATACGCCTTCATCATACGGAACATATCCGTAGGGCCGTTGTCATGAAAAGTTTCCCTGAAATTTTTTGGAGTGCCTGTTACATCTCTTATGTGTACGAAATTGATGCGTTGTGCAAATTCATAAATCAATGCTTCTACATCTTCTCCCATAGTAGTGTAAGTGCCCTGGCAAAAAGTAAGGCCATGCGATGGGCTGCTGGAAAATGATAATGCTTTTCGGATAGCATCGGCAGAAGTCAATATCCTGCTGATACCATGAATTGGGCTAATGGGTGGGTCATCGGGATGCAAGGCCATTTGTACGCCATTGGCTTCTGCAACAGGCATTACCTCCTCTATAAAATATTGATAGTTTTCCCACAACTGCGTTTCACTAACAGGAGCATATTTACTGATGGGTTCTTGTTGCGATGCCTCAAAATTAAAACCGCTTACGGTTGCACCACCTCTTTCGGGCAAAGATTTATGGGTACGGTACCAACCCGGAAACATAAAATTATAACACAATAATTTTACGCCAAGCTTACCCATGTTTTGCAACAACAAACAATACTTTTCAATGTCTTCTTCTTTACCTTTTAAACCGAGCTTAATCCTCGTCATATCTATCTGGTCGCCCTCCAGCCCAATCAGGTTAAAGCCATTTGCTTCATACACTTCTTTTGATGTGGCAAAAGATTCATAGTTATCGATAGAAGGCATGCCCGTTAGCTCTGGTGCTAATTTAGCGATGGCATCATCAATACCCATTTGTTTACACAGTTGCCATTTCTCATCAGGCTTATTGCCAAAAAATAAAAAAGATAATTTCATTTTATTGTAGCTTAAAAGTATCCGCCTTTCTCCGTTATTTCATGTACAGTTTGCCCTTCTTTTACCCATCCGAATATTTTCTTTTCATTCTCTTTTATTTCTTCTGCACGGATCAATACATCGTAAGCAATATCCCGTGGCACAACCAATACACCGTCAATATCGCCCAAAACAATATCTCCGGGTTTGATGGTTACATTATCAATCTGCAACACGGTTTGAAAATGCGTAATGAGACACCTGCCCAAACTGCCATTGGATATTCTGTACTTATAAAACACGGGAAAATCTGCTTCCAGAATTTGGTGCGTATCCCTGATGCCGCCATCTATGCAGGCGGCCTTCACCTTTTTACGCTTTGCGGTTGCGGTCATTACACCGCCCCACAAAGTGGCGTGTTCATCTTTGCTGGTATCCCAAACAACGAAAGTATTTTCTATCATTTCATCCAGCATTTGCGAACGGAATTCCATTTCGCCTGTTATTTTTGCATTGGGTGCACTCTTTACAGTAAATGCAAAACCTGCAACTGTTCTGTATTCCCTTAATGGCACAATACGGTTTGGTAGTGCCTGGTTGATCAGACAATATTCTCTCAGCACATCATTTACAGCCCCGGTGTACAGTTGCTCGAACCTTGTCAATAACTCGTTGTCATCAATAGGAAATGTACAGGCAGATATAGTTTCTCTTTCAGCAATAAATCTTTCAAGGTTCATCATACCTACTTCCTTTCTGTATTGCTCGGATCCGTTGTTAATTAAGTTGCTGTTCATATTTTTTATTTTAGAGTGTTATCTGCTTAAATCAAATTATTTTATTATTGCAATCCTATACACCTGAACTTGCTAAAAAACCACCATCCACCGGCACTACAATACCTGTTACAAAACCTGCTGCTTCATTACTTATTAGCCAGTTCATACAACCAATTAATTCTGGTGCTTCGCCAAACCGTTTTAGAGGTGTATGTGATAGTACACTGTTTGCTCTTGCTGTATGGCTGCCATCTTCATTAAACATTATTTTTCTGCTTCTTTCATTCAGAAAAAACCCGGGTGCAATAGCATTTACCCTGATATTAGCGGGCGCTAAATAACCTGCGAGCCATTGGGTAAAATTGGCAATGCCAGCCTTGGCAATACCGTAAGCCCCTACTTTGGTGAGTGGCCGGTAACTGTTCATAGATGCAATGTTGATGATGACACCCTTTTTGTTTGCAGCCATCATTTTACCAAAAACAAAGCAGGGAATAACAGTACCCATTGTATTTACATTTATTACACTGCTAAACACATCCATACTCAAATTAAAAAATCCTTTTACAGAACCATCGTTCATTAATTCCTTGTCATCAAATTCAGTAATGTTGGTGAGTGCTTCATTTTGATTACCTCCGGCACCGTTTATTAAAACTGAAGGTATTCCCAATTCTTTTTCAATGACTTCTTTTGCAGCTATTACAGATGCTTCGTATGCTACGTCAGTACTTATAGAAATAGCCGTACCACCTGCAGTCTTTATTTTAGCTTCTACCAATTTTAGTTTCTCTAAACTTCTGCCAAGCAAAGCCACTTTATAGCCCTGTGCTGCGAGGTTGATGGCCATTACAGAACAAAGTGTACCGCCGGCTCCCGTTACGATCGCTATTTTATTATCGGTCATTTTTTAATCCAGTTTTTTATGTTGTGGTAAGAAATATTTCTAACCAAGGTTGCATTAACTTCCCAGTCATCTGCAAGGTTACCTTCGTGTACCCATTGCCCTATTAAATTGCACAGTATTCTCCGGTAATAATTGTGGCGAACTAACGAAACAATGCTGCGGCTATCGGTTGTAAAACCAATAGCTGTGCTCAATAAACCATAGCTGCTTAACGCAAATAGTTGCTGCAAGATGCCGTCATGATGATCGTTGTACCACCAGGCCGGACCAAATTGAATTTTACCTTGCACCCCATCTTGTGAGTAAGAACCTGTAATACTAGCAAATACTGCATTGTCCGCAGGATTTAGTGTATACAAGATCGTTTTTGGCAATGCATTATCCTTGTCTAGTTCATCTAAAAAAGTACACAGTGATGCTACATCAACTGCATTACCAATACAGGCATAACCTCCTGCAGGGCCCACTTTGTTTCTTAAAACAGAACTGGTATAGCGATAGGCACCAATGTGCAATTGCATTTTCCAATTGCGTTTGGCATATGCTGCGCCGAGAAAATGTAATAGGTAAGATTGCAACTGTACTGTTTCTTCAGTAGTCAACAAATCTTTATTTATCAGCTTTTCAAAAACAGCTGATGCTTTTTCATTGCTGCGTGATGTAAACATGAACCCACTATCCAAAGAATGATCGCTTAATAAACACCCGGCGGCATCAAAGAAATCTAATCTTTTCTCAATTGCAGTTTCATAAGATCGAAGATCTTTAATGCTGATTGAGCTAATGATCTCTAATTTATCTAACCATTCAAAAAACGAGGGTTGATTGATATTGATGATGCTATCGCCACGTAAAGAAGGAAGACAACTAATTTTATTGTCTTGTTTAGCTAATGCAATATGATGCTCCAATGAATCATTCAAATCATCAGAAGTGCAAAGTAATTCTACCCCAAAGTTTTTTACAATGTTTAATGCAGTGAATTTTTCTGACTGCAATAGATTATTAACAGTATCCCAAATTTTTTCTGCTGTTGCTGGCGATAAAATTTCTTCTATACCAAACAACATTTTCAATTCCATACAAGTCCAGTGAAACAATGGATTGCCAATTGTATGAGGGAAGCATTCTGCCCAAGCCAAATATTTTTCATAATCAGATTTGTTACCGGTAATAAATTCTTCAGCAATACCGTAAATACGCATAGCTCTGTGCTTGTAAGGATCGTGTTGCACCCAAAGCTGGTACAGGTTTTCAAAGATTTTATTATTTGCCAGCGATAATACATCAATATGATTGTGGGGGTCAATTATGGGCAACACGGCCG